>CAYPGE010000037.1:0-34112 GCA_964409865.1 uncultured Pirellulaceae bacterium
GCGCCGAACTGCGGAGGCGATGTAGGAAACGAACTTAGGCGCTGTAGTACTAGGCAGTGCGGCTGATTTCGCAAGTGTTCACTCAGACTGCTCCCGCACGACGAACGGAGGGCGGTACTGCCCGCGACGCCGAACAACCCGGCTGCCCGCTGCCACGGATTGAGACGCCGCGAAAAATGGTTTACAGTCAAAGGCGATAGACAGCTGATTCCCAATCCATCCAGCGAGGTTCCCATGAACGCCCTTTACCGATTGCCCCGCGTTGTCGTCCTGTTGGCTCTGGCCTGCGTCTTGTGCGCCCCGCGCCCCGCGGCCCAGGCGGCGGAAGCGAATTACGATGAAGCCAAGGTTCCCCAATACACCCTGCCCGATCCGCTGGTCATGGCCAACGGCGACAAAGTCACCGACGCGGAGACTTGGCGGACCAAGCGCCGGCCCGAGATTCTGGAATTGTTCCGGACGCACATGTTCGGACGCAGTCCAGGCCGGCCCGAGGGCCTGACTTGGGAGGTGTTCGATTGCGACCAGCAGGCACTGGGCGGCACAGCCACGCGGAAACAGGTAACCGTCTACTTTACGGGCAAGAAGGACGGGCCTAGCATGGACATCCTGATCTACCTGCCGAATGCGGTAACGAGACCCGTGCCCGCCTTCCTGGGATTGAACTTTCAAGGCAATCACGCGATCCACAAGGATCCGGGGATCCGGCTTTCGAAAAGCTGGATGCGTCCCAATCCGTCCAAGGGCGTAATCGAGAATCGGGCCAGGGAGGACAGTCGCGGCGCTTCAGCCAGTCGCTGGGCGGTCGAAAAGATCCTGTCCCGCGGCTACGCTCTGGCCACGATCTACTACGGCGATATCGATCCGGATTTCGACGACGGCTTCCAGAACGGCGTCCATCCTCTGTTCTATCGCTCCGGCCAGACGAAGCCCGACCCGGACCAGTGGGGCTCGATCGCCGCCTGGGCCTGGGGGTTGAGCCGGGCGCTGGACTACTTCGAGACCGACGCCGACGTCGACGCCAAACGCGTGGCGGTGATGGGCCACTCGCGGCTCGGCAAGACCGCCCTCTGGGCCGGCGCCGAGGACGAGCGATTCGCGCTGGTCATCTCCAACAATTCCGGTTGCGGCGGCGCGGCGCTTAGTCGCCGCGCGTACGGCGAAACCGTGTGGCGGATCAACACGTCGTTCCCGCACTGGTTCTGCGACAACTTCAACCAGTACAACGACAACGAAGCGCAGTTGCCCATCGACCAACATGAATTGATCGCGCTCATGGCCCCGCGGCCCGTATACGTGGCCAGCGCGGAGGAAGATCGCTGGGCCGATCCCCGCGGCGAGTTCCTGTCGGCCAAGCATGCCGAGCCCGTGTATCGGCTGCTGGGCGCCGGCGGCCTGCCGGCGGATGATATGCCGCCCGTAGACCATCCGGTCAGCGACATCATCGGCTACCACATCCGGACCGGCAAACACGATGTGACCGACTACGATTGGGAACAATACCTGAAGTTCGCGGACAAACACCTGAAGAACCGGGTCGGAAAGTGAAAAAGTCGAAGAGCGAAAAAGTGAAAGAGGTCGAAGAGTCGAAGGGCCAGAGACACGGGAACCGGCGATCCGAGTATCGCCGTCGGTTGCTGGGGCCAATCGTTGGATTGACGTCCCCTCGTTTCGTCCCCTTGAACTCAGCCACTCTTCGACTCAGCGACTTCTTGCCCTTCGACTTCGTGACTCTTCGACTCAGCGACTCAGCGACTTTTCGACTATTGCACTTTTCGACTTTTTCACTCTTTCACTTCCCGACTTCCCCCGAGGAGATTTACCATGCGACTGTGCCGTTTTCGACATGCGGGCCGAGTGTCCGCCGGGTTCTACAGCGAAGCGTACATTGTGCCCGTGGCGGCTGCGGCCGCAAACTATGCGGAGGCCGGCAAGGAGAAGCTGAACATCCCCGACGGCGACGATTTGCTCGCGTTTCTGCCGCCTGACGGCGCTGCGTGTCCGGGTGCCGCCAAATTGGCCAAGTGGGTCGCCGATACGGCGCCGATGTTGCCGGACTCCGTCAAGTTGGCGACCAACTCGGTGGAACTGCTGGTCCCGATTCCGCGGCCGCCCAAATTGTTCTTGCTGGCCGGCAACTACGCCCAGCACATCGAGGAGGGCGGCGGCAAGGCGGCGCAGCGGGCGGAGACTTTTCCTTACGTCTTTATGAAGCCTCCGACCACGACGCTGACCGATCCCGGCAAGCCCGTCAAGATTCCGGCTCTTTCCCCCGACCACATCGACTGGGAGTTGGAGTTGGGCGTGATCATCGGCCGGCGGGCCAAAGCCGTAAAGGAGGCCGATGCCTTGAAGTACGTCGCCGGCTATACCGTGGTCAACGACATTTCCGACCGCGAGTTCCATCCCAACCCGCAGCGCAAAGTCCGCACGATGGACGGGTTCTTTGATTGGCTGCACGGCAAGTGGCACGACAACTTCTGCCCGATGGGCCCCTGCGTCGTGTCGGCCGATGCGATTGCTGATCCGCAGGCGTTGGACATGAAACTGACCGTCAACGGCAGGGTCCGGCAAGATTCGAACACCGCGTATCAGATCTTTCCCGTGGCCGCCGTGATCGAATTCCTGTCCAGCTTCGTGACTCTGGAACCGGGCGACATCATCTCGACCGGCACCCCCGGCGGCGTGGGCGACGCGACCGGCACGTACCTGAAACCCGGCGACCGCATCGAAGCCACCATCCGCTCGATCGGCACGCTCGTCACGCCGATGGCGGCCCCCTAGAACTTGGCAGGCACACTCCGTAGCATGGCTCTCCGAGCCGTGCGTCATTCCGTCGGGCGAACCGCGGGCGTAAGCCCGCTGGTGGAACGGCTCTGCAGCCCTACCACCGGCGGGCTTACGCCCGGCCGTTCGCCACATGGGCACGGCTCGGAGAGCCATGCTACGGGGAGATCGCAAGCATTCACCGCCTCGCCGTGTGCCGTCCGCTGTAACTCGGCCGGCACACCTCGTTGCCACGCCCGCCGCCGATGTGGTATTCTGTGGTCTCGCTGATATCTGGAAACTTGAAGAACGAAGGGGAGTTGCATGAACGCCGGTCTGAACGTCCGCCAGGGTGCTGAGTTGGATTTCGTATCTCTCGGGGCGTTGGTCCATCGCCTCGATCCGGGGATCATCCCGTTCCGCAAGGCCACTCAGTGCGTGATTCACGTCAGCGGCGGCGAATTCAACGTGGCGGCGAACCTGTCCGACTGCTTCCGCCTGCGGACCGGCATTGCCACGGCGATGGCCGATTATCCGATCGGCGACCTGATCGCGGAGCGGGTCCGGGCGATGGGCGTCAAGCCCTTCTACAAGCACTTCGCCCACAACGGCGTGAACGGCCCGAACATGGCTTGCGTGTTGAGCGATCGCGGGCACGGCGTGCGGGCGCCCGTCGTGTTTTATAACCGCTCGAACGAAGCGGCCGCATTGCTCAAGCCGGGCGATTTCAATTGGGCGGAGATTTTTGCGGGCGGCGCACGCTGGTTCCACAGCGGGGGCATCTTCGCGGCCCTGTCCAAGACGACGCCGGAGGTGATCATCGAGGGCATGCGGGCGGCCAAAGCGGCCGGGGCCATCGTCTCGTTCGACCTGAACTTCCGCGAGAAGCTGTGGAAGATCTCCGGCGGCTTGGACACCGCCCAGGCGACGATCCGCCGGATCATGGAATTCGTGGATGTCTTGGTCGGCAACGAAGAGGACCTGCAGAAAGGACTGGGCGTGCCCGGCCCCGAGGTGGCCGCCAAGTCGAAACTGGACCCCAGCACGTTTTTCGGGATGATCGACCGCGTCGTGGCCCAGCACCCACAGGTCAAAGTCGTGGCGACGACGTTGCGCGAGGTGCATTCCACCAACCGGCACAGTTGGAGCGCCGTGGCCTGGATCAACGGCCAGACCCACGTGGCGCCGACCTGCGAACTGGACGTCTACGACCGCGTCGGCGGCGGCGACGGCTTTGCGGCCGGCCTGTTCTATGGCCTGCTGACCGGCAAGTCGCCGGACGAAGCCGTCAAGCTGGGTTGGGCCCACGGCGCACTGCTGACCACCTTCCCCGGCGACACCACGATGGCCACGCTGGAGCAGGTCCAAGCCTTCGCCCAAGGCGGCTCGGCACGCATCCAGCGGTGACAGAAATCCCGGCGAACGGTGGGCGTGAGCCCACCGGTTTCCCCCAGAGTCGGCCTGCCAGCATCACAGGAACCGGGGGGCCGACGCCCCGCCGCTCGCCAAAGCTGCTCTCGTTCCGGTGTAGCTTCTGGGGTTGCTCACACAAATACACGGTTCGAGCGTCTTGCTCGCCACTGGCCCAGACCGGGCGAAATGCCGCTCAGAACCTCAGCCGCCGCAAGGCCACGTCGACCACGAACAACAACAGGGCGGCAAGCAACAGAGACGACCACAGCGGCGTGATGCGTTGCACGGTCCGGCCGTCGGTGGCAAAGACCGCGGCCGGTTCCGGGCGGAAGACGCCGCCCGTGGTCTCGGCGACGCGGCGCAACAGTCCTTCGTCCGTGGGCCGCAGCCGCAGTTCGTCCGGATAATCAACGAAAATGGTCTGGCTTGCCGCAAGCGCAGAGCCGTCGCTGCCGGCGCCCTTGACGCGGATCTCGAACTCGGCGGGGGTACCGCTCGGAACCTCGAAATTGGCGGCCCATCGACCCGGTGCGACGAGAGGCAAGGCCGGCGTCTGCTGCTTGACGCCTGGTCCGGAGACCGTCGCCGACAGCGTTGCGTCGGCCGGGTATTGCCCGCCGTCTGGGGGCAATTCGGCAGTGACCGCAATTCTATCGCCGGTGCGGCGCGCCGAGATGGTCAGCGGATTAGCACGCGGCGGGCGGGCGACGTGGCGGACCAGACGTTTCCAGAAGTCTCCGTAGCCCGGCCACTTCAGCCAGCGGGCAGCCCAGCGGTTTTTGACGTCGGACGTCAAGGCCAGCGTCGTCCCCGCTCCGTAACGCCACCAGCAGAGCAGCGGATGACCGGCCACGGCAAACAGCAGCGGCTCGGCTTCTGGTTTGGGATTCGTCCGGGCATAACCCAGCAGCGGCGGAGCCGAGCTGACCTCCAGTCCCGGCAGCGACCGCAGCGCGAACGGGCGGAACTCGCGGTAGCCCTCGCCGCTGGCTGCGACCTTGGTTTCCTGCACCAGGATGCGCGGCACAGCGGACGGATCGTCGCAGTGGTTGTGGCGGCCGCCGGCGATGGTCGCCATTTCTTTCAGCATGTCCTGCTCGGCGCCCTTGCTGATCGAAACCGTCGACAGCGTGATGCCGCTGGAGGCTAAACGCTGGGCGATTTCCCGGTAATCGCCCGGCGCAGGAACGCCGTCGGTCAGCAGGATCATGTGCCGGCGGTCGGCGGCCGTCTGCTCCAAGGCCAACACGGCCCGCACCACGCCCCGGTACATGTTCGTCTGGCCGTAGGGCGTGAGCGTATCGATGCGTTTGAGCAATTCGGCCTTGTCCGCCACCGGAGCCAGATCGGCGATCCACTGGGCGTCGTCCGAAAAGGCGATCACGCCCGCCTTGTCGTGCGCTTCCAGCACCCCCACGGATTGCTTTGCGGCTTCCTTGGCCAAATCCAGGCGGCGGTCTTCCTCCATCGACTGCGAGCGGTCGATGACCAGGACCATCGCCAGGACGGACTTCTCCGCCTCCTCGGGCGCCGCAGCGGCTGTGACCGGCAACATCCGTTCCAGCGGCGTGTCGCGGAGGGCGGTCTCGCCGAACGTTTTCTCGCCGCCCAATACGATCAGGCCGCCGCCGAGTTCGTGGACGTAGCGGTCGATGGCCTGCAACTGGGCCTGGCCCAAATCCTGGGCTGACACGTCGGAGAGGACCAGCAAGTCGAAGGCGTCCAGCGCGGCCGCGTCCGTGGCCAGCTGCGCGGGCGGTTGGAGCGCAACCTCGAACCCCTGCGAGGCCAGCAGGTCGGGAAACGGATTCGCCGCGGCGGATTCCGCGTCAGCCAAGAGAACCTGCAGCCGTCGATTGGCAACCACACGCGCTCGCCGCTGGTTGTTCTCCGTGATGGCGTCTTCTTTCGCCACCACCCGCGCCGTGAACGTGGCAACCGGTCCTGCGCCCAGCGGCGATTGTATGCGGACGTGATTCTCGCCGACCCGCAACGACACGTCCGACCGCGCGACGGCGTTCCCGTCGCGGAGCAGTTCCACGCTGCCGGCCGTCTCGCGGTTCGCTTGGATCACGGCTTCCAGCGGCACTTCGGCATCGGGTGCGGCCTGCGCGGGCGCCAGCAATTCCATCAAGCACACTTCCGGACCGGCGAACGAGGTGAGCGGCACCACGGAGACGGGCACGGCCGCGCCCAAGGCGGCGCGGGCCAGATCGCCGGCCGTTTCATTCCCGTCGGTGAGCAACACCACCTGCGGGACAAAGTTGTTGGGGATCGACGCAGCGGCCAACTGCAGGGCCGCTCCCGGGTCGCTGGTGTTGATGTCCAGCCCTGCGGGCGACAGCTGTGAGCCAGCCGAGAATTCTCCGGGACGGTCCGCAAAAGGCAGCAGGACGGCGTCGTGACCGTCTTGCTGCTCGCGTGCAGCCCCGATGAACTTCTCTGCTTCCGTTCCCGCGACGCTGCGGCTGACATCGGTGGCAAACACGACAAACCGCTGCTGGCTCGGCCCGCGGTTGGTGATGCCGGCAAAGGCCAGGATCACCAGCGTCACAATCACTGCCCGACAGACGAGGCTGGCCACGCGCCGCCAGACGGGCCCCCCGGCCGAACTGCGGATGGCGAAATACGCGATCACCGGCAGCGCGGCCAGGCCGATCAGCCACAGCGGATGCTCGAATTCGATGACAGCCAGAACAGGGGCCATGGGCGAACGTCAGAAACCGATCGTAGGGGTTTTTCTGAAAAAAACGGCCAGACGCTAAACGACAACTCTCCGATGGAACAAGCACCATTCGATCAACAGCAATGCGGCAGCCGCGCCGGCCAGCCCGACCCACAGCGGTTGCTGCCGCGTCGGAGCGGGCGATTCCAAGTCGCGGGATGGCACGTTTGCTCCGGCGCGGATGCCGCTCTCGCTGCGACTCGCCAAATTGACGGGCAGCACCGGCGTCGTCCCGGCCTGCTTGGACGGCGATCGCGGGTCGCCCGCCGCTTCGACCGGCCAGACGCCGACGGCATCGAGGGCAAACAAGGCGCGTCGCTGCGGAGACTCCGGCAGGTCGATCGAGCGGCCGTCCTGGGCCACCAGCTTGGCACCCTTCGTGTTCTGCAGCGAGACCAGCACGTCGGTGCGGGCAGCCGGGCTGTCCGCGTCCGCTGTCCCGCTCAGAAAGCGGACGGCCTGCCGCACCAAGATCGGAAATTCGGCACGCAACGCCAGGTCACTCTTTTCTCTGTCCAGGTCGACGTGCAGCACCAGCACCGGGCCCGCGGAGCGATCCAGCCGGCTGTACAACGAATCGCCCGTGGCGGTCGCGATCAGCGTCTCCGCAGGCTGCTTGAATGTCAGCTTCACCGCCTCCTCGACCACGATGTCCTCGAACCGCACGTCCGTCAACAGCGGCGAATCGCGCTGCACGTCCTTCACTGCGCAGGCCGCCTCGCGCATCGCCCCGGCGACCTCCCACAACTCGCATGGCCCCTGCGGAGCGATCACCAACACGGGACACGCCGGCAGCCGCTGGGGAACTTGGCGATGTAACACGGCGACGGCTTGCGGCGGCAGCTTGTCCGGCAGACGCTCGACGACCTGCAGGTTGACGGCCGGGACGGATTCCAAGGCCGCTTGCACGGCGCCATCGGGCGCACCCTGGCCGGCGGGTACGAAAAACACGCTCGGCTGCGGGCGGCCGGCCACGATCAGGTGGGCCGTGTTGTCCGCAGCCAGGTCGTCGCCGTCGGTCAGCCGTGCTGTCAGCACGCCGCTCTTCTCGGCCGGGACCGACAAGGTGGTTTGCGCCACAGCACCCGCGGGGAGTTTCACCGTCGTCGTCTGAGCTTTTCCGCCCTCCATAGACACTGGAAGCTGACATTCTGCGGCAGACTCCGAGTCGTTGGCCGTTTCTATCAGCACCAGTTGCTGTGTCGGATTGAGCGGGTCAGGCCGCGCTGCCAAATGCGTGATGGCCAGGTTCCGGCCGCCTTGGCCGAACCGCTTCAGATAGACCTGCTCGTCTTTCGCCAGCGCGGCCGCCTGGGGAAAACAGCCATCCGTCAGCAGCACGATTTTCGGGTTTCGCTTGCCGTCGAGCAGCCGGCGGGCCAGTTCGACAGCGTTCGTCATGCGTGTGGTCCCATCCGTTGGCTTCACGGTGTCGATTGCGGCCTGCAGCGCCTGCGGGTCGTCCGTCCAGCGGCAGAGCGACCGTACCACGCTACCGGCGGTGAGGATCGTCATCGGTTCGCCCGGCTGCAGGCCCTGGACGATGCGCAGCGCCTCGGCCTGGGCGGCGGCCAGTCGTGTCGGCTTGACATCGGTCGCGGACATGCTAGCCGAAACGTCCAGGACCAGCACCAGCGTGCGGCGTCCTGCCACGGCCGTTTTCCAGTACGGTTCCGCCAGCGCGGCGACCAGCAGCAAGAGAATGACGATCTGGGCCGCCAGGGAAAGCCAGAATTGCAGTCGGAGCCAAGCCGGCCGCCGGGCCAGCGCCCGTTGCCACAGCCAGAACGTAGCTACCTCGTGCCGGCCCCTGGCGAAATTCCACAGGTACAGCAGTGCGATCAGCACCGCCAAGCCGGCCCAGCGCCATTGTTCTGGATGAAAAAAGCCCATGTCGGTCATCGGTTATCAGTCATCAGTCATCGGTCATCAGTCATCAGTCATCAGTTATGATTTCCAACTTGTCACTTTCTATCAACCACCGGTCACCGGTCACCGATCACCGGTCACGGATCACCGGTCACCGGTCACACGGCGCGTACATCCTGCTGGTCGCCGTCCGAATCACTCGCAGCACGGATTCCTGCACCGGCGTGCCCGTCGTCGTTTGCAGGATGCCGATCGAACGTCTGGCGCAGTATCCGCGGCAGGACGCGATGAACTCCTGGAACACACGGCGATAGTTGACCAGGTCCAGGTCCTCCAGGTACGTACGGCGAGAGCGGCCGGTGGCGACGTCGACCAGGGTCACGCCGCCGGACAGGTGCGGATCGATCTCGCGCTCGTCCACCACTTGCAGCAAATACGGTGGGAATCCGCGTTGGGCCAGCAGGTCGATAGCCGGCTCAAAGCCGGCGGGGTCGAACAGGTCGCTGATCACCACGGTCGTGCCGCGTTGCGGGCGTTGCTGTACAAATGCCTCGGCCGCCGATCTCAGCTTGACCGGCGCGGCGCTGGTCTGCAGTTCGTCCAAGAATCGGTACAGCCGGAAGGCACGCTGGCGGCCGCGCACCGGCGGCAGTTCCGCCACGACCCGATCGGCCACGGCGACGACGCCCACTCGATCCAGGTTCGCCAGGGCCATGGTACCCAGCGCGCCGGCCAGACGCCGGGCCACGTCAAACTTGGCCGGCGTTCCCAACCGCATGCCGGGCGAGCAATCGACCAGCAGATACACAATGCGGTCTTCGCTGCCCCGATACTGGCGCGTGAGCAACTCGTCGTGCCGGGCGCAGATGGGCCAGTCGATGTACCGGAAATCGTCGCCGCAGGTGTAGTCCGAGTGGCCCACGAACTCGCTGCCCCCCGCCCAGCGCCGGTCCAGCCGCCGGCCCAGGAACCGGCTGCCCCAGCTGCGGCGGGCCGCCTGGTCCAGGTACTCACAGCGGCGGCGGAATTCGGTGTCGAACAGGGTCATTGCAGGATGTCCGTGACAATTCCATCGACGCCTGCCTCCTGGGCGTGTCCTTCAAAGCTCAACGTAATCCGGTGCCGCAGGGCGGGCAGCGCCACGCGCCGCACGTCGTCGCGCGTGATCTGGGTGCGTCCCG
The DNA here is from genome assembly GCA_964409865.1 of uncultured Pirellulaceae bacterium. GTDB lineage: Bacteria > Planctomycetota > Planctomycetia > Pirellulales > Pirellulaceae > Anammoximicrobium. The sequence continues at coordinate 9,955 of CAYPGE010000037.1, forward strand.
CGACCGCGGCCAGCACTTTCGCTGCCAGGATCATCGCTTGGCCGGCGCGCGGGCTGGCCCCGCGCAGCACGAACCGCCGCGTGGATTCGGGAGCCGTGACTGCCGCCGGATGCGTGGCGGTCACCAGGTTCGCCACGCCGCTCAACACGTCCGGCGGCACGGCCACACGCCGCGCCAGTTGCGACATGGCCACGATCCGCTTCCCGTCCAGAATCCGTTTCACGGGCGGCGTCTGGGCCCCGGTTCCACGCTGCAACACGGTCTCCAATTCGCTGCCCGTCGGCGTGGGCAGCGTCAACTTGAAGAAGAAGCGGTCCAGTTGCGTCTCCGGCACGGGGAACGTGCCCTCGATATCGCCCAAGCTCTGCGTGGCCAGGGTGAAGAACGGGGCGGGCAGTTCGTAGCTCTCGTTGGCCACCGTCAGCGCCCGTTCCTCCAGCGCCTCGAACAGGGCCGCTTGGGTCTTGGGCGTTGCCCGGTTGATCTCGTCGGCCAGCAGCAGATTGGTGAAAATCGGTCCTTGCTGGAACTCGAACCGCCGCCGGCCTTGCGATTCCATCACCACGTAGGTCCCGATCACGTCGGCCGGCATCAGGTCGGAGGTGAACTGGATGCGGCGGTATTTGACGTCCAGCAATTGCGCCAGCGTGCGACCCAGCAACGTCTTGCCGACGCCCGGCGGGCCGTCCAGCAGGACGTGCCCCCCGGCCACCAGAGCGGCGAGCGTCAGTTCGATCGCCTCGGCGTGGCCGACCAGGACTTCGGCCAGGGCCTGCCGCAAGGCGTCGAAATCCTTGGCGAACTGCCCCAGTTCCTGTTTCAGATCGGGTTCGTCACTCATCGCAGGGCTCTCCCGTGTTATGATCTCTGTCCGTCAGCCGCGCGAGCGGTGCCCACGTGCGGGGCTTAGACGTACAGAATTCAATTTTCGCGGCGTGAAGCGTGGCCATGTCGTCGGACGAGGGGCCGCGAAAATGGAATTCTGTACCTCTGAGCCCTCTGGTTATAAACTTCCCACGCCCCCGAATGCAAGAACGGCAACGCCCCCCTGCGCGCGTCTCCAGCTTTTCGACCTTTCGACTTTTCGAACTCTTGACCTTTCGGCTTTCACTTCTCCCCCTGCTGTTGCAAGGCCTCGAACGCGTATCGGCGGATCGACAGATCCTGGTCGCGGAGGGCGCTGCGCAGCAGGGGCGTAGCCGCTTTGCCTCCCGCGCCGAATGCGAATCTGGCGAACGCCCGGTACGCGGCACGGCGAACTTGCGAATCCGCGTGCCTCATCAAGTCCATCAGCCGCGGGACCAGGTTGGCTTTGAATACCTCCAGGCCGGGACCCGCGGGGGAAGCCGCGGGCAGGTGGTCTTCCAGTCGCGTGAGGGCGGCGATGGCTGCGGGGCGGACGGCCGCGTCGTCCGCTTTCAGTTTTTGCAGCAAGAACGGTGCGGCGAGCAACCCCATTTGCGAAAGCGATTGGATGGCGGTCTGACGCACTTCGGGATCTGCATGAGGCAGCAGGCCGATCAAAGCGGGGGCAACAAGACGCAGGGCGGTGTGGGTCGCCACGGCCAGACGCTGAGCGTCCATTCGCGGATCGTAGAATACGTCTTGCCGCATGGCGTCCAGGATTTCCCCCAGGGCATAGGCAGCGGCGGCCGGCGACGCGATGCGCCCGGCGGCAAGCGCCTGCGAGATCGGCTCCAATTGGGACGGTCCCAGCTTGACCAGCACATCGGCCGCGGCCCGCCGCACGTCGGGGTCCTCGTGTTCCAGTGCGGTCACCAGGTCCGGCGCAGCGGCCTTCGCGCCGGGATCGATTTGCCCCAACGCCAGGATTGCTTCGAACGCGGCTTCCGGGTCGTTCAACTTGAACGCGGCCTGGAGCGCGGGAACGGCCTGCGGATGGCTGGCGATCTTCCAGAGTGCCAGAGCCGCTTGGACGCGATACAACGGGTCCTCGTTTTGCAGTGCCTTTTCCAGCACCGGCACGGCCGCCGTCGCGCCGATGCCAATCCGTCCGAGCGCCCGAGCTGCCAGGCGGCGGAAATCTGCCAAGGCGGCGTAGTTGATGTGCTCCTTCGGCAGATCGACCTCGGCGATGATCGCGGGCACCGCCGCCTGAGCTTCAACTTGAGCGCCGAGGCCGATGCGTCCCAGCGCGTCGACGGCAAAGCCGCGGACCTCTAGCGACGGCGACTGGAGCGCCTGGACCAGCAGCGGAATTGCGTCCTTGGCGTTGGGGCCAATCTCGCCCAACGCCTGCGCGGCACGACGACATTGCTGCTTGTCTTCGTCGGAATCCTTGCCCACATGTTGGGCCAGCAAATCCTGCCAGTAGCTTATCGTCTGGCCGGCGTACCTGGGCACAGCACCGCCGATCTGCGCGGGGGCCGACGCCGTACCTAGGCCAAGCGTGGCGAGCAGCGCTGCGGGGCCGAGGAGCGACATGGGCCACGATTTCATGCGCATGGTTGACCTCTGCAGAAGCTCGGCTGCTCCGCAGAAGCCGGGCTTCTTCGGCTACGGCACCTGGCCACGTTACGTATTGGCGACCAGCGGCGCCAAGTGCTTGATACTGCGCTCCGCTTGTTCGATCGTGCCGCATTCGACCGACATCACAATGTCCCGTGGGCAGCGGCGGAGGATGCGCACGATGCGGCTCCAGTCGATCACGCCGTCGCCACACGCGCAGCCGACCGCCGTCCCCGTGACCTTCCCGCGTTCCGCGTCCGACTGCTGGACGGAGATGTCCTTGGCGTGCAAGTGGACCAGGCGGTCCAGGACGCGTTCCAGCCAGGCGTACGGATCTTGGCCGGCCAAGTAGGCGTTGCCGGTGTCCAGATTGATGCCGATCGCGGGCGATTTGACCAGGTTGTAGATGCGGTCCAGCCCGTCGGGCGTCCGGGAGTACTGAGCGTGACACTCCAGGCCGATCAGGATGCCCCGCGGTTCGGCCACGAAAGCGGCTTCCTGCAGCGTGTACTTGATCAGCACGTGGTCTTCTTCCTCCGTCGTCCACTTGGCCTTGATCCCTTCGTCGGTGTTCACGACCGGCGCGCCGCATTCGGCCGCGTGGCGGATGGCCAGCTTCAGGTACTCGCCGTGGACCTCCGGGCGTCCCAGCGGTCCGTGGGCCTGCAGTCCTGACAGCTTGACGCCGGCCTTCTCCGCGGCCCGGCGGATGCGGTACGGATCGTCGAACAGGGAAACGGTGTGGAAGTAGCCGGCCTCGCTCATCAATTCGCGGCCGAAATGCACCATCGGCTCGACGTACTCGTAACCCAACTCCGCCGCCTTGTCGACGCCCCACTCGAACGGCTTGTCATGATGTCGCACGTACTCCAAATTCAACCCGACCGAAATCTTGGCCATCAGTGTGCTCCTTCAAACGCGAGGGGAAAGAGGGGCAGGGCTCCGAGCCAACCTCGGCGTGCCTCTCCAAGCTTCTCATCCTGAAGTCTGACAAGGCCCGTGTCAAGCCGGCGCTGCGGCGCAAAAAAAGCCGCAGGCAGATCCTGCGGCGGGAATCCAAGGAGAACGGATGTCAATCCGTTGGGAACGAAATGAATTCCGCTCTACGACATGCGCGGCAGTCGAAATTAGAAGCCGTCTTGGCGGCCGGTCAGTGGCAGCGGGAACCATCGCCAAGCCGACCTGTCCCGCGCCGGCAGCAGGGGAGGAAATTCGGGAGCAACTTGCCCGCTGGCTTGCGGTGCCGGAGTTGCCGGGGCCGGCGGAGTTGCCGGTGCAGGTGCTTCTCGAACCGCCGGTGCCGGAGGGGGCTCAGCGGGTTGCTGGGGCTCGTCCTCCGCCGGCTCGAAGGCCTGGCCCGCCTCGTCCCAGCAGTCGCCGTCAGTGCTCGTCCAGCCGCCTCCGAACTTGCCCGCCCATTGTGCCCGCCACCGCTGCAGCCGGAGCGACAGCGGCTCGTGGCACGGTGGCGTCATCAGGTCCCATTTGGCGCTGGAGCCGCTACAGGGCTCGCAGCCTTTCGCAGACCAGGCCCAGGCCGGCTGGTGCAGCCAGCCTTGAAACTTGTCGAACAGCGCGTGCCAGGGCGGCGCCTCGTAGCAGCCCTGGCAGTAACCGTCCCAAGCGTGCTCGGCGCACGGCGACAAAGGCTCGTAGCATCTGCCCATGAACCCCAGACCGCGGTAGCTGCTGAAGCCGGGCGGATAGCACGGGAAGTCGGTGTCCACGCCGGCGCCCACGGGCACCGCGTCATTGGGAACGCCAGACGCGCCGTCTGGGGCGCCGCTGGCAGGAGTATAGGGATCGGCTTGGGCGGTCAGTCCCAAAGCCACGAGGAAGGCGGCGGCAGGCAAACGGAACCACTTCATCTTCGTTTCCTTCACAAAAAGCGTGGTTGCGAGAACGAACACACCGAGCAAAGGACCCAGGCCAAGGGTACAGAACGATCCATCTGCGGCAGGCGTGACGGTGGCGTGGCGAGCGCCCGGTGTGCGCCCAGGCAAACATAAGTTGCGTTCACGCAACAGGCAAGTTTGGGGGCGTTGAATTTCTGCAACGCGTGGCCGGCTGGGAGGATTGTAGGGCGCGTGCGGGTGGACTCCGACTCGCATTTTGGAGTGCGGCGCCTTGTCGCCGCTTTGGCTCGACGGCGACGCAACGACCGCCGCTCTGGGTTCCCGTGCCTTGCTGTGTCTCCTGAACCCCGTCAGCCGCAGCGCTCCGGACCGCCGGTAAAAAGCGGTGACAAGGCACCGCACTCCAAAACACTGGTTGCGGCCTCCGGCCCTCTACGTTTCCCGTGCCTGGGGAGTGCCGCGCAAACGCTTGCTGATTTCCTCCTTCAAACCCGCCAGGACCGATTGGCGGTCGGTCTGGTCCAGAATCCGCTTGACGACTTCCTTCGGCGACTGACTGCCCCACGACGATCCGTGTTCAAAGTAGTGCCGGGCCGCGTGGCCCACGATGTACGACCCGAAGCCCGCGGCGGCGCCTTGCGGGAGCGCCGTCAGCACGGTTCCATAGCCCGCCGTGAGAAGCTTGAAGGCCGACGACGCGAAATGCAGCGCATACTCCACCGCGATCCCGCCGGCCATCCAGCCCGCCGCCTTGAGGATCGACGTCACCAGCTCCCGCGCGTGGCCCCAGGAAATCTGCAATCCGTAGATGTGCGAGAGCGTGATGACCATCGTCACGTCGACGGCGCTGCCGCCCAGGATGTCGGCCACCGGAATCGGGTTCAAGGCCACGGCAACGGACTTGAGCGCCGCATAACTCCAGATCACCTGCGTGGCGTTGCGGTCGCGGAGTTCCACGCGGAGCGCCGCGATCCGGTCGCTGCGGTCCGCCGCGTACAGGGCGCCGTTGAGCGCCAGCAGGGCCAGGCCCTCCTGGTCCAGGATCTCCAGGATGCGCCCCTTCAACTGCACCACGTCCGGCGGCGGACGCCGCCACTGGCTGCGCGTGGACCCGTCGGCCGCTTCGATGATGTACTCCACTTCCCGCGGATCGGCGGCCGTCATCAGCACGTTCCCGCTCGGCACGATATGCTTGAGCCGTTCGTCGCGGAGCACCTCGCACAACCGCGCTCGCTGATCGCGGCTGTACAGATCGATCTTGTTGAACACCAGCAAAATGGGCTTGTGGATGGCCGCCAGGGAAGTCAATGCCGAGAACTCGATTTCATTCAGGTCGGAATCCGTCACAAACAAAACCAAGTCCGAACGCTCCGCCACCTCACGGGCCATCAGGCCGCGGTCCGCGCCGCCCACTTCGTTCAGGCCCGGCGTGTCCACCAGTACGATCTGGGACTGAGCCAATCCCGGCACGCAGTAGCCGCAGCCGTTCCAAGGAACGTGCCAGACCTCCTTGGTCCAGCCCCCGCGGACGTCGACTGCGGCCACCGCTTCGCCGACAATCGCGTTGATCAGCGCCGACTTGCCTGTGCTGATCTCTCCAAATACGGCGATTTCGACTCGGCCTTCGGTCAGCTTGCGAAGCATCTCCTGCAGCTGGTCCCAGTCCCGGCGCAGGTGCGTCCGCTCGGCGTCCGTACAGCCGCGGAGCCGGTCCAGCGTGCGCTCGACCGACGTAATCGCCTGGCGGTAATGGTCTTCGGTTTGAATCGTGGGATCGTTCACAGGTGCGTTGTCTCCGTAGCATGGCTCTCCGAGCCGTGCAGATTTCTCGATGTTATCAGCACAACGGCACGGCTCGGAGAGCCATGCTACGGCGGCGTTACGTCTTGCTCCGAAAAAACCGCCGGGCTGTTTGGACCAGCTTGCGGAGTTCGTCCGCGCTGGTCACCCGGTCCCATTCGCGCCGCGCCAGGCCCGTGAGTCCCCCCTGCGGCGTCTGCATCTCGTTGCGGAAATACGTCACGAACACGGAGCCGATCCAGCGGGTGATCAGGGCTTGCACGATCCCCTGCAGCATGCCGCCGGCAATCGTGCCCGCGCCGGGCACGGATTTCAACAGCGACGCGACCACGGAGGCCACCGCAGGCGTCGCGGCGCTGACGCCCAGGATGGCGATTAGATTCTTGCCCAATTCGCCCAACAATCGGACGGCCGCATCGATGTCCACGTCCTGCCGGTAGACGCGAGCCAAATCGACGACCATCTTGGAGGAAATCGCGCAGCCCGCCGCCAGGTCGACCAGCGGAAAGGGACTCAACGCGGCGGCGCCGGCGGCGCCCCACGTGTACCGCTCGACGACCTGCCAGGCCCGCCGATCCAGGGCCTGCCGCACGCGCGCGCGGGCCTCCTCGACCAGCCCGCGCGACTGCAGCAACAAGTTGGCCAGCAGCAAGCTCTCGCCTTCGCCGCGGACGACCTGCAGCAAGCGATCCGCCAGCGGACTGATGTCCGCCGCCACGGGCACTTGTTCCTCGGCCTGCGTCCCGTCCGGCAGGACGCGGACGCGGGCCCGCGTCGCCGGGCGGGCGCGCACCGCCACGACGTCCTCGGCCGCCACCACCGGCGCCGTTTGCTCGCGCAGCTGGCCCAACAACCGCCGGCGCTCGTCATCCCCGTACCAGTCCTCCTTGTTCAAACAGACGATGACCCGTTTCTCCATCTGTCCCAAGCGTTCCAACAGGCCGTGTTCCACGTCCCGCAGAGGGCCATCCACCGTCATCAGCACCACGTCGGCGTCCTGGGCTGCCTGGGCGGAAAGTGCGGCCCGCTCCTGGCCGTCCACCTCGCCCAGGCCGGGCGTATCGACCAGCGTGACGTTCTGCAAGCCCGGCCAGGGCGTTTCGCTCCGCCGGATCGTGGTTCCGCCTTTGGCATCCGTGGCAAATACATCGCGTCCTGCCAGTGCGTTCAGCAGCGACGACTTGCCGCTGGAGATCGTGCCGAAGGCGACGATTTCCAGTTTGTGTTGCTGGCGTTTGTCATCGAAGCGAGCCAGGCTCGGATCCAATTCCGTGCGGACCTCGTCGGCCAGCGCCTCGTCCGTCCGCAGATCCGCGATCGCCGCCAGATTCTCGTCGATCTCCTGCTGCTGTTGTTCGCGCGACAACTGGCTGGGGCTCTTGCTCTGCCGCTCGCGCCGCTCTCGCTTGCGGCGACGGTGAGACCACAGTTGCCAGACCGTCCAGACAGAGCACAGGATCAGGAGCAAGGCGCCCGTGCCGACCGCGCCCAGGTAGACATAGGCCCACGCCGGCCCCAAGTCCTGTGCTCGGCGGTAATACTCGATGGCTTGCGTCGGCAGGTAGACCAGCAAGAAACCGGCCAGCGCCAGGACGACGATTCGCAGCAATCCGTCAATGGTGCGCCGTGGGGTCATGGGGCGGGACTCGAATCAGCCGCCCGCGACCAATCGCCGACGGCCCCGAAGGAGATTACCGCACGTGGTGCAGAATCGCACACGCCGATGTCAACCAAGTGCAATACGCCACGATACCCTGACTTCCGCTGAATTGGAACCGGTTTCCAGCAAAACCTGCAAATTCACGGATTTCGACGTTTGAACGCCCGCTCCAGCCGCGTCTAAGACCCCAGTACCGCAGAAAAAGAGAACGACCCAGATTTGACAATTTTGGGGTATTATATAGGCTAGGAAAAATATGTAATCCATCCTTCGCTTTGCCGGAGATTCCGGCGAGTTTTGTTGACATGTCTGAAGCCGCGGCCGCAACTCAGGTTCTCGAAGGCCTGGTTCCTCGCCGTCCCCGGACGCTGGCGACGTACTTGCGAAACAGGGCGAAATCGGAGCGCAGACCGTGAGCGGCATATCCATTCCGAAGTGGTTGCGGAAGGCGGCATGGCAAGCGCTGATGCTGCCGTACTTCGCGTTTGTCTTCGCGGTCGACTGGTGGTCCACTCGGCATTGGAAGCCGCTGGTGTGGGGCTTGCCGGCCATCCTGGCGGGAGTGGCCGTGTGGGGTGTCGGGCTGCAGTACAGCCGTTGGGCGCCGGGCGACTGGGTGCGCCGATATGAAGTGGCCGGCATGACGGCGCTGCGCCAGGGGGATCTGGAAGCCGCGGACGTGTGCTTCCGGCGAATGGCCTTTTTGGACGAATCGTCGCCGGCGGCTTTCTTCGGATTGGCCTTGACCGCCACGCGGCAGAACGAACTGCCGCGAGCACGCCAACTGATGCGCCGGATCGCGCCCGCGACCGAGGCGGGTTACGCGGACGCGCATTTCTGGTTGGCGCAGGACCTGATTCGTCAGCCTACGCCTGCTACCCCGCAGGCGATCCGAGTGCTGGAGCATGATTTGCAGCAGGCCCTGCGCAGTCCGCAACACCAGTCGGACGCGCGAGTGATGTTAGCGCAGCTGTACGCGGCCGACGGCAAGACGGAAAAAGCGATCGCAGAATTGGAGCGCGTGGCGCCGGCTCGGCTCGAACTGCAGTTGGACCTGTCCCGGCTGTACGCCTTGGCCGGCCGCGCGTCCGAGTCGCAACGTGCGGCGGCCAAAGCGGAAGCGTTCTTCGAGGCTCGCACGCAGGCGGAGCCCGACCAGCCGCTGCACCGCCTCCGCTGGGCGGGCAGCCAGGCCGCGCAGGGGCGATTCGAAGACGCTGTCCGAGTCCTGACGCCGGGGCTGTCCTTGCCCGATCCCAAGCCCTTCCAGCAGGCCCTGGCCGCGACCTGTCTCGCTTGGCTCGACGCCAGTACGACGCCGGACAAACCGGATCCGGTGCGGCAGCTCGAACTGTTGGAGCGCGTGATCGAATACGATGCCGACAACCAGCGAGCGCTGGCCATGCTCGCCGATCTGGCGACCAAGCCGGGCGAGGCCGCCGAACAGGCGATGGCTCTCCTAAAACAACTCTTGGCCCGCGGCGCGGCCCCGGCCATCGTCCACTTGGTGCTCGGCACCCGAGCGCTGCAAGCAGGCAGAACGGACCAGGGCCTGATGCACCTGGAGCAGGCCCGCCAGCGGAACGAGCGCATGCCCGACGTGCTGAACAACCTGGCCTGGGGGCTGGCCCACAAGGACCCGCCGGATTTGGAGCGAGCGTTGCAGTTGGCCGAGGCGGCGCAGCGATTGAGCCCGAATCATCCGGAGATCTTCGATACCCTGGGAACCATTCTGGCCAAGATGGGGAAACCGCGCGAGGCCGTCACCCAACTTGAAAAGGCACTCCGCGCGCTGCCCCCGCGGGCCGCCCTGCATCGCAAGCTGGGAGACCTGTACGAACAACTGGGCGACGCCGAACTGGCCGCCGAGCACCGCCGTTTGGCGGCGCAACTGGAATCGTCACCGCAGCCAGGCGGTGGAAAGAACCGCACACAAGCCAAACCTGTCCCGGCGGCGAAGGCCGGGATGTGAACAGCCCGCCGATACTGCCCTGCCCCCCAACTCCCCGTGCCCACCGCACCCTGGTTGCTGGCCCAGCCCGGACCCAAGTGCAGAACTGGGCGGAAGCAATCGATGGCTTGCGTCGGCAGGTAGACCAGCAACAAACCGGCCGACGCCACGACGACGATCCGCAGCAATCCGTCAACGGAACGCCGCGGGGTCACGGGGCTGGAATCAACTCAGCAGCCGACGAGGGATCGCCGGCGGTCTCAGGAAAGCCACCTTCTCGGCCCTGTCTTTTCGCTTGGCGCGGCGCCATCTTGAAACTAGCCCGACTCGCAGGAGGACTTGTGTACGCCGGGTTGACTCGCCTTAAGCCAGACGGCAGACTGTCTGCAAACCGAGCCGCGCTTCCAAGGAGCCAGAGCCATGAAATACCGCAAATTGGGCAAGACGGGAATCAGTGTGTCCGAGGTCGGCCTGGGAACATGGCAGCTGGGCAGCGCCGATTGGGGGCAGATTTCGGAAGCGGACGCGGTGCGGATTCTACACCGATCGGTCGAGTTGGGAGTCAACTTCTTCGACACCGCGGACGTGTACGGGATGGGGCTCAGCGAAAGGACGATCGGCAAGTTTCTGAAGGAGACCCGCGAGACGGTCTTCGTGGCCACCAAGGTGGGCCGCCAGCTGTGGGTCGATCTGGGCTTGCAGTGGCCGGAGCGGATCACGCTGGACATGGCCCGCCAGGCCACCGAACTGTCCCGGCAAAACCTGGGCGTGGATTCCATCTTCCTGCAACAGTGGCACTGCCTGCCGACCGAGGAATACCGTCGCGGCGAAGTCTTTGATCATCTCCAGACGCTCAAGTGCGAGGGACTGATCCAGCATTGGGGCTGCAGCGTCGAGTCGGTCGAGGAGGCGCGGCTGTGCATGACTCACCCCGGCTGCGCCACGCTCCAGGTGATCTACAACATCTTCCGCCAGAAGCTCACGGAGGAGTTATTGCCACAGGCCCGGCAAGACGGAGTCGGCATTCTGGCTCGCGTGCCCCTGGCCAGCGGCCTGTTGGCGGGGCGGTTCCCGCCGGGACATCAATTTCCGCCGAGCGATCATCGTCACTACAATGCCGACGGCCAGGTGTTCAACGTCGGCGAGACGTTCGCCGGCATTCCCTTCGAGACCGGCGTTCAGCTGGCGGAGAAAGTCCGAGCCATCCTGGACCCGGAACCCGGCGAGACGATGGCGCAACTGGCGCTGCGTTGGATCCTGGACCACGACGCCGTCAGCACCGTCATTCCCGGCGCGTCGAACGTGGAGCAGGCCGAAAGCAACGCGGCGGCCTCCGGTCTGTTGCCCCTGGGCCAAGCGACGCATCGGCTGTTGGAGGAACTGTACGAGTCCGAAATCGCACCGGTGGTCCGCGGAACGTATTAGCACCAACCGGAGCGCCTAAGTCCCCGTCTCCACCGGCACGTCTGCATAGTGCCCGGCCATGGCGCGGATCATGCGGGCGATGGTGCGGCGGCAACTGGCCGGGGAGACGACTTGGGCTTCATTGCCCAGGCTCAGCACGCGGGGGATGATCTCCAACTCGTGGGCCGCTTTGACGGTCAACAACAGGCTGCCATCTGCGGCGCGTTCGACCTGCTGGTCCGAGTGCCAGGGGTCTTCGGTGACCCAAGGCGCCGCGCGGGCGCTGATCCGGATGCGGAAGTCGCGCGGTTTGCCCGCCGCGGCGAAGATCCCCAGGCTCTGCCCCAGGTGCTGCTCCAAATCGAAATCCGCGGGCACTCTGAACCATTCGTCCAGCGCCGCGGCGCGGAGAAAGCGGTCCAGTTTCCAGTGGCGGATGCGGTCGGGCCGGCCGGCGGCAATCTCGGACGCCGCCGCCAGGATGTACAAGCTGGACTGATAGAACACCACCGCATACGGCTCGATCCGGCGGCGGCGGGCGTCTTTGCCGATCGGCTGGTACTCGATCTCGGCCACCCGGTGCTCCTGGATACAGCGGTGCAGCGTCTGCAAGGTGCCGTGCTGTTGCTTGTACGACTTGGCCGGCATGCCGCGGACAAACAAGACCTCGCGATAGGCCTCGTAGTGGTCCCAGACGGCGTCGGGCAACTGGTCGCGAAGCTTGCTCCAGAACGATTCGATGCCCAGCCAGAACGGCGTGCCGGCCAGCGGGTACAGCAAGTCACGGCTGAGCGACAGCGCGATCAACTCGGTGGCGGAAGCCGTCACCTTGTGCGTGCCCCGCACGCCGGGCCCCAGTTTCCACACTTTTCCTCGAGACGAATCTTCGTCGGCGACGTCGATCCCCGCCGCCTGCAGGGCTTCCAGGTCCCGCCGCACCGTACGCTGGTGCAGCGAGGTCAATCCCAGCTCCTCGACCAACTCCCGCCGGATCTCGTCCAGCGTACGTCCGAAACGATATCGCTCCAAAATCTGCAGAATCTTGTGCTGACGGATCAGTTGTTCGTTGCGGGCCATAAAACACCTCGTGGCTGGGCAGCTGATTGTAGCGGGGGCCCGTCCTGCTTACCAAGACCCAGACGGCTCGTAGTGCCGCCTTCAGGCGGTTCTGACCGGCTGAAGCCGGCACCACGAGCGCCGGTCTCGGAGAGTCCGGCCTACGTGAGCGGTTGTTACGGTTCTACGCCAGCAGTTCCTTGATCACGCGCGCGGGTTCGACGCCGGTCAGCCGCTGGTCCAGCCCCTGGTACTTGACCGTGAACCGCTCGTGATCGAAGCCCAGCAGGTGCAGGATGGTGGCGTGGAAATCGCGGAGATGCACCGGGTCGGCGACGATGTTGTAGGAGAAATCGTCGGTCTCGCCGTGGATCGTTCCGCCCTTGACGCCGCCGCCGGCCATCCAGATGGTAAAGCAGCGGGGATGATGGTCGCGGCCGTAGTTTTCCTTCGACAGGCCGCCCTGCGAGTAGATCGTCCGGCCGAATTCGCCGCCCCAGATGACCAGCGTGGAATCGAGCATGCCGCGCTGCTTGAGGTCCTGGATCAGGCCGTAGCAGGCCTGGTCCACGTCGCGGCACTGGTCCGGCAGTCGGCCGGCCACGTTCGAGTGCGTGTCCCAGTTGTTGTGATAAACTTGGACGAACCGCACACCCCGCTCGACCAGCCGCCGGCACAGCAGCGCCGTGTTGGCAAACGTGCCGGGCTTCCTGGCCTGCTCGCCGTACAGCCCGAACGTCGATTCCGGCTCGCTGGCCAGGTTGGTCAGGTCCGGCACGCTGGCCTGCATGCGAAACGCCAACTCGTACTGGGCGATCCGCGTCTGGGTTTCCGGGTCGTGCAACGCCTGGAAGTTGATTTCGTTCAGCGTCTTCAGTCCGTCCAGCGTTCTGCGGCGGACCTCGGCCGGCACGCCCGGCGGGTTATTGATGTACAGGATCGGATCGCCGGCCGAGCGGAACGACACGCCCGCATGCTCGCCCGGCAGATAACCGGACGACCAGAGCCGCGCGGAGATGGCCTGCACCTGCTCGGTGTTCGTGGGTTGGGCGACCAGCACCACGAAGGCCGGCAGGTCCTCGTTCAGCGAGCCCAAGCCGTACGACATCCAGGCGCCCAGGCAGGGGCGGCCGGTGTTCATGTTGCCCGTCTGGATGTAGGTGATGGCGGGCTCGTGATTGATGGCCTCCGTGTGCATGCTGCGCACGAAGCACATGTCGTCGACCATTTTGGCGGTCCAGGGCAGCAATTCGCCGACCCACATGCCGCACTGGCCGTGCTGGGCAAACTTGTACTTCGACGGCGCGATGGGAAACCGTTTCTGGCCCGATGTCATGGTGGTCAGCCGCTGGCCCATGCGGATCGACTCCGGCAGGTCCTTGTCATAGTACTCCTGCATCACGGGCTTGTAGTCGTACAGGTCCATCTGTGACGGTCCGCCGACCATGTGGAGGTAGATGATGTGCTTGGCCTTGCCGGGGAAGTGGGCCAAGTTGGGTTTGTCGGCGGCTGCGGATGCGGCGGCCGGGACCGCCAGACGGTCGGGCCCCAGCAGCGAGGCCAGGGCGGCCCAGCCCAGGGCGTGGGAGCCTTGGGCGAAAAAGTGGCGGCGAGTGATGTGGCGTCCGTATTCGTGGATGGGCTGCATGGGATAGTCCTTGGATGGGGCCGGTTCTCGTAGGCCGGAACAAGTCCGCGCAGTTCCGGCAGCAAAAAGTAGGCCGGAACAAGTCCGCGCCGTTCCGGCAGGATTTCGTGCCGTTCCTTTGTCTTGCCATCGCCGCCGGAACTGCGCGGACTTGTTCCGGCCTACCTGCTTGTTCCGGCCTACCAGTAAGAGCCGGGCTTCTTTTCGATTACTTGGTCAACACTTCGTCCAGGTTCATCAGTTCGTTGGTCAACATGGTCCAGGCGGCCAACGCGGCCGGAGCCAGTGCCGGATCGGGTTTGGATTCGCCGACGGCCAGCAGTTGAGCCGCATCGTCCGCGTGGGCCGCGTAATGGGCCAAAAGGCCGTCCAGCGACGCTTGGACCACGGGCAATTCCTCAGCGCGGAACGGGCGGCACAGGAGACGCTTGGCCAGGTAGTCCAGCCGGCTGCCGGTCGAGTCGCCTCCGTGGAGCAGCGCGTTTTGCGCCAGGCTGCGGGCGGCTTCGATGAACTGCGGGTCGTTCAACGTGACCAGGGCCTGCAGCGGCGTATTGGTCCGCTCGCGCCGGACCGCACACACTTCGCGGCTGGGCGCGTTGAAGATATCCATCGAAGCCGGCGGGGCGCTCCGTTTCCAGAACGTGTACAGGCTGCGGCGGTAAAGGCTCTCACCCGCATCGCGCCGATATTCCCGCGTGTTGCTGCCGATCATGGCCACTGCTTCCCAGACGCCGTCCGGCTGGTACGGCTTGACGCTCGGCCCGCCGATCTTGGGCGACAGAAGGCCGCCGGCGGCCAGCGCATAATCGCGGATCATCTCGGCATCCATGCGGAACCGCGGCCCGCGCGACAGCAGCCGGTTCTGGAGATCCTTTTCCCGTTTTTCCGGCGTGGTCACCGCGGCTTGGCGATAGGTGGCCGACGTGACCAGGAGCTTGAAAACCTGCTTCACATCCCAGCCCCCCTCGCGGAACTCGACGGCCAGCCAGTCCAGCAAGTCCTGGTGCGACGGCAGCTCGCCGGTCGCGCCAAAGTCCTCCGCCGTCCGCACGATGCCGGCGCCGAAAACCTCTTGCCAGTACCGGTTCACCGTCACGCGGGCCGTCAGCGGGTGCTCCGGCCGGAACAGCCATTGGGCGAACCCCAGGCGGTTCTTCGCCAGTTCCGGCGGCATGGAGGGCAAAACGTCCGGCGTGTCGGGCTGGACCTGATCGCGGCGTTTGTCGTACTCGCCGCGGAACAACACATAGGCTGTCGGCGGCTCGCCGCGTTCCTGTTGCACGTGCGCCACGGTGCTGCGGCCCTTGATTGCGTTCTGCTCCTGCTGCAGCGCGGCCAGCTTGGCGGCCGCGTCACGATATGGCGGATCCAGGGCTTTCAGCCACCAGGCGAACAGTTCCTCGCGTTCGGCATCGTTCCGCTGGTCCGCGGGCCTGGTCGCCAGATAAGCCATCCGCGTGCCGGTCACCATCTGTTCGGCTTCCTGAGGACTGAGTGTGCGGCCGTAAATGCGCAGGTCCTGCAAGACGATATCGTCCAGCCGCGACTGCGTGCTCCGCTGGGCGACCTTCAACGGTACGTCAGTGCGGATCGAGTTCTGCAACTGATCCTTCAGTACTCGCATTCCCTGCAGCTGGCCGTTCACGTAGATCTTCACGCCGGCCGCCTTGCCGGAGCCGTCGTAGGTCACCAGCACGTGGCTCCACTGTCCGGCCTTCAGCGGTTCGTTGGTCACCACTTTCAGCGCGTCCTCGTCCCATTTGCTGATGATATGCGTGCCGGGCCGGCCGTTTTCGATCCACAGATCCCATCCGCGGTAGTCGTGCTGGTCGTCCATGCGTGCCAGCACGGCACCGCTGGCTTCGACCTTGGCCAACTTGATCCACGCGCCAAAGGAAACCCCCTGGTCCTTCTCGAAATCGCCTGCCTCGGGCACTTCGATGGTCAGGCCGGGGGTGGCCTTGTAGGCCGTAGCCGCGACGTGGCCGTCGTCCGACCCCAGGGTGGTCGGCAACGGCAGCGATTTCGATTGGCCGTCGATCGTCACGGTGACACGATCGACCGCGCCGTCGCTCAACGGCGCATGGAACTTCAAGCCATCCACCGGAACGCCGGATATCAATTCGGCGGGCTTCGCCTCCGACAGCCAGCGGTCGAAGTCGGCACGTGCGGTGCTGCGGCGGTCCTCGACCTGCTTCTGGGCGGCGGCGACTTCCGGTCCGAGCGTGTCCCAGCGGGCGCGGTCTTCGGGCAGCGGAACCGCGATCACCGGCGGCGTATCCTTGATGTTCCCGTCCATCACGTTCTGCGTGGTGTTGTTAAAGAACGCCGCCATTTCGTAGAACTCGCGCTGGCTGACCGGATCGAACTTGTGGTCGTGGCACGTCGCACAGTTCATCGTCAGGCCGAACCAGACCCAGGAGGTCGTTTCCGTCCGATCGCGGGCGTACAGCACCGCGTATTCCTCGGCAATCACACCGCCTTCGTTGGTGGTGATGTTGCAGCGATGGAAGCCCGTCGCGATCCGCTGCTGGAGCGTCGGATTGGGCAGCAGATCGCCGCCCAGTTGCTCGATCGTGAACTGGTCAAACGGCAGATTGCGGTTGAAGGCGTCGACCACCCAGTCGCGATAGGCCCAGATCTCGCGGTAGTTGTCGAAGTGGATGCCGTGCGTATCGGCATAACGGGCGGCATCCAGCCAGTAGCGGCCGCGGTGCTCGCCCCAACGCTCGGATTGCAGCAATCGATCGACGAGTTTCTCGTAGGCGTCCGGCGAGGCGTCGTTGACAAATGTTTCGACCACATCGGGCGCCGGCGGGAGGCCGGTCAAGTCGAGACTCAACCGCCGGGCCAGCGTGCGACGATCCGCTTCAGGCGCGGGCTCCAAGCCGTTTTCCTCCAACCTGGCCAAGATGAACGCGTCGACCGGATTGCGGACCCAGGCCGCATTCTTGACCGTCGGTAAAGGCGGCCGCGACGGCGCGATGAACGACCAGTGCGGCTGGTACTCGGCGCCGGCCGCCACCCAGCGTTTGAGCAGGTCTTTCTGGGCCGGCGTGAGTTGGTGCTGCTGCTCCGGAGGCGGCATGACTTCGTCGGCGTCCGCCGAAAAGACGCGGCGGATCGCCTCGCTTTCGTCCGGCTTGCCGGGTACGATGGCCCCGGCGTCCAACGCCGCCTCGCGCTGGTCCATCCGCAAGTCCGCCTGCCGCGAAGCACTGTCCGGCCCGTGGCACTTGAAACAAGCGTCGGCCAAGATCGGCCGCACGTCGCGGTTATACGCAATCGTCTCGGCGGCTTGCGACGCCGAAGCGATCATCAAAACGCTGAACAGCAACAACAGCCTCACTTGTTTTCTCCGTTCTTCGGTGTGGGGTCCGAGGCAGAATCGTGCCGCGGCGGTCCTGAACCGCCGCAGTATTGTAGCAAGCGCCGAACAATATAAAAGAACCTGAATGCATTTTGGGATGACCTGATCCGCAAACATCTTGGCCTTGATAGTAAACTGACGATAATGGCGAGCGAGGAAAACGACGTGACTACCTTCGAGCATGCTATGCTTGGGATCACCGGAACGCTGGCGGCGGGGATCAACCGCCGCTACGGTTGGCCGATCGTCGCCCTGGCCGCCGTCGCCGCCGTCAGCCCGGATTGGGACGGGCTGACGATCGTCGCCGGCCCCGCCGCCTTTGCAGCCAGCCACCGCCTGTGGGGGCACAACGTGCTGGCGTGCGTTCTGACTGGCCTGTTGATGGGAATTCTGGACTATCAGTTCGACGCCGCCACGCGCTGCGCCCGGCTCCTCGCCCAAAAGCTGCGGCTGCCCCTGCCAGCTGGGCCGTTGCGGGTCCGCGAGACCCACGGCCTCAGCGGCTTTGCCGTTTGGGTCGGCGTGGCCATCCTCGCGGCGTTGAGCCATCTGTTGGCGGACCTCGTCTTCTCCGGCACGGCGACCCTGCCCGACTGGGAATTGCAGCCCTGGTGGCCGTTTTCCAGCGCCGGCTACGTATTTCCGTTGGTAGCCTGGGGCGACGCGGGTGCGTCCATCGTCTTTGCGGCCGGGATGCTTGCGCTGTGGAAATGGCCCACCCGTCTGCAGCTCATCTCGGCGGTCACGCTGGCCTGCGTCGTCCTTTACGTCTTTCTTCGCGGTGCATGACGATCAGCTGTGACGTCGCGGTTTTTGCTTCTGAAGCCAGGCGACAAGTGCCCGGACCAGTTGATTCTCGCTCCGTTCGAATCGCTGGCGCAGCAGATCATTCAGCAAGGTACAAGTCAACAGCGGAAAGGCGCTGCTGCGCGGGGTACGCACATACTTGCCTCGGCGTGTGAGACGCCAGAACGTCAGCTGCTCATCCTGAAACCGCCAGACTTCCGGCACTCCCAGGTTCGCGTAGATGTGCATCCGGTCGACCGAGGAACTGGTCACGTCCACTTCCACCGCCAGATCGGGCGGCGGGTCACGTCCCGGCACGTAGTCCGGCTTGTCGCGGACTTCTGCCTCATGGGCGACATAGTAGCACTCGTCGGGTTCCAGCTCCTGGCGTCGCTCCGACCGGCGGAGCGTGGTCGAGCCGATGCCCTGAATCTCGATGTCCAACTCGTAGGCCGCCATCTCGATCAGGCGTGCCAGCACCTTTTTGGCGCGGTCGTGTCGTTTGAGGGGCGACATGATTTCCAGGGTCCCGTCGTCGTAGGAGTGCCGCAGCCGACGGTCCCCGACTGCTTCCAGCAGGCATTCATACGCCTCCCACGAAACTTCGTGCAGAACGAGGTGCTCAGCGACTGCCGGCTGGTACACGATCATCGGATTCAGTCCGCTCCGGGAGGGGATGCGTATGACGCTCGCGCACGCCGTGCGACGTCACAAGTATCTTACGATCTTGGACACTCAGCAGCAATATTGCCCGACGATGCCTTGCAGGTTCCTTCCAGGGATCGCTCCCGTTCATCCTTTGGTTACGTGCTCACCGGAGCCATGGCGAGTGAATGCAAGTATTCCGGCGCGAAATCCGCGCCGTTGGGCCATGTGAGTGTGTGCCCCACGATCGAGAACGACCGAAAGTACTCGACGTCTCGGAGCGGTTCGAAGATGGGTCCGTCCAACGAGTCAGACAGGTCAAGTTCTGCACCAGTGCCGTCGTTGAATGCCACGTAGACGCGATAGTCCGCGATGTGTGTAGCCTTGGTAACGTGTAGGAACATGGATCTACTCCAGTGGCTCGATCGGGTCCAAGGGCTGCCGCGTCTGCACGAGTTCCCAGTTTCGAGCCAGTTCGTCTTGGTGAAGATTGTACCAATCGAGTACGGCGGTCAATGCCCGCCGCGGAAACCTGCCTTGGACGATGCCGCTATGGATGTCAACGGTGATTTCGTGCTCGCCATATTCCGCGTGGAAATGCGGCGGGTAATGGTCGCGGTAGTACATTCGGACCACGATTCCGAGAAACCGGCTGATTTCGGGCATGACGTCTCCGCTTTCCGCAACATTGGCGATCATGGAACGGTGGCCGGACGCGCGTCGCACGACAGCGACGAACTCCGGCACGATCCACGATCAGCATACCGAATCCGGTCATGGCCAGCCACCACGGTGAGCGAAACACGGCCAACAAAACGCTGGTGGTAACAACCGTACCCGCCGCCGCTCGCAACCCTTGTTCGATCGTCATCAGGCTTCTCCTTGTTCCGGTGGTTTTCGTCTGCAGGAATCATCCGCCCGTGCGACTGGTCCCACGCGGTCGTCTTTCTATAAAGTGTAAACGACGCCGTGCGGGCAATAGCGATTCAACGATATGCTTCTCCAAAAGTGCGGCGCCGATCGAGCGATTACGATGCGTTTCCCTCCACGAATCTACGCGACGGTGTGGGGTGTTGCCCTCTCGATCGTCCTGCCGGTGTTGGGCGTGGCGGTGATCCGCCTATCTGCGCCGTCGGCCCGCCTGTTTCACCTCCCGCTGCACTCTTTGCTGGAAACGATGGGCGGCATGATGGCGTTGGCCACCGCCGGGGTGCTGGTGGCCAGGCAGCGTCACGCCGCATCGGCGCCCCACTGGACGTGGACGGCCTGCGCTTTGATCGGGATGGGAACCCTGGACCTGTTCCATGCAGCCGTGCAACCGGGAGATCGTTTTGTCTGGCTGCATTCGACGGCCACCTTGGTAGGCGGCGTTCTTTTTCTGGGCGTCTGGCTGCGGCGGCCGGTTTCACCCCAGTGGGCCCGCGGTCTTCCTGTCGTAGTGTTCCTGGCGGCGATCACCTTTGGCTTGGTTTCCTGCGTGTGGCCTTCGCTAATCCCCAGCATGATCCAGCGGGATCATTTCACCGTCCCCGCGCGGGTGCTGAACATCGCCGGTGGGTTGGGCATGGCCATGGCGTCAGTATTCTTCGTCCGGCGGTTCTTTCGCGATCCACGGCGCGACGACTGGCTGTTCGCCGTGACGACGCAGTTGTTCGCCGGAGCCGGCATCCTGTTCGAGTTGTCCGTCCTCTGGGACGCCGCTTGGTGGTGGTGGCACGTCGCGCGGCTGATCGCCTACGCCGCGGCCTGCGTGTTTGCCGTTTCGGCCTACCTGTCCACGGAATCAGCATTGCACGCAGCCAATCGCCGGCTAACGGACGTGAATCGCAGTCTCGATCGCGTCGTGGCGGATCGCACGGCCGAGTTGCGGGCCAGCGAGGAACGGTTCGCCTTGGCGGTCCGTGGTTCGACCGACGGAATCTGGGACTGGAACGTGGCGAGCGACGAAGTGTATTACTCGCCGCGTTTCAAGGAACTGCTGGGGTACGCCGACCACGAGATAGCCGATGTGTTTGCGTCGTTCGAGTCGCGGCTGCACCCCGATGACCGCCAAGGGACGTTGGCCGCCCTGCAGGCCCATCTGGAAAGACGGGGCGACTACGATGTCGAGTACCGGCTGCAGACCAAGTCGCAGGGATACCGCTGGTTTCGAGCCCGCGGGCAAGCCATCTGGGACGCCTCCGGCAGGCCAACCCGCATGGCGGGCTCGATCACCGACATCACGGCGATGAAGACCGCCCGAGAGGCGGCCGAAGCGGCCAACCGGGCCAAGAGCGAGTTCCTGGCGAACATGAGCCACGAAATCCGCACCCCGCTGCACGCGGTGATCGGGATCAGCGAACAGGTGCTGGACACGGACCTGGATGACCGCCAGCGCGAGTTGATGACGATGGTCCTGGAGTCCGGCGAGTCGCTGCTGGGGATCGTCAACGAGATTCTGGACTTCTCCAAGATCGAAGCCGGCAAGGTCGAACTTGAATCGTCGGAGTTTTCTATCCGCGAACTGGTGGGCGATACGATGAAGTCGCTGGCCTTCCGCGCGGAGCGCAAGAATCTGAAGCTGGCCTGTCACGTGCCGGCGGACGCTCCGGAAACGCTCGTGGGCGATCCAGCGCGGTTGCAGCAAGTGATACTCAATCTGGTCGGGAACGCGATCAAGTTCACGGAGGCCGGCGAGGTCGTGGTCCGCGTGGCCTGCCGTCCGCGGAGCGACGGCCGAGTCGAGTTACAGGGCGATGTGATGGACACCGGGATCGGGATCCCGGCGGACAAGCAAGCGGCGATCTTCGAGGCTTTCACGCAAGCCGACGGCTCGACCACGCGACGGTTTGGCGGCACGGGGCTGGGCCTGTCGATTTGCGTGCGGCTGTTGGATTTGATGGGCGGGCGAATCTGGGTGGAGAGCCAAGTGGGCTGCGGCAGCACGTTTCATTTCACCGCCCAGCTGACCGAGCCCGTCAAGCCCTCGGAGCTGCGCCAGACGATCGGCAGGGTCCTGCCCGCCGCCCCCGGCGACGTACCACCGTCCGTCGCGCGAGGGCGCACACGGCCAGTGAGCGTCCCACCGATGCGACCGCTGCGCATCCTGTTGGCCGAAGACAGCCTGTTGAACCAGAAGCTGGCCGTCGGGCTGCTGAGCAAATGGGGGCACACGGTGACGGTGGCCAACAACGGACTGGAAGCCGTGTCGGCCGCAACCCAACAGCATTTCGACCTGGTGCTGATGGACATCATGATGCCCGAAATGAACGGTTTCGAGGCCACGGAGGCGATCCGGCGGCAGGAACGCGAGCGCGGCGGCCGAGTGCCCATCGTGGCCTTGACCGCCCACGCGCTGAAGGGCGACCGCGAGCGCTGCCTGGAGGCGGGCATGGACGCCTACGTCTCCAAACCCGTCCGGCAAGAAGAACTCCACCAGGCCATCGCCGCCTGTTGCCCCGAATCCGGCCCGTCGTGAGTATCTCGTCCCGCTCACCGGCCGCTCTCCCCGCCGCCGGCGGACTGCAGTCCGCGAGTCCGCGTCGGCTTGTTGACGGATGCGGAGTATCCGGTTTACACTCTCGCGCGGCCGGCCAGGATCCTCAGGACCTGCGCGGCTTGTTGATTCGCCGTTCCTTACGGGCTTTGCAGAGAGGGACCGACGTGCCCACCGATTCGCCTTTGTCGCCGCCCAGCAACCCGTTCGCGACGCGGTTTACGCGGCCCAGTGCCGGCGAATACCTGTTTCCCGCCGGCGCCGGCGCGGGCGCGCTGCTCGCTCGGCTGCGGGACCAAAACTGGTGGGGCCAGATTACGGGGCCGCATGGCAGCGGCAAGTCGACGATCGTACACACGCTGCTGCCCGAACTGCAAGCGGCGGGACGCCGCGTCGAATGCTACCCGCTCCATCAACCCGCCTCGCGTCCTTGCGGCACGAGTCCGGCGGCAGTGCGCTGGGGCGATTACATCGCCAACTGGAACGGATCAACACAGGTTGTGATCGACGGCTGCGAACAACTTGGACGGTGGCGACGTGTTTGGCTGCAGTGGCACTGCCGCCGGCGCGGGGCCGGCCTGCTGGTGACGGCACACCGCGACTTGGGATTGCCCCCGCTGTGGCGGACGGAGCCCAGCGTGGAACTAGCTCAGCGACTGGTGGCCCGGTTGCTGGGCGAGGGCAACGCCGACTGGAGCGGCGCGGAGCAGATCGAGCGACTGTTCGCGGAGCACCGGGGAAATCTGCGCGAAATGCTGTTCGCCTTGTACGACCTGTACGAACGTCCGCCGCCTTAACGCCATCTGCCGGCGGCGGTTCTAATACTGGTATTCGACGCCGAAGTTCAGTCCCTGGGCCCAGAAGCCCGTGGTGGCGAACCCGAATTCAGGGTGCAGCGACGCGGTGTTTTGACTGGGCGGAAATTCTCCGGCGCTGAGCGTCGTGTCGATCTGATCGCCGGCCCGCGCGACGCGGGACCAGTACAGGAACGAGTAGCCCAGCGACGCCCGCCAATGGCAGGCGAAGGCATAGCTCAGCTTGAGTCCCACTTCGCTCAAGCTGCTGAAGGAATCGCGCTCGTAGCGGCCCATGTTGGTGGGCAGCGCCAGGAATCCGCCGGCGGCCGTGGAACTCGCGCCGGTGGCGGTCCGTGTCGTTGTCGATCCGTCGATCGCGACCTCGGAGTGTACGGTCCCCAGGGCCACCGACGTGGACAACTCGAAGCTCCAGCAACCCATCTGCCGCTGGGCCATCAGGCCGAGTTGAGCCCCGTGGAACGCGTTCTCGGCCGCGAAGCGGTCGAACAAGTCGAGTGTCGTGCCGGCCGTCGCTGTCTCTGCGGACACCATCGTTTCGGAGATCGTCAAGTCATCTTCCAACATGGCGTAGCGATAGCCCAGCCGGAACGCCAGTCGCCGGCCGCATTGCGCCAGCAGCGTCTTGACCAGCAGCGTTTCGGCAGTCCCAAACCGCGTGCTGGCATCGATGGTGATGTTGCCCTCGGCCACGTTCGGGAAAGCGATCAGTCCGGCGTCTTGGTCGCCGCTGTCGGCGTTCAGAAAGGGGCGCGCCAAAATGGGATCGCCTTCGCTGGCGGCCGTGTACGTCGAGCCCTCTTGCTCCAAGACGGCGTAACGGAGTTCGAACCCAAAGTCCCGGCAGGGATCGAACCAGCCGTTGATGGCAAACCGGCCGCCGGATCGCGCGTCGCCGCCGATTCCTGTGTCTCCGAAGAGCACTCCGGTGGCCGGCAGTCCCAGCACTCCCGCCTGATCGCGGGCCGTTCCGTTCGGACTGGTCGTGACCAGCGCCGGTACGTGCATGGCGTCGGTCCACCACAACAAGTACTCCGCGCGCACGTCCAGGCACAGATCAAAGCCCAGGCCGCAAGGGACGAGTTCCCGGCCCTGGGGTGGGCAATCCGACATCATCGGCTGAGCGGCGGCCGGCGAACACCATGGAAGCGCCCCGGCGAACACCAGGATGGAGAACGGCTGGCCGCCAAGCCGTCAGCCCTTGCACGCGGAGGAGGTCC
>CAYPGE010000038.1:0-33514 GCA_964409865.1 uncultured Pirellulaceae bacterium
ACCGCTTCGTCACGGACCAAGGCACCCTGGTCATCGAGACGGACGATCCCGACGTGGAAGTCGTGGTCAAGCAAGGTGGTCGCGAGGTCACGATCGTCGATTCCAAGACGGGCCGCGAAGTGACCCTGAAGGCCGGCGAGTACCAGCTCGAACTGGCACCGGGCAAGGAAGGTTTGAAGCTGTCCACGACTCAATTCCGGCTGACTCGCGGCAGCAAACAGATCGCGTCCGTCAGACTCGAAGTCGCCCGGACGGCCCCGCCGGCCGACCAGCCTGCGGGCAACCCGACGGCTCCGAAATCGGCAACCAACTTGCTCGAAATCCGCCCGTTTGTCGGCCACCGGCAGCAAGTCACTGGCGTGGCTTTTTTTCCGGATGGACGTCAGGTCCTGTCCGGCAGCCAGGACAAAACCGTGCGGCTCTGGGACGTGGCCCGCGGCCAGGAGGTGCGCCGGTATGAAGGGTCATCCGCACAAATCCAGAGCGTCGCCGTTTCGCCGGATGGCAAGTGGGGCGTCGCCGGCGGTGACGGGGGCGTGATCCAGCTATGGGACATGGCCGCCAAGCCCATCCGCCAGTTCGAAGGGCATAAGCAAACGGTCGCGAGTGTGGCCTTCTCGCCGGACAGCCGTTTCCTTCTGTCCGGGAGCGTGGATGGAACGGTGCGGCTCTGGGACGTCAACGCCGGAAAGGAACTCCGACAGTTTCCGGGCCACGAGGGCGGGGTCACCTGCGTCGATTTCTCGCCGGATAGCCGATATGTTCTCTCCTCCGGGAACGATGCGCTGGTGCGTCTGTGGGACCAGGAAACCGGCCAGGAATTGCGACGCTTCGCAGGACACACGGCCCCCGTAACCAGCGTCGCGTTCTCGCCGGACGGCCGGCTGGTGCTGTCCGGCAGTATCGACAAGACCATGCGGCTCTGGGATGCAGAAATGGGACAGCAACTGCGCTCCTTCAGCCACCCGAGCGGCGTGAACCGCGTCGCATTCTCCCCCGACGGTCGCCGCGTGCTGTCCGGCAGCGGCGAGCGGATTGGGAACACGGATGTTGACAGTTGCGTGCGGCTGTGGGACGTGGCGAGTGGGCAAGAGTTGGCCCGCTCTGCCGGCCAAACGTCTGCCATCGATAGCCTGGCCTTCTCGCCCGACGGCCGCCAAGCCGTCGCCGCCAGTTGGGACAACACCGTGCGCCTGCTGAAGCTGCCGGCCCCGCCGAGCTTGCCGATCACGGAAGAACGCAGCTTTTCGGGACACACCGGGGCCGTCTACCAGGCCGTATTCTCTCCCGATGGTGGGCGCGTCCTTTCTTGCGGCATGTATCGTGCGCTGCGTCTCTGGGATAACGCCGACGGTAAGCAGTTCCGACAATTCGAGGGCGACAACGATTGGTCCGTGTGCGTGGCGTTTTCTCCCGACGGCCGGCTTGCGGCGTCGGGTACTGGCATGTCTCACAACGGGAGCGAATGGGTCGCCGGTGACTACAGCGTCCGGCTGTGGGACGTTGAGACCGGTAGGGAGGTCCGCCGCTTCCTGGGACACACGAATATCATCCAGGGTGTGGCGTTCACTCCGGATGGGCGGCGGGTTGTCTCGGCTAGCCGAGACACGACCCTGCGGCTCTGGGACTCAGACACGGGGCGCCAACTGCGTGTCTTTCCGGGACACGAAGGAGAGATCGCCAGTTTGGCCATGTCGGCCGATGGCCGTCAGGTACTCTCCGCCAGTCGCGACAAGACCGCGCGGCTCTGGGACATCGCCACGGGCCGCGAACTGCGGCGTCTGGAAGGACATACCGGGGACGTGTTCGGTGCCGCGATTTCACCCGATGGACGGCGCGCCCTTTCGTGCGGAGTCGATCGCACAATCCGCCTGTGGGACCTGACGACAGGCCGGGAGCTGCGCCGGTTGTTTGGACATCACATGCCCGTGTGCCGCGTCGCCTTCTCGCCCGATGGTCGACGAGCCCTCTCTAGCTCCGAAGACCTTAGCCTGCGGCTGTGGGACTTGGCGACGGGGCGAGAGTTGGGGCGATTCGACGGCCTTTCGGGTGGGGCAGGCGGAACCGTTCTTTCGCCCGACGGCCGATTCACCTTGGCTTTTGTTTCCGGTGGGGAGATTCGAATGCTGAAGCTGCCCCCGGCGGACCAAGAGTTGCCCTCATCCGTCGCGGGCGACGCAGGTCAACTCGCCGTGCAAAGCGAGGCCGCCGACGGCTGGCTGCTCGTCAAGCAACGGGACGAGGTGGTTCTGGTCCTGGATGCCACCGCCAGCCAGAAGGCCGACTTGAAACCTGGCGAGTATCAGCTCGAACTGGCCGGCCGAATCGAAAACTTGCGGCTGTCTGCCGACAAGATCAGGCTGGCCAAGGGCGCCAAGCAGGCCGTGCAGATCCGCCGGGAACACAAGCCGGCGCGGTTCGAGATCACGGAGTTCCGCAGCCTGGTGGGCCACCGCGCCCAGGCGACCAAGGTACACGTCTCGCCCGATGGTCGCTATCTACTTTCATGCAGCGTGGACCGCACCGTTCGCCTATGGGACGTGGCGACTGGCAAAGAGGTACGCCGTTTCGAGGGACACATGGGGGCAGTTGACGACGCGGCGTTTTCGCCGGATGGGCGGCTCGTTGTGGCAGGCTGGTGTGACTCGAGGCGAGGCGGTGAGTCTCAGGCGTCGGACTACAGCGTCTGGCTGTGGGACGCGGCGAGCGGGAACGTCGTGCATCAGTTCGTCGGACACACGGGGCGAGTAACGGGAGTGGCAGTTTCGCCCGACAATCAATCTGTGGCCTCTGCCAGTTGGGACGGAACGGTTCGGCTTTGGGGTATTCCAGCCAAGCAACTCCGGCATACACTCAAGGGCCACGACCCGGCCAACGCCGTGGCCTTCTCGCCTGACGGCCGGTTGGTTCTCACGGGCGGCTGGCGTGACGCGACGGTCCGGTTGTGGGACGCGCGATCCGGGCAGGAACTTCACGTCATGAAAGGCCACGGGGACCACGTGAGAAGCGTTGCCTTCTCGCCGGACGGTAGCCTCGCCCTGTCCGCCAGCAATGATCGGACGATGAGACTGTGGGATGTGAAGAGTGGCCGCCTGCAATACGCCTTTCCCCCGCAGGCAACAGAAGTCAACCCGGCGGCCTTCTCCCGCGATGGCAAACGGATTGTCGTCGTGAACGCTTACGATCGCGTGCGTTTGTGGGATGTCGCTACCAAGGAGGAAATCGGGTCCTTCGGTTGTTCGCGCGATGCGTACGGCGCGGACTGGTCTCCCGACGGACGCTTCGTCGCCTGCTCCGGCAAGACTCTGCGGCTGCTGTGGATTTCGGAAACGGGCGAAGCGCAGAAGCCAGCCAGCAATCCGGACAAGGGGCAACTCGTCGTGGAAACGAACGGCTTCGACCTGCCGATCATCGTCAAGCAGCCGGACAAGCTGGTGACGGTCATCGTGCCGAAGATCAGCAAGGTCGCCGAACTGCCGCCGAGCGACTACGAACTCGAACTGGCGGGCCAGCCGGAGGACTTCCGCCTGTCGGCCAACAAGGTGACGCTGGCCAAGGGCCAGATGCAGACGGTCTCCATCCAGGAAGTGCCGCCCGCGAAACCGCCGCACGAGATCACCGAGATCCGCCGCTTCGAAGGGCATACGTCCTACATTGAAAGCGTCGCCTTTTCTCCCGACGGCCGCCGGGCACTTTCCGGCGGCCAGGACAAAACGGTGCGCCTGTGGGACGTGGACGCCGGCAAGTTGATCCGCCAGTTCGAAGGGAACACCCAGTTCATTTTCTATGTGGCCTTCTCACCCGACGGACGACAGGCGGTCTCGGCGGGCGGTGACGCGGCCAATCGCGATTACGCCATCCGTCTGTGGGACGTGGATACGGGCAAGGAGGTGCGCCGCTTTACCGGACACACGGGCGATGTCCGGATGGCTGTTTTCTCGCCCGATGGCAGCCGAGTTGCTTCCTGCTCCACCGACGGCACCGCGCGGATTTGGGACGCCAAGACCGGGACCGAGTTGAAGCAGTTCACGGGCCACGAGGCGGAGGTCTGGCGTGTGGCATTCACTCCCGATGGTCGCCAGATCCTGTCCGGCGGCGTGGACGCTCTGTTGCGGCTGTGGGATATCGCGACGGCGAAGGAAGTGCGCCGTTTTGAGGGACACACCGAGTGGGTAATGGGGGTAGCGTTTTCTCCGGACGGACGAAACGCCGTTTCCTGTGCTGCGGACAGGAGCCTGCGGCTGTGGGATGTGGAGACAGGCCGCCAACTCCGGTCCTTCTCCGGGTGCCGGACCAGCGAGAACCTCGTGACGTTCTCGCCCGATGGTCGCCGCATCCTCAGCGGCAGCGGCTGGGGCCCGGGAGGTCACCGGCATGCCGGGTTCGACTATGGTGTGCGGCTCCGCGACGTGACCACGGGCGAGGTCTTGGCCTGTTTCGAGGGCGACCGCTCGCCGGTCGTGACGGTCGCCTTTTCGCCCGACGGCCGCACCGCCCTGTCCGCTGGCTACGACAACGTGATCCGGCTGCTCAAGCTGCCGGAACCCGACGCAAAGGGGGGACCGCCTCCCCAAGAGAAGAATTGAGTAATTCAGACGCCCGCATGGCGGAATTTCAGCGTTGGCGGAGCAACGCGTGCCGAAACAACTTCCTCATTTCGTCTGCGCTCACCTCGCCGCAGCCAAAGCCGTACCTTGCCGAACCTTGTACTGCACAGAATTGTCGATGTTGGTTAGACGGGATTGGTGGTTGAAGCCGAGAGAGCCCCACGGATGGCATGGCGATACCCCGGATCTAAACGAAGAGGTTGACGATTCCCATCCGTGGTATTGCCATGCCATCCGTGGGGCGCTCTATCCAAGACCAACCCAATTGCCCGCGGCGGCCGCGACTTTTTGACGTAGTCCAAGACGTGGTGTGGAGCCTGGGTCTACAGGATGCTCTCGTCCTGATGGGATCGTGGCTGCGGACGGAACCTGATCGGGTGTCGACGCTGCCAAGCACAGCTAGCGACGTTCGGCGGACCTCGGTCTGCTTTGGCCGCGGTCTGCAGGCCGCGTTGGTTCACAGCGTGATCGTATCGCCAAGGCGGGGGATCTCGGCGGCCAGCTGGTATTTCTCGTGGATCTTTTCGGCCAGGGCGCGTTGGTTGTTCGCCTCGCCGTGGGTCACGATCAGTCGCGGGCGGCTGGGGGCTACGGCGCTGAACCATTCCAGCAGATCGTCTTGGCCGGCGTGGGCGCTGAATCCGCCCAGCGTGTGGACGCGGGCGCGGACGGCGATGCGTTCGCCGAAAATCGAAACCTGCTTGGCGCCGTCGACCAGCCGGCGGCCCAACGTCCCGTCGCCCTGGTAGCCGACGAAGATCACGTGCGTTTCCATGCGCCACAGGTTTTGGCGGAGGTGGTGCAGGATCCGTCCGGCGTTGCACATTCCGGCGCCGGCCATGATCAGACAGGGGCCGTGCACGTGGTTCAATGCCTTGGATTCCTCGGCAGTCACCGTGGCCTGCAGTGTGTTGAGGTCATCCTCCAGCGGATGCTCTTTGATTTCTCGGATCAGTTCGTCGTCGAACAGTTCGGCATGGCGACGGTAAATCTGCGTCGCCTCGATGGCCATCGGGCTGTCCAGGTAGACGGGGAACTTGGGCAGCAGTTGGCGGCGGAAGATGCCGGCCAGGATGACCAGCAGCAATTGCGCGCGGCCCACGGCGAACGTGGGCACCAGCACCTTGCCGTTGCGGGAGACGGCTGTCTGCAGGACTTCCAGGAATTCCTGCACGGTTTCCTGGAAGGGCTTGTGATTGCGGCCGCCGTAGGTGGATTCCAGGAACACGGTTTGAGCCTGGCGGAACGGTTCCGCATCTCTGAGGATCGGCGCGTCCCTGGGACCCAAATCGCCGGAGAAAACGGCCGTTCTCGTGCCGCTGTCGTCGGTGAGGGTCAAGTGGATGCTGGCCGAGCCGAGCATGTGGCCGGCTTCGACCCAGCGGGCTGTCACGCCGGGAGCGACTTCCACCGGGTCGTTCAACGGAACGGGACGAAACAGCGCCATCGCGGCCTCCACGTCCTCGACGCGGTACAGCGGTTCCAGCAGCTTTTGCCCAGCCCGCTGGCGGCGGCGATTGATTCGTTCAAAGTCCTGGGCCTGGACCTTGGCCGAATCGCGGAGGATCAGGTTGGTCAACTCGCCCGTGGCCTGTGTGCCGAAGATCGGCGAGTCGAAGCGGCCTTTGACCAGCATCGGCAGGCGGCCCGAGTGGTCCAGGTGCGCATGGGTCAGCAGGACGGCGTCCAGTTTACGGGGATTCAAATCGCGGGGCAGGCGGTTCCGCTGTTCCGCCTTGGCAACGCCCTGGAACATGCCGAAATCGACCAGCAGGCGGGCCTGCGAGGTTTCGACCAAATACGCCGAGCCGGTGACGTCACCGCCCGCGGCTCCGTGTAACGTGACCTTCATGGGAAATCTCCTTGATGCCTGCGGTGCGTCCCGACAGGTGTTGCCGGGCGGGTCGTATCACGGGCTGCCCGGCAGCAGACTCGCGACGTCATCTGGAATGCCTTCTCGAATGTACGCCACCGCCTCGTCGACCGAATCCGTCGGATGCAGCAAATTCAGGTCCTCGCGCGCAATCGTCCGCTCGCCGAGCAACGATTCCTCGACAAAGTCCCACACCTCGCTCCAGAACGGCAGTCCCATCGCGACGACGGGAAAGCGTTCGATCTTGTCACACTGGATCAACGTCAGGGCCTCGAAGGCCTCGTCCAGCGTGCCAAATCCGCCCGGCATGACGACAAAGGCACAGGAGTACTTGACCAACATGACTTTGCGGACGAAAAAATGATCAAATTCGACGAACCTATCCAGATATGGGTTGGGTTTCTGTTCGCGGGGCAGGACGATGTTGCAGCCGATCGTATAGCCGCCGCCCTCCTTGGCCCCGCGGTTGGCGGCCTCCATAATGCCCGGACCGCCGCCGGTCATGACGACGAATCCCGCCTGGGCCAGGCTTTTTCCCAACGCTCGAGCCAGCTGATAGTAACGATGATTCTCTGGAAACCGTGCGGACCCAAAGACCGTCACACAGGGGCCCTCGAAATCCAGCGATTCGTAACCTCGCAGGAACTCCAAGAAAACCCGAACCGCGCTCTCCAGGTCCGCCCCACGGTGCCGCTTACCGGCCAGGAACTTCTTCTCGGTATTGCGGACGCTTTCCAGCAGCGAGGGATGGTATTCACGCTTGGATTTACCGGTCATCGCGTTCTCCATCGCGTTTTCTTGGCAGCTATCGTAACCGACCAGCCGCGGCCTGCCCAGTACGTTTCCACGGAATGCCCCCCCAACGGGCGTAAAAGCGGGTCCGCGCGTGTTCTCACCCGTGTTCCTGCAAGAAGCCCAGATTGCCGGCTTGGCACCGCAAGGAGCCCCCCCGGGCATCGCATGTTCTTTGGCGGTTCTACACACAAATGTCGCCTGGGGTGGTTCTTGCGAGGTATGGCATGGTATAATTCTCGAAAAGTCCCGAACTCCTTGATAGTTTGAAATAAGGATTTCCGCGAATGCCTCTGATCTTTTTGCGCATCATCTTCATCGTCTTTGCGGCAGGCTTGGCAACGCTGCTTGTCAACGACGACAGTTTTGAGATTGAACGTCCCTGGATTGTGTTCGTGGGCGTGTTGATCGTCGCCGCGATCGTCGTCGGCATCGACATGCTGTTCAAGAAGAAGAAGTTGGACACGCTTTCTGCGGTCTATTTTGGCCTGATCGTGGGGATTTTCCTGACGTACGTGGTCAGCATCGCATTAACGCCCCTGATGCAGGGCAGTCCGCACGTGGAGCGGATCCGGCTGGTCTTGGGGATGGTCTTGTGCTACGCCTGTATCAGCTTGCTGATGCAGACCAAGGACGACTTCCGGTTCGTCATTCCGTACATCGAATTCGCCAAGGAGGTCAAAGGACTGCGGCCTTATTTGTTGGACACCAGCGTCGTGATCGACGGGCGGATCGCGGACGTGGTCGAGACCTGCATCTTTGACAACCAACTGATCATGCCCCGCTTCGTTTTGAGCGAATTGCAGAATATCGCGGACAGCGGAGACAAGATGCGGCGGGCACGCGGACGCCGAGGTTTGGACGTCCTCAATCGGCTACGGACCAGCAAGTCCGTGGAATTCAAGATTTACGACCGGGAACTTCCCGAAATGGCCAATCAACCGGTGGACATGAAGCTGGTGCTGCTGGCCAAGGACCTGGAAGGCAAAGTCATCACGGGCGACTACAATCTGAACAAGGTCGCGCGTTTGCACAATGTCCCGGTCATCAATTTGAATGACATCGCCAACGCCCTCAAGCCGATTTTTCTTCCCGGCGAGAGGGTCGATGTCAAGGTCGTCAAGCCCGGCGAGGAACCCGGACAGGGGGTGGGTTATCTGGACGATGGCACGATGATCGTCATCGAAAATGGGCGACCCCACATTGGGGAGATCGTGAGCCTGACCGTGACCAGCGTGCTGCAGACCAGCGCCGGCCGGATGATCTTTGGCCGCTTCGAGCAGGTGGCCTGATTGGTGACTTGGTTCTTGTCGGCGGGGCAATCTTCGCGCCGTTCGAATCTCTGACTAGAATGCTGCCCCTGTGGTGCCTGGTTTGTCCGTAACTTTCATAAACAGGATCGACTCCCTTGCTGCGAACTCACACTTGCGGCCAGCTTCGGCCAGAACACATTGGACAGGAAGTAACGCTCTGCGGATGGGTGGACAGTTCCCGTGACCACGGTGGTGCGGTGTTCATCGACCTCCGCGACCGGTACGGCAAGACGCAGATCGTGGCCAGCCCTCAAAGCGGCGCAGAGACGGTGGAGCAAGCCAGCCGGTTGCGGTCGGAGGACGTGCTTCGCGTCACCGGGAAAGTGGCCCACCGCCCCGAAGGCACCGTGAATCCGAAACTGGACACGGGCCAAATCGAACTCCGGATTACGAAGCTGGATGTCCTGAACCGCAGCAAGACCCCGCCGTTCGTTCCATCGCAGCAGGAATTGCCGACAGAAGACCTGCGTCTGAAGTACCGCTACCTGGACCTGCGCCGCCCACAGATGCAACAGACGCTGCTGCTGCGAAGCCGAATCATCAAGACGATGCGGGACTATTTTGCAGAACACAACTTCATCGACGTCGAGACGCCCATCCTGGGACGCAGTACGCCGGAGGGGGCGCGTGACTACCTGGTGCCCAGCCGAGTATCGCCAGGCAAGTTTTACGCGCTGCCCCAGTCTCCGCAGCTTTACAAACAGATCCTGATGGTCGGCGGCTACGATCGGTACGTGCAAATCGCCCGATGTTTCCGCGACGAGGATTTGCGGGCGGACCGCCAGCCGGAATTCACGCAGTTGGATCTGGAGATGTCGTTTGTCGACGCCGACGACATCATAGGCATTATTGACGGTCTGGTCGTCCGATTGGCCAAGGAGTTCCTGGGGCTGGAAGTCAAGACGCCGTTGCCGAGGATGACGTACGATGAGGCCATGGAGCGATTTGGGCACGACGCCCCGGACCTTCGGTTCGGCATGGAACTGATCGACTGCTCGGAGTTGGCCAAGGAAGCCGAATTCCGCGTGTTTCGAGAGACGGCGGACGCGGGTGGCCGGGTGCGGGGATTGAATGTCAAAGGAGCCGCCGGTCAGTTTTCGCGCAAACGGATCGACGAGTTGACGGATTGGGTCAAGCAGGAATTCGGCGTCAAGGGTCTGGTTTGGTTCCGTGTCGAGCAAAACGGCACGTTGTGGTCGCCGGTTTCCAAGAACTTCAGCGAAGACCTCTTGGTCCGGATCGGTCAGCGGATGGGTGCCCAGCCGGGTGATTTGCTGCTGTTCATCGCCGACACCTGGGAAAGGACCTGCAAAGCGTTAGCCGCCCTGCGCAAGCGTTTAGGCGCGGAATTGAGACTGTACGACCCGCGGTCGATGAGTTTCTCGTGGGTGGTCGAGTTCCCGATGTTCGAGTGGAACCAGGATGAACAGCGTTGGGACGCCATGCATCACCCGTTTACGGCGCCGCGACTGCAGGATCGTGAGCTGCTGGAGACGGAACCCGCCAAGTGCCGAGCGCAGGCTTACGATTTGGTGATCAACGGGTCGGAAGCCGGCGGCGGCACCATCCGTATTCACGACAGCCGGCTGCAGCAGAAGGTGTTCAACTTGCTGGGCATCGACGAGCAGAGGGCCGGCGAGCGGTTCGGATTTCTCTTGGACGCACTGCAGTTCGGCGCTCCTCCGCACGGTGGGATCGCGCTGGGCATCGACCGCGTCGTGATGCTCTTCGGCAAGCTGGACAGCATCCGCGACTGCATTGCGTTCCCAAAGACGCAAAAGGCAACGGACCTGATGACCGAGGCGCCCGGCGAAGTAGACCGCAGGCAATTGGAGGAACTGGCGATCCGCCTGGCGATACCCGCGCAGAAGTAGCTGGAAGGCCAAGGGAGGCGCGAGACTGCCGGCCGCCCAAGGCCCCATGAGGAATCGAGCGACTATTCCCAGTCCTCGTCTTCTTCTTCTTCCTCTTCCTCGTCGTCGTCGTAATCCCACTCGGAGTCGTCTTCCTCGTCCTCCCAGTCCTCTTCCTCTTCTTCCTCTTCGTCTTCGACTTCCTCCCATTCGTCTTCGAGTTCTTCGTCCTCGGCTTCTTCTTCCTCGAACTCCTCTTCCTCGAACTCTTCGTCCTCCAGATCTTCGTCGTCGAAGTCGTCGTCTTCTTCCTCTTCCTCTTCGTCGTCGAAGTCCTCTTCCTCGACGAACTCCTGGCGTTCGCCTTCGTCGTTGGTCCTGGTCATACGAGGATCGACCACTTCGTCCTCGACGCGTTCGAACTCAGGTTGATCCCAGGTCAAGCCCGAGCGTGTCAGAACAAGCATGCTACCCTCCTCCTCACTTGATACCGGTTCAATGTCACCCAAGGATTGGTCCTGGGCGCGTGCCGGATGCGTCGTTGGCGCCAAGTCGGGACCGCCCCGCCGAAGCCGCTCAACCCTCGGAAGACCATCCAGGCTGTCCAACCCGAAGACGCGCAAGAAGTGCTTGGTCGTCGTGTACAGGTAGGGCCGGCCCAGGTCTTCGCTTCTTCCTCCGATCCGTACAAGTTCGCGATCCATCAACTGACGCAACACCTCGCCACAGTTCACGCCGCGAATGGCTTCGATGTCGGCCCGCAGGATCGGCTGGCGATAC
Source organism: uncultured Pirellulaceae bacterium (assembly GCA_964409865.1). GTDB lineage: Bacteria > Planctomycetota > Planctomycetia > Pirellulales > Pirellulaceae > Anammoximicrobium. The sequence continues at coordinate 11,219 of CAYPGE010000038.1, forward strand.
GCAACGACCGCCAACGTCTCCATGGCCGGAGCCGACAACCGGGCTTCGCGGGGCACGCCGTCCAAGCGGCGGACCCAGCCGGACAGCCTCCCCCGCGTCAGCAACTGGAAGCCGCCGGCCACTCGTTCCACGCGGAAAGCCCGCCCGCTCTCGTCATACAAACCGTTCAAACGACGAATCAGCGTTCGCGCTTCCGTTCCGTCAGCCAAATTAGCATATTGGCTAAGCTTTCGAGTCGTCAACGGCTCACGCGACAAAAAAAGTACGGCTTCCAGTCTCTGCAGCCGGTGGTCCCGCCCCTGCCGCCCCTGGCTGGGCAGTGCCACTTTCTTGGGCTCCCCCCCCAGCGGCGACCAGGGTCGCAGACCTGCCGCCTGGCCGGCGCCCGCACCGAGCAAGGCCAGATCGTGCCGATATCGGCTGCAAACGCTTGCCAATTGTCTGGCTGTCAGCCGCGTATTCGCTCGCATCGCCGCAGTTTGATCTAATCCTCACACATTACACGCTGGCAAGGAACCGAACTCCTGCGATAAAATATGCCAAAGTGGGCGTCGTCAACAAGCCCGATCTCGTGCGGCAGCAAGGAAATCGGAAAAATAGGGAGGATCGGTGAGGAAATGAGCGATCAGAGAAACCCTGGCGGGCCACGCAGGGCCAAACGCAGCGGCGAGTACTGGCTGCTGGGAGTCCTAGGGGGCCTGGGAGTCGTCTTGGCCGTCCTGACCGCGACTGTCCTTTTCGGCCAACACCGCGGTGAAGAATTCTGCCCGAATACGTTCTCACGGCGGACTTTCTTTTATTTCCAGATCCCGCTGGTGGGCATCCAAGTCACTCCCATCTTCCGCGACGATACGACGAATTCCCTGGAGAACTACCTCGTCGCCAACAACTTGATCAAGACCGCGTCGACAGCACCTCTCCGTTGGGACTTGGTGAGGGCCTTCGGGGTTGGCTCCGGAGCGGTGCGCGGCGACGCCGAAATCCTGAGCAATTACCTGGACGCGACCGACGCCGACGGCGATCTGTTCTGGCAGAAATGGAGCGACAAGCAGGGCGAGTCCGCAAAGCTGCTCTGGCCGCCGGTCGCCGAACTGGCCCGCCAACAACTGTACATTCTCGTCCCGGAACTGTTCGAGTTGGCCGGCGCGGAACCCGACGCCAAGAGGCTGGCGGGGAGGCTGCACCAGTCGCTCGCCCGGCAGTACCTCCGCCTAGCCAAGATCCAACAACAGTTGGGCCGCCACGAGACGGCCCTCGATCTGCTGAACCACGCTCGCGATCACGCTCCCACGGACGACGAAATCCGCCGCATTCGCGAGGCATCCTTGGCGGTCGTTGGCAGCCAGCACCCTGGTGCGCTGGAGAAGCCGGCCCCAAAACCGCAGTAAACCGGCACCCGGCGACTTTTTTCAAAAACTGCTATCGCCTCCAGACCCGAAAAACTGGCACAATATCGCCCCTGTTTGATCGTTCGATGCTGATTCCGTTGTGCAGGGAGGCTTTCGATGCTGGTGCTCACCCGGAAAACGTATGAAACCGTAGTCGTCGGCGATGAAATCACGGTCACGGTGGAGGATATCTCTGATACAAACGGCCGACACCTGTCGGGTGCCCGAGTGCGGCTCGGGTTCCAGTGCCCCCGTCAAGTTTCCATCGAGCGCAGCGAATGCCGTCCCCGGAATTCGGGGCAAGGCCACTGGGACGGGGCGAGAAAAACAGCACAGCCGCGGCCCGGCAAGGTGAGCAAGGTGTCGGACGCCCAGGTGCGGCTGCGGATCAAGGTGCCTCGAAAAGTGCCCGTCTGTTTGAACGGAACACCAACGGTCGGCCTCGATTCGCAGCAAACGCCCGCCGGCACAGACTCGGCCTCCGTAGCGATGTACCGCATCACGTGCCGCCAGGAAGATTTGGTCACGATCTGCAAGAACATCACCGTGGCGGCACTCGCCTTCCACCGTTTCGATCCTCTTCCGGACCCCGACACTGGCAGCTGACCTCGCAGTGTCGTGGTCCAATTAAGGCGACGTGAGTTCCTGGAGCTTGGCGTACACCAGCGGATCGTCCGCCGCCCCGTGGAATTCAAACGGGAAGTACTGATTCACGTCCTTCAGCATCAGGCCCCACGAGGCGCCGCTGGCCACACACAATTCGGCGGCCTTGGCCGCGATCCGGCCGGTCTTGTCGTCTTCGTTGCAGACGATCGGCTTGGCGTGTTTCCGCAGCGCGGCGATCCGCGCCGGAATGTCGTCCAACTGCGTGCCGTTGAAGTGGATCAGCAAAAAATCGGCGACCTCGCCCAGGCCGTCCGGGAAGCGGCCGTGGCCCAGGCCGCTGGTGGAAACCAACAATCCGGGCACACGGGCGCGGACCAGCTGCACGAGTTCGATCTGGCCTTCGACGGTCCGGAGAAGGGGGTGGTCAAAGCCGTTATGGTCGAACTCGTTGGCGATCTCCAGCACAACGTTGCGCAGTCCGTTGCGGTGAACCCAGTCCGCCACGTGCAGCACGCCGCTGCGCACGGCCGTTTCGTCGGCCAAGACCTGGTCTTGCCGTTGGTAGTAACAGCCCAGGATCACGACTAACCCCTGCGCATCACACGCTTCGATCACGCGCCGGACACGGTCCAGATAGGATTCCCGCAAGCAGCCGTCGGGGTCGAAGGCACTGTTCAACGCTCCTTCGTAACCCGGCATGCCGCCCTGCAGGCAAATCGTGAAAGCCCGGACGCCGTGCGCGGCGTAGTCCGGAAGCCTTTCCAGAAAACGGTCCGTATTCGCCTGGGCGTCGAAATCGGGTTTGCGGCGGTCCTCGAAGACCGAATTCACCATGCGCACGTTCATCAGCAATCCTTCGGCCCGCGTGCCAGGACAAGTCACCTGGCCGTTGATGTGCCATTTGCCGTCCTGGATCGATACCGACGTACGCGCCTGGAAAGGCGTCTCGACCCGGACGTGCAAGTGCCCTACCGCAGTCTCCCCGCGCTCGTTCGCACGCTCGACGCGCACCAGGTAGTCGCCCGGCTTCGCGTACGCGTGCTGCGTCACCGCGTAGCCGTCCTTGGCGTGCACGTTGGCGTTGCCGTCGGATTGGACCGTCACGGGCGGTGTGCCGTCGCCAAAGTCCCAACGCTCTTCGCCGTGCGTGGTGCGAAAGGTGCGGACCTTGAACGTGATCGGATCGCCCGGACGAAGGTTCGTCGTGGGATAATACGCGGCATGGATCGTCGGCGGCAGCTCCTGGGGCAGGGGTTGTGGCCGGTCTCCCGACCGAGCCACATCGCCGACCGAAGCCCTCCCTGATGCACCGGAGACCTTACGGTCGTTGGTTTCGGCGGGGTCGGGAGACCCGCGCCGAGCAGGATCGACCACCTGGACCACGCAGAAATCCCACGCCGTGCGGCCCTCGGCGTCGGTGATCTGCAGCACTTCGCTGTAGGTGCCGGGGCGTGAGTAGGCCCGTTCGACCTGCGGGCCGGTCGCGCGGCTGCCGTCGGTGAACGTCCATTCGTAACGGGCGATCTTGCCCGCGTCGCTCCACGATCGGGTACCGTCCAGCAGCACCCGGTCGCCGACCGCGGCCAGATGATGCGGCCTGGCGACGGCGATGATCGAGGGTGCGTATTCCCTGCCGTAGGCCTCCCAGGCATAAGCGTAGGCGTCCTGGATGCCCCATTGGCCCGAGGGCTGACGGCTGGTGATGTCGAAGTGCAGGTGCGACCAACCACCGCTGCCGCCCTCTTTGCCCAACAACCCGATCCGCTGCCCCATCCGCACGCGCTGGCCGAGCTTGACTTCGACGGTCATCAGGTGGCTGTAGCGGTAGTACCAGCCGCGCTGATCCAGGACGTAGATCACATCGTACCGCGGCTTGGCAGGCGACTCCTTGTGTTCGGGCAGAATCTCGCTGGCCGCACTGACGACAACTCCATCCGTGGCCGCGATCACCTCGACCAATCCCTCCGCGCCGCCGAAGTCGAGTCCGTAATGGTAGTAGATGCTGGTCTTGCCCGGCAGTTCGTCGCCGTTGACGAACGTCGGCTCGTTGGCCATTTGCGTGTCGCTGGCGAACCACCGCTGCCGCACCGGGTAGGTGAAGGTGCCCGGTTCGATCCACGGCGATCCCGCGGGCCAGAGCCGAAAACGGGCGTCCTTGGTCAACCCCCAGACGTTCTGCTTGCTGCTGTTGTCCGTCAAGCCGCGGGTGATCGGGCAGTCGATCTGGACCCCGGCCACGGTGACGGGCAACTGGTACATGGCCGACGAGAGCGTCACGGTCTGGCCGTTCACCTCGACTTTGACCCGTGACGCGCGCACCGCGTTGCGCAGCTTGTCACGGGTCTCCTGGAGATCCAGCAGCTTGAGGCGAGTCCGGGAACCGTCCGCCAACTCGACCTCCTGCGACTGGCCTACGTCCAGGTCGGCCGTGCGGACCAGCGGTGTTGTTGCGGGCGACTGTTTCTCCCGCGTCACAGGCTCGCCTGCCTGGGCAGGCGATAGCAGGATGCATGCCGCCAAGGCGAACGTCGTGCGAATTGCGTTTGACATCTTGCGGTACCCCTTTCTGAAAAGCCGATCATCTCTTGGAAAACGTCCCGGTCACCGTCACCGGAATCTGCGTCCCGGGGGTCAAGGACACTGGCGAGTCCAGCGCAGCGACCCTCGATCGCTTCGTCAGCGGTGGTGGAGAAGAACCGAACCGCGGGGATTCCGCCGTCGAGCCCTCCGTGGCGATTCCGGCCACGACCACCGCCAACGTCATGGTCCAGGTTCGCGGCATCATGAGGGGGTCCCTTTTCCTGCATGCTTGTGTGGCCTGGATGGTTTAGTGGCCTGACATCCGTGGTCAAGCCTCCCACAACACGGCCAACCTACGACAGGGGCCCCGCAATTGCAAGAGACGCGGCAATCGGCATCCGCGGCGGGGCAGTTTTCCACATCAGGGCGATCTCGTCGGGCGTCAGGCCGTAGGCGGCGTTGACCAGGTCGCTGAGTTCGTGCTCCAGCTTCACGGCTTCTGCCGCCAGCTTCCGCGCGGGTTCGAGGGACCGGGCGTACTCGTCGCGCAGGGCCTTCAGCCCGGCCGCCGTCAACGGTTTCTTCTTGCCGCGGACCTTCTTGACCTCGCCCACGAAACCGTCGCTGTCTAAGTCGATCGGGGATTGGAGCTTGAGCGTCGGCTTCGCGATTTCGTATTCAACTCGCAGCCAATCGAGGATTGTGCGCCGGGCGGCCTGCTGGCTCGCAGTGATTTCGATGATCCGCCTCACATTCTCGGCGGCTCCTTTGCGTTGGTCGTCGGTCGCTGGCGGAATGGGTAGGCCCCGCACGAAGTCCTTAATAAAGCGGAGAGCCTCGTCCTTCCCGTGGACGGCCGTTCGCCAGGAGAACCACCACATCGCAGGCGAATTCGCTGCGGCAAGCACCCAAGTGTCGACGCTCGCAATGAAATACGCGGTGTTGTTGCAGACCGTGGCACCGACGTCCAAGCCCCACGATGCCCGCCAAGTGATCTCGGGATACATGATCTTCGGCTTATCGAACTCGGGCCAGTAAGCACAGGATCGCAGCTCCCACCAGAATCTTCCCTTGTCTTGACGCCGCACCAGCGCGTCCTGGTAGGGGCGAAAGTGTTCAAACAGGCTTGGGTAGGCATTTGAAAAAACTGCTTCCGCGTGGTCTCCGGCTTCGGACCAAGGCCATACTGCGTTCTCGCTAGATGGCACGCAGATGAGCCAGTAGCCGTTCCAATCTGACACCCATCGGCTGAAATCCTGGCCGCGCAGATTTCGTCTGATGAGCGGCCTACAGTTCGGATCCAATGAAATCAACCTGTCTCGCGTGATTGAGTCGATTAGAAATGCCTCGTTGAACCCTGTAAGGATCCCGCGGAACGGCTCGACTTTCGCGAATTCCGTCAGCGGCACACCGCTTTGCCGTATCTTGGCGAGTAGGCTTGTGACGCCGCTTGGCTCCAGGTTCCACGATTCGCAGCCCAGTTGTGCAAGCGGCAATTCGACGCCTTCGTTCTCGATCTGCCGGCTGAGATCGTCGACGCGGAGTTGGTCGCGCGGGATGGCGCAAAGCCTCGCAGTCCGCGGCTTCGGACGGCCCGTCGGTCGCCGCGCGACGATGATGGACGGAAACACGTCAGCTTCGAGGAAGATCTGTTTGGCGTGGCCGAAGTCCACGACGGATTCGATCCAGGCTTGCTCGGCAAAGAACTGTCGCAGCGGCTCGCCGTAGCCGGCTTTCATCCACTTGTTGGTGACCACGAACGAGAGTAGTCCGCCGGGCTTCAGGACTCGCAGCCCCAACTCGTAAAAGTACACGTACAAGTCGGCCATGCCGTGGTACGCGCGATAGGCCGACTGCAGGTACGGCTTGATCGGACTCAGCAGTTCCTGCCGCACGTATGGCGGGTTGCCCACAACCACGTCGAATCCGCCCGCCTTGAAGACCTCCGGGAACGCTGCCTGCCAGTCGAAGGCTTTGGGATGCACGGCTGGGTCGGCCACCACGCTGTTGCCGACGCGGATGGGGTGGTCCAGGCTGGCCAACGTCTTGCCGCGTTGGGCGGTTTTGATCCACAGGCTCAGGCGGCAGATCTCGATGGCCTCGTCGTTCAAATCGACGCCGTACAGGTTGTGCTCCAGGATGCGGCGGTCCAGGTCGAACAGCGAGCGGTGGCCGCGCAGCTCCTGCAGCCGGTCGTTCGACGCCTGATAGGCCGCGTGCAGCTGGTCGAACGCTTCGATCAGAAACGCGCCGCTGCCGCAGGCCGGGTCCAACAGCCGGATGCCGGCCAACTCGTCCTGCCACGCTTCCCAGAATTGGACGAGCGCCGTCTGCTGTGGCTTGTTCAACTTGTCCAATTCGTACACGCCCGGATCGGCCAGCGCCGTGCGGGCCGTGCCTTTGGCGTCCTGCTCGTGCCGCTGCCGCAGTTGCTCGAAGCGGTCCCGCAGCACGCCGCCCAGCGCCTGTTCGATGATGTACCGCGTGATGAAGGCCGGCGTGTAGAACGCGCCTTCCTTCTTGCGCCGCGTCTTGTGCTTGTCCGCCCCGACCGGTTCCGCCAGCCCGTCCAACTCGTTCCGCAATCGCTCGAGGTCCGTGATCGACTGCTCGAAGATGTGGCCCAGGATGTCCACGTCGATCAGACTCGCGCCGGTTCCCGACGAGGCGGCCTGCGCGGCGGGGCGGTAGTCGTACGCGCCCAGATCGCGGAAGTAGCCGCAGACGGCGTCGGCCACTTGCAGCGCGTCCAGCAGCGGATCGTCGGCGAACAGCCCGCCGTTGTAGGCGTGGATCCCCAAGGCCGCGTTGCCGCGGTTGATGGACTGGAACAGTCCGTGAAAATTCTCCCAGATCGGACGCGGATGGTACGGGTCGCGGTGCTCGTACGCCTTGCGGATCGTATCGACGGGCAACAGCCCGCGGTCTTCGCAGAAGGCACAAAACAGCACGCGGTCCAGCAGCTTTTGCGTCGCGCTCAGCACCTCGTGCCGCGACACGTCCGGGTTGTCGCGGCACAGTTGCTCGAAAGCGTCCTGCCGCATGTCAGCGTAGCGCAGGTAGAACTCCTTGGTGAGGTCGCGCCCGACGCGATCCGATTCACCCAGCAGCGTGGCCAGATGGCACGTGCCGTCGGCCGGGACGACCCGCTCGGCGCCCAGCAGGAACACGAACCGCCGCAGATGGTTCTCGTCGTCGGCCAGCCGTTCGGTGTCGAACAGTTCGTAAGTGTGCTGGTCGCAGCCTTTGTAGTACAGCCGGATCTGGTGGATCGATGTGACGATCACCCAGTCGCAGGGCAGGTTGATGGCGTAGCGGTAGCCCTGGTCCACAGCCGACATGCGGCGGCCGGCGAAGGGCCGGTCGAGCGGATCCTTGGGGCCCTTGCCCTCCAGCGCCGCGACGTATCGAGGCGTGCCGTTGAACTCGCCCAGCACGGCGTCGGCGAATTTGCCATCGACTTGGACGTGGTGTTCGCGGGAGATCGAATAGCGGTCGGGGTTGTCGGCCGGCCCGGTGTAGCCCAGCACGCCGTGGAAGTACAGCGTCAGGAAGTCCGGCAGCAGCTCCTGTTCCTTGAAGTTATTGGCCCGGCCGGTGGCCAGCAGACTGGCCCAATCCGCCAGTTGCCGGCGCAGCGGTTCGACGCGCGCCGGCAAGCTGAACGCCGCTAGGTGCGAGCGGATCACATCGGGACGAAACAGGGGTTTGGCTTCGACAGGCAAGGCGATTCCCTCCGGCTGATTGGGGGCCGATGTTCGGCGGGATTATAACACCCGCCGGCCCCATCAGACAGCTACTGGCACCAAACGCTTTTTCTGGGTGTGGGCACTCGATCCGACCGGAGGGGCGGGAGGCTCGGACCGTGTGTTTCGCGGCGGCAGTTGGTACTACTTCGCGTCCGACTGCCGGGCGTCGGCCCGCTTCTGGGACGCCCCTGGCGGCCGCAACAGCCACCTGGGCTTCCGTCTCGCTACGACAGTTTCCTTGCCACAATCGTCTCGGTAGAGACTGCATGGGCTCCCGCGGTAGCGGAGCCTGAAGCGGAGGGTGAAGGGCCGGTGGCGGTAGCCCCGGCCCTGCGTACCGGAGCGGAACGCCCAGCGGTGTGTAGTGCATAACCGCATGGAACGATAGAAAGCCGACTGCACAGGCCTCAGCGTCTTCCGGCACGAACCGTTTCACCCCGACACTGGGATCGATAATCGCCGTGCTCATCGAGTTTTCAAGTTGCGCATTGGTCTCCGCCGAGCTTGCTCGGTGGGACGGCGATTCTGCACTATACGGGCGGACCATGCGGGCGAGCCCGCCCCCGCCGAGCTTGCTCGGTGGAGCGAATGATTCGGCCTGCACTCGCTCGCCCACCAATCATGGCTTCCACCGAGCAAGCGCGGCGGGGAGCCGGAAACTCCGCGGCTTCCACGTAGTGCGGAATCATCGCCCCACCGAGCAAGCTCGGCGGGGGCGTGTCCGCCCAAAATGGGCAACTTCAAAACATCGATCCCGATCCCCCCGCAGCAAGTCTGCACTATCGCTGAAGGTCCGGCCCGATGCCGCCAAGCGGTGGTAGATGGCATCCACCGGCGCCCAGGGGCCGGAGCCTTTGCAGTGCAGCGTTTCCGACAAGATCGCATTAGCTTCCTCGGCCGGCGTTCGCTGGTGGCGAGCGGCTCGTAACTGAAGCTGATGGAGGACGGCGTTCTCCACGTCTGTCAGAACCAATTCCGCCATCACTTACTCCCTTCCCAGTCCGTCAAGAAAATCAGAGGCGATTTCGGTCGCAGACGCAACTTCCACAACTCGATCTCCTCTCCGCCGACGAATAGGCGATTCCCTTGTTTCACGCCGATGGCTTGGATTTTTCGAGTCGATGGCACGCAAATGCTCTATGGTCGCTTCGTCGTAGCTGAGCGTATACGGCTTTCCTGCCATGAAGCGATTATGGCAGTCTCGTCCATCCCTGTCAAATACTCCCAGCGCCACCTACGCTGCCACCCTCCTTCCTCCTTGCTTCACCGTTTCCTCACGCCTACAATCAGAGATGTCGGGAAAAGCAGGTTCCGTTTCCTCCTGTCCGTTCACTTTCCCCCATGAACGAATCACTTTTGCTTCGCGACGCCACCGTACAGGACATCCAATTGGAGCTGCTGCGCCGTGCCCGGTGGAATGCTCTGGACGGAGAGCGGGTGCTGGCCAGCCTGCTGGCACACCGCGAGCTGTGGCTGGCGGCCTTGTTGGACCGGCCCGGTCTGCCGAACTATGCGGAACCGGCCCACTTGCTCATGTCGGGTCTGATCAAGCTCCGCGATCTGGACGACAATTTCTGGAACGCCGATACCCTGTTCCTGCTCACGCCCACTCGCGACAAGGCCCGTGAGTTGGCCCGAATCATCCAGGAAGAAGATTGGGGCGGCGAGGTTTGGGTCTGTGAAGACCAAGAGGAAATCGACCGCGCCTTGGGTACCGGCCGCGATGAGTATGGGATCGTGACGGTGTGGTGGGATTGAGGGCGACCGCCTCGGTGAATCAAATTTCTTGGCCGGCTGTGAAATCCGGGTTATTCTGGCGCGAGTTGACGACGGCCGTCAAATACTCCCCTCGCTCCCTGACATGATCGATGGAAAGGGCAACGCGATGAACGCGTACCAGCAGGTTTCAGGACGTACGGCCACCGGCGTCGTGATGACGATGGCGATCGCGTATTGTGTGGCGTGGTGTTTTGCTCAGCAGGCGAGTCCGGCGTCGGCGGCCCAATCCCGCGCCGGCCAGGTCTTGTACAACGGCATCGCCTTGCCGGCCACTTGGCCGCCGCAAATGCAGCAGCTGCCGCGCGAACCGGTCACACCGCCGTATCTCGCGCCGCCGCCGGAAGTGATTCCCATCGACGTGGGGCGGCAACTGTTCGTCGACGATTTCCTGATCCAAGAAACCGACCTCCAACGCACCTACCACCTTGCGGAATACAGGCCGCAGAACCCCGTGCTCGTGCCGGACAAGCCATGGGAAATGACTGAGCCCAATCCGTGCGCGATGGTCTTCAGCGACGGCGTGTTCTACGACCCCCAAGACCGACTGTTCAAGATGTGGTACATGGCCGGCTACGTGGCGGGTACCGGCTACGCGACGTCCAAAGACGGCATCCACTGGACGAAGCCCGAACTGGACGTGTTTCCCGGCACGAACCTGGTCCAGAAGGGTAGGCGTGATTCCAGCACGGTGTGGCTGGATTTGGAAACTGACAATCCTCAGTCGCGTTTCAAAATGGCCTACTACACGGGCGGTCGTCTGGTGCTCCAGACCTCGGCGGACGGCATCCACTGGAGCGAGCCCGTACACAGCGGCCCCACGGGCGATCGGACGACGTTCTTCTACAATCCGTTTCTGAAGAAGTGGATCTATGGCATCCGTGCCAGCGCGAGCGGCTTTGGACGCATCCGCAAGTACTGGGAAGCGGTGGACTTTCTGGGCGATGCGCAGTGGAAGTCGGGCGAGCCCGTGCTGTGGGTCGGCGCCGACAACGCCGACCCGCCGCGGGAAGATCTCAAAACGCCGACGCAACTGTACAACCTCGACTGCGTGGCCTACGAGAGCCTGTTGCTAGGCTGGTTCACCATCTGGCGCGGGCAACCGTCGGATCGGGCCAAGCCGAACGAAGTGTGCGTGGGATTCAGCCGCGACGGGTTCCACTGGCATCGTCCCGATCGGCGGGCGTTCAACCCGGTTTCGGAAAAGCAAGGCGACTGGAACTGGGGCAACGTCCAGTCGGCCGGCGGCGGATGCCTGGTGGTGGGAGATCAGCTGTATTTCTACGTGAGCGCCCGGAAAGGGATCCCCGGCTCGCGATCGTCGGGCGTGTGTACGACCGCGCTGGCCACGCTTCGCCGCGACGGATTCGCATCGCTCGATGCGGGCGAGGCGCCCGGCACCGTGACCACGCGGCCCGTCCGCTTCCAAGGCCGGTACCTGTTCGTGAACGCCGACGTGGACGGCGGCGAACTGCGGGCGGAGGTGCTGGACGCCGACGGCAAGCCGATCGCTCCGCTTACGCTCGAACAATGCATCCCCGTGCGCGAGGATGCCACGCTGACCCAAATACGTTGGGAGGGAGTCGACAATTTGTCGGCACTGGCCGGCCAGGTCGTTCGCCTGCGGTTTCATCTCACGAAGGGGAGCCTCTACGCGTTCTGGGTCACGCCGGACGGCTCGGGCGCGAGCCACGGCTACGTCGCCGCCGGCGGCCCTGGTTTCGATGGCCCCGTGGATACGGTCGGTCGCCCGACGGCTCGCGCGAACTGAAAAGAACTTGGCCTTCTCCGCCCCCCGGAAAGGCGTGCTGCTGCTGGCCAGCGTTGCGATGATTTGTGAGCCGAACGCGATAGCGTCGGTTTTTTTCCAACGCGACGGCCTCGGTAAACCCGCGGCTAGCGCCGTCGGCTCAGGCGATGCGTCTGTTCTCGACGGTTGCAGGCTTCGTCGCGATTCGGTAATCTGTTTATGGAGACTCTCCCGCCGATTGGTCTTCCACCCACCCCTTACATGCGATTGCGAAAGGACCAAGCAATGGACACTCCGCGTTTGAACCGACGGCAATTTGTGGCGGCAACTTCCCTGGGCTCCTTGGCCGCAGTGGCCGGACAAGCCGTTCCGGCACGTGCGGCGGCGAGCGGGGTGGCGAGCAAACTGGCAATCAAGGGCGGCACGCCGGTGCGCACCAAGGGGTTCCCTGGCTGGCCCGTCTGGGACAAGGAACGTGACGAGGAACTGGTCCTGTCGGTGCTCCGTAGCGGCGTCTGGTCGCGATCGAAGGTCGTGGCCGACTTCGAGAAAAAGTACGCCGAATTGCTGGGAGCCAAACGCTGCCTGGCCGTCATGAACGGCACCAGTGCCTTGCTCACGGCGCTCAATGCACTCGATATCGGCGTGGGCGACGAAGTGCTCGTCGGCCCGTACACGTTCTGCGCGTCGGTGCAGGTCATCCTCTTGTCGGGCGCTCTGCCCATCATGGTCGATACGGACCGCGAGACGTTCCTGGTGAACCCGGAGAAGATGGAAGCGAAAATCACGCCGAACACCAAGGCCATTCTGCCGGTTCACATCTACGGCTTGCCGGCCGACATGGACCGGATCAACGCCATCGCCAAGAAGCACAACCTGGTCGTCGTAGAAGACGCCTGCCAGGCGTGGCTGGCGGAATACAAGGGCAAGAAGTGCGGCACGCTCGGCCATCTGGGCTGCTTCAGTTTCCAGAACTCAAAGCACCTGACCTGCGGCGAAGGCGGCGCCGTCCTGGGCGACGACGACAAGTTGATGGATCTGGCGTATTCCTACCACAACTTCGGGCGGGGCGGGCCGTTGCTGGGCACGAAGTTCCGCATGACCGAGTTTCAGGCGGCCATCCTGCTGGCCCAAATGCAGCGGCTGGAGGAGCAGTCGGAACGCCGCTGGCAGAACGCGACCTACCTGACGTCGAAGCTGCGCGAGATCCCCGGCGTTACGCCGCACCGGCTGTACGACGGCGTGACGCGGGCCGCCTATCACCTGTATCCGCTGCGGTACAATCCGGAAGCATTCGGCGGCGTACCTCGCTCGAAGTTCCTGGCCGCATTGCAGAAGGAAGGCATCCCCTGTGGCGGCGGCTACGGCCCATTGAACAAGGCGTCGTTCATCGAGAACACGCTCAGTTCCCGCAACTTCCAGCGGATGTACTCCAAAGAACAACTCGACCACTGCCGCGCGCAGATCGAGTGCCCAGACAACGACGCGCTGTGCAACGAGGCCGTCTGCTTCAGCCAGAATGTCCTGCTGGGAACCAAAGAAGACATGGACGACATCGCCAACGCCATTGGGAAGATCTACGAGAACCGGGCGCAATTGGCGTAGTCCCCATCGCGATCGCGGCGTCTTCCCCGCGTTGCCGGCGGACGCTGGCGCCGAGCCGAATGAGGCCCTGCGGGCTGCCGCCGACTGGTGCAGGCGGCAGATGAGGTGAGGCCGATCAGGCCAAGTGTGAGACTGAGACGCTAACGTGCTTGGACCGCTTGGCCCCAATCGTCGTCGCGGATGATCCCCTTGCGCACCAGGAGCCGAATCAGGCCTCGATCTGTCGATTCATGTCGCGGTTACGCATCCTCGCCGCGTCAGAGTGGTCTTAGACCCAATTTCTCGCGCACTTGCTCCAACGAGTACCGGCCCGGCTCGCGCGACCGCTCAGCCAGTAATTCCCTCAGCGCCCTATTGCCCCGCGCCAACGCCACCTCCTGGGCAAAGTCATCCTCTGCGTCGTCGCGGCGGTCCATTTCGGCGATCAGGAAGGACTTCCCGTTTGGTGTCCGAACAACCAGACTGTCGCCCTCCGCAAGCTGGAGAACGTCTTCTGTGCGCGGCGGCGCAGCCGTGAGTTCGATGGTCTTCATAACGGATACTCCTTGCCTCGGATGAAGAGGCGGTTGTGTTCTTTGTGGCCGATCGCTTTGATTTTCACCGTCGTCCCGGCGATGTCGATGTCATAGAACACTCGATAGTCGCCAATCCGCAACTCCCAATCCGCCAAGGCGTTCGGCTCCAGGGGGTTTCGGTTTGCGTGTTTCCCGGTCGGGTTCGTAGCTCAACTGGACGTGGATTTCTTCCGTGATGATGTTCTGCTCATACTTCCGGAAGAAACCGAGATCGCCCCAGGCACTTTCCGTGAAATCCAAGAAGAACTGCATTTCGCGAGCCTCGCTCCAAATCTTGCCAGCAACCACAAGGATTATAGCACGGGGCGGGCTAGCCGTCGAAGCGGGTAGGCCGCAGCAGGTCGGCTTGGCGCGGTCCTAATCATCGTCTGGAGACTGTGCGGAAGCGGGCTTCGAGATGGGCATCCGCGGCGGGGCGCTTTTCCACATCAGGGCGATCTCGTCAGGCGTCCGCATCAGAACTCGCTCAGCCCCGCTGCGCCTTTCGGGTCTTTGTGATACATCGCCGTGGGGAAGGAGCGCCACTGCGGCGTGAAAGACGCTGAGCCGGTGCCCGGATTTCACATCCTTGTCGCTTCAACGATGTACTCGTAAAGAAGCTTACGCCCTCGGTGGCGCAGCGCAGGCAAGCACGTAGACGCGGCTCTCCGAGACGCGATTCTCGCAGCGATCAAGGCTTACGCCGGACGAGAATCGCACACACGAGGTAGACGCGCGGGCCGAAGTCCCACCGCCAGGGAGCGGTCATCTGCACGCTCTGGACCGCGGGTGCCAGGCGGGGGTCCGATTCGAACAGCTGGCGGATCACAAACGGGTTGACGCCGGTGAAGAAGTTCCGCCGCTGGATCAGTTCAACGGCTGTGTCGAAGAGACGCGGTTCCGGGATCTGGGGTAACTCGGGGCAGGTCTTCGAAGAGACAAAGTCCAGGACCAGCACCGCGGTTCCCCCGGGACGCAGCAGCTCCAGCAGCAGCCCCAGATGCTGGGCTCGCAGGCGCATGATCGTTTCGACAAACCGCGGATGATGCTCGCCCAGACTCCATCCGACGCACTGCATCAACTGGGTCAGCAGGCACACCGAAGCGACCGTGTCGAAGGGGCTCGGAATATCCAGCGGCGGATGGGCCGCCAGCGTCCTCGCACAGAACTCCAACTCGCCGTCGCTCGGCGGCTGCTGCGGTGTTCCGAGCGCCAGGCGGTCGGCGATGAACGTCAGATCCACGTTGCCGTACATGCGGATGCGATCGGTCTGCCCGCAACCCTGGCTGTCAACGCCAGATTGAAGGGCGATCGCATCCAAGTCCACCAAATGCACTTGGGCATACGCCTGCAGCAGCATCCGCAGGTCCAGGTCATTCGAGTTTCCCGCCCCCAGCACGCACAGCCGCCCATGAGACTCGGCCTCGGGCGGAGCTGCGTCGGTCAGCAACCGAGTCACGCGGCTGCGGTGCGGAGCGTAAAGGTCCCACCGCCCGCGGCTCTGGTCGTTCTGCCGTTTCTGCTCGTCGGCGATGCGGTTCATCTTCGCCCCCCCACGACAGGGCCAGCAGCAACAAGAAAGCCCCGACCCTCATGGACCCAGAGTCGGGGCGTTATCTTCCAGCCAAGCATGTTAGCAGACGTGGTGGAGGGTGTCAAACCACAGGCACGCAAGGGTGACGAGGGTCCGTTGATGGATGAGAACGATGCCTGGCAGGAAGACAAGGACCAAGAAAGAAAAGAAGCTGACAGAAAGATGGAGTGACAGAAAAACAAAGGGCAGAAGAGCAATGGTTCTCCTCCGATCATGAGTGTCCAACTTGTGCTCCTGTCCCCTTGGCGTGGTGCGTTCCCATGCTTTCGGAAAAAACTTTTGAGGTGGCATGTCCACACGCCGCTTCGGTTTACGGTATGATTCGTACACAAGGTTTGGTCTCTCAGTGGCCAGCTGCGGCTGGCCGCCACAAAAAATGCCGTCAGAATGGCCGCAACAGGCCTGGAAGAGGTGCAGGAAATGTCGCCACGGATTCAACGAGCAGCGTGTTTGTTCGTCGCGATGAGCTTCCTCGCGGCCGTCGGATGCGGGCCCGCTGGGGCTCCGCCCGCGTCCGCTCCCCCGCCCACGACACCGGTAGCGCCGGAGACGCCGGCCGCGCCGGAGGCACCGGCCGCGCCAGCGGCCGAAGCGACACCAGAAGGTGCGGCCGCTCCTGCACCGTCGTCCGGGGACGAATTGGTGATCCTTTGCGGCACGTCGTTCCGTCCGCCCACGGAGAAGCTTGTCGAGATGTTCCAGAAGGAGACGGGGCACACGGCCGTGCTCTCGTTCGGCGGCTCGGAGGAGCTGCTGCCCCAAGTCAAATTGAAAGCTGGCGGGGACGTGTTCATCACGCACGATCCCTACATGGACAAGACGGAGGAGTTCGGGGCCATGCTCCGCTGGGTCCGCGTCGGCTACCTGGCGCCGTGCCTGGTGGTGCCCAAGGGCAACCCGAAAAAGATAGAAAAGATCGAGGACCTGGCCAAGCCGGGATTACAGGTGCTGCTGAACAACCCCGAGTACTCCACCTGCGGCGAGATGGTGATGGCGCTGCTGGACAAGAAGGGGATCAAGGACCAGGTGCTGGCCAACGTCGGCAACGCGATGTTCAAACACCATTCGGAAATCGGCACCAAGCTGCAACTCGGCTTTGGCGACGCGGGCATCATGTGGAACGGCGTGGCCCACAACTTCTTGGACGCCGTCGAGGTCGTTCCCACGCCCTACGAATACGACCAGCAGGTGCGAGTGGGCGTGATCGGGCTGTCCTTTTCGCAGAACCAGGATCGCGTCGAGGCGTTCCTGAAGTTCGCCGAGCAGCACGGTGAGAAGGTATTCACGGAGTTCGGTTATGTCAAGTAACGCACCGGCGACGCTGGTTGCCTGCCTGGTCCTGCTGCTGGCAGGCTGCCGGCCTGCGGAGGGTCCGCCTGAGGCTCCGCCGCAGCCGGCGTTGATGTTGTACTGCGGGGCCGGCCTGCGTTGGCCCGTCGCCGAGTTGGCCGAGGAGTTCGGCAGGCGGCACAACGTGCAGATCGAATGCGATTACGCCGGCAGCGAACTGCTGCTGAGCCGCATCAAGCTGACCGGCCAAGGCGATTTGTACATGCCCGGCGAGGTGTTCTACGTCGAACAGGCCGAGGCCGAGGGGTTGGTCGCCGAGAAGACCACCGTCTGCTACTTCGTGCCGGTGATCCTGGTCCAGAAAGGCAATCCGAAAGGCATTCGTACGCTGCAGGATCTGCTCCAGGCCGGCGTCAAATTCGGACTGGGCGACATCCAGGCCTGCGCCATCGGACGGACTTGCGAGCAGATCTTCCAGCGGACGGGGATCCGCGAAGAAGAAGTCGAGGGCCGCGTCTCTTTCCGCGCGCTGACCGTCAACGAACTGGGAATGAACGTCGCGGTGGGCTCCTTGGATGCGGCCATCGTCTGGGATGCCGTGGCCGCCAACTTTGCCGACAAGACCGAAACGGTGGCGATCCCTGCCGGCCAGAACGTGGTTTCGACCGTGGCGGCCGGCGTACTGCGGTCGAGCCGGCAACCGGAACTGGCTCGGCAGTTCGTCGCCCTGCTGACCTCGCCGGAAGGTCAAGCGGTTTTCGCCAAGCACCACTACACGACCTCGCCGCCGGAAACGCCGAAGAGCGGGTCGGCGGCGCACGGCACGCCGGCAGGAGGCGAGCCGTGAGCGGTTTCTTTTCCTCCCCGTCCCGCGCCGGCCAACCCGTCGGCGGACTTTCGAATCGGCTGTTCGCCGCCGCGATGCTGGCGTTCGTCGTGCTCTTTGTGGGCGGCTGGCTGGCGTTGTTCGCGGCGGATGTCGCGTACACCAGCTGGGACGCCGTCGGCCAGGTGTTGCGGGCCAAGGAGATCCGGGCGGCGCTGCGGCTGTCGCTGTGGACCAGCGGCTTGTCGGTGCTGATCGGCCTGGTGTTCGCGATTCCGATGGGCTATGCGCTGAGCCGCTATCGTTTTCCCGGACACGTGGTGGTCGACTCGATCGTCGATCTGCCGATCCTGCTGCCGCCGCTGATCATCGGGCTCTCGCTGCTGGTTTTCTTCCGGACCGACGTCGGGCAGTTCATCGAGAGTTCCGGATTCAAGTTTGTGTTTCAGAAGAAGGGCATCATCCTGTGCCAGTTTCTGGCGTCGGCGTCGTTTGGGATTCGGGCGGTCAAGCTGACGTTCGACGGCATCGATCCGCGGCTGGAACACGTCGCTTTGACGCTCGGTTACGGCCGCGCGGGGGCATTCTTCTGGGTCGCGCTGCCGTTGGCGTCGCGCGGCATCGTGTCGGGAGCGATTCTGATTTGGACCAAGGCGTTCGGAATCTTCGGGCCGCTGATGGTCTTCGTGGGCGCGGTGCGGATGCGGACCGAAGTGTTGCCGACGACGGTCTACTTGGAGACCTCCGTAGGCCGGATCGAAGTGGCCTTGGCGGTGACCATTTTGATGCTCGTGTTGGCCACCACGGCGTTGGTGGGCGTGCGTATTCTGGGGCTCGGCAGATCATGATCGTGGTGCAGCAGTTGCGTTTCTCCGTCGGCCCGTTCGCCCTTCAGGACATCTCGCTGGAGGTGGCGCGGGGCGAGTACTTCGTGCTGCTGGGGCCGAGCGGATCGGGCAAGACGCTGCTGCTGGAGAGCCTGTGCGGACTGCACCGCATCGACGCCGGACGGATTCTGGTGGAGGGCACCGACGTCACGCGGTTGGAGCCGCGCCGCCGGCGGATTGGGTACCTGCCGCAAGACTACGCGCTGTTTCCGCACCTTTCCGTGCGCAGCAACGTGGCGTTCGGGCTCCGCAATCCGCTCGCTGCCTGGCTGGGACCCGAGAGCCGCCAAGTCGACGAGCTGGTGCAGCTGGTGGACATCGAACCGCTGGCCCGCCGCAAGCCACGGAACTTGTCCGGCGGCGAAAAGCAGCGGGTGGCGCTGGCGCGGGCGCTGGCTGTCCAGCCGCTGCTGCTGCTGTTGGACGAGCCGGTCAGCGCGCTGGACGAGCAGATGCGGGACACGCTGTGCCGGCAGATCAAGGGCCTCCAGCGTCGCACGGGCACGACCACGATCCACGTCTGCCACAACTTTGCCGAGATGCTCGCGGTGGCGGACCGCGTCGGCGTGATCCACGCCGGCCGAATCATACAGACCGGAACGCCGCAGGAGATCCTCCAGCGGCCGCGCAACCGCTTCGTGGCCCAATTCGTCCAGGCCGGAAACGTGTTGACGGGCCGGGCCGTCAGCGCCGGCCGCGGGCTGCGCATCGCCTGTGCAGACGGCGTTGAATTCCGCGCCGCCCGGGCCGGGCCGGCGTCCGCCGGCCATGACGTGAGCTTCATCATCCGGCCCGAAAACCTGCGCATCGCGCGCGGCGAGCCGTCCCCGGACGCGAACCTGCTGCCAGGAACGGTTGGCGAGCTGACGGATCGGGGCGCCGTGGTCCAGGTGTCCGTCGCCTGCGGCGGGCTGAGCCTCCAAGCCCTGATGGGCCGCAAGGAGTTCGCCAACCTGAACGTGGCGCCGGGTGACCGAGTGACGCTGACGATCGACCCCGACGACGTCCACGTGCTCGAAGCGGAATGATCCCAAACGCTGCAGAAGTTTCCCCGTAGGACGGATTGGAAATCCGTCCTCCATGATCCGGCGCGTCGCGTCCCTCGGCCAGTGCCTGGCGAAACGGCGCCGCCCGCGTTTCGGCTCGCTGCCGCCGGGCGGCGGGCTCCAATTCCGGCAGCCCCTGCGAGATCAGCCACGCCCGTTGCGTGAGATGATCCCAGGCAAGCACAACGTCGTACAGGCCCACGGCCAGCGCCGGCTCGCCGAACTCGTCGAACCGAGGCCGCGGCAGCCGCTCCAAGCCGCGGTTCAGATCGTAGCCGAACACGCCCGCGGCCCCGCCTTGAAACGGCGGCAAATCGGGGACGGTCTCGGCCGTCAGCCCGGCCAGTCGCTGGGCCAGCGAGGCCAGGGCGTCATCCTCACCAGCCGAGACTTCGAGCCAGTCGAACGGATCAGCCGCCAGAAACGAGAACCGGCCCAGTCGCGGATGCCGCAAAGCGCTGTCCAGAAAGAGACAGTGAGGCAGCCGGCTGAACGCCGCCAACGCGGCTTCCGCGTCCGGCGGCGGGTGCAGTTCCTCGATAACAGGGCAGAAGGCGGCCAACGGCGCGGTTCCTCAATGCGGTGTGGATTAGGTCGGCGGCGCGACGTTCGGCACGGACAACTCGTCCCGTGGCGTTGATGTGGGAACCGTTGCGTCCTGTTCAGGTGCTGGAGGATACACCTTTTCCAGACGCACGGCAAGCGTCAGCCGCAGCTCTCTCCGGCTGGCGCGGCCCCGATCGGCGGCGATCTCCCAGAGCTTCTGCTGCGTCCTGCCCCGCGACGGCGCCCTGCGATCCGACTCGGGTGACAGCTGCAGAAGTGCACATTCTCTGGTATCATAGTTCTGGATGTCACGTTCCTGAAAGGCGGGACAAACACCGTGCAATTGATCATCAACACCTTCGGGACCAGTCTCCGGCGCAAGGGCGACCGTCTGGTCATCAAATCGCCGTCCGCCGAGCGACCGGTAGAAATCTCGGCGCATAAAGTCCAAAGCCTGGTGATCGCCACCGGCGTACACCTGTCCAGCAACCTCGTCCACCTGGCGTCCGAGCACAACATCGACATCGTGTTCCTGGACCAGTCCGGCCATCCCACGGCCCGCGTCTGGCAGACCAAGATGGGCAGCACCGCGACGATCCGCCGCCGCCAGTTGGAAGCGGCCGAGACCGAGGAGGCCATGCGTTTCGTCCGCGGCTGGATCGGCAAGAAGATCAACCACCAGCTGGAATTCCTCCGCGAACTGGAGCATCGCCGCCCGGAGACCAAGGACACGTTCGTCTCGCCGCTGGTGCGGGCCCGCTTTGCCCCTGAAGCGAAGAGCAACCTCGAAAAGGCGAAACCCGCTTGCCGCGGCCCCGATCCCTTGCCAGAATGACGGCATCATGGCTGCACAATTCGACTTGATTATCACCGCCGACTATGCAAACCGCACCGCCGAGTTCCGGCTGTTGGACGCCCATGGCGTGCAGCTCGCTCGCCGGCAAACGGATTTCAAGACTATCAGCGCCGGCCACCTGCACGGCCTGTTCGACCTGCGGAACTATCTGCGGACGTTGGTCGAGCCAGGCTCGGAAGTTGCAGCGGTCGCCGAGATCGGCGTGTGTATCGCCGAGGACGTGCTGGGGCAGGAGATCTTCGAGCGGCTCTGGCAGTCGGAATCCCAGCGCACGCTGCGGATCCAGTTGCCGGGGGCCGAGCAGCAGGAGAACCACCTGGCCGTCGCGTTGTCCCGCGTGCCGTGGGAAATCGCCCGCCCCAGCCCCGATCGGCCGACGTTGGGCGAACGCAATTTGCTGGTCCGCGTGGTCCACGACATGCAAGCCCCGGCCTCGGAGCCGCTGGAACTGGAGCCGAACGAACCGCTGCGCGTGCTGTTCGTGTTTGCCGAGGCCCGCGGGTCGCGCCCGCTGGGCTCCCGCCAGGAGCGGCGGGACCTGCTGCGGCTGTTCGCGCGGGAGATCTACCCGCAGCGCCGCGTGGTGGCCCATTTCCTGACCCACGGCGTCACGCGCCAGCGGCTGGAGGAGCAGATTCGCGACCACAACGGCTACCATGTCGTCCACTGGAGCGGGCACGGGCACCTGAACCGGCTGGAACTGGCCAAGAGCGGCGGGAAGAACGACTACATCTCCGGCCAGGAGTTGCTCGACCTGTTCACCCACGCCGGCGGCTTTCCGCCGCGGCTCGTGGTGCTGAGCGCCTGTCATTCGGGCGACATCCTGCGGGTGAAAGACTGGAACGATTTCCTGGCCATCGCCCAGGGCAAGGAGCCGTTTAACCGCAGGCCCAACGGGCCGCGCGAGGAGCGGGACGACTCTCTTAACGAGCCGGGCGCAAAGCACGTAGCCACGCGCCACCTCGACCTCCAACAGCAGCCCGGCTTCACCGGCACCGCCCACGCCCTGCTGCAAGGCGGCGTGCCCTCGGTCGTGGCCATGCGTTACGCCGTGGGCGACGACTATGCCCGCGAGCTGGCGGTCGAGTTCTTCCGCTGCCTGCTGGCCCACGCCCAGCCGAAAAACGCCGCCGCCGCCCTCACGCTGGCGCGGCAGTCGCTGCTGGACGGCCGGAAGCACGACCTGACTCGGTTCGCCGTCTGCGATCACGCCACGCCCGTGCTGTACGGCGCGGAGCAGCCCGGCCTGGTGCTGGCCAAGGGCCGCAGTCCGGACCTCAATCCGCGGAACCCGCGCCTGCAC
>CAYPGE010000039.1:0-33391 GCA_964409865.1 uncultured Pirellulaceae bacterium
GTTCCGTTGTACGCATCCACGGCCAGGACGTAGTTGTCCCCGGACACGAACAGCCGTCCATGTTTGTACAGCGGCCCGACGTTCTTGTCGTGCCGGTCAGGCATCCGCCGCGGTCCGGGCCGGCCGAACCATTGGATGTCCACCGGACCCGGTGGCATACTGTCGCCGCTGCAGGCCGAGTTGCCGTTGTCCGCGTAGAAATGCGCCCACTCGCCTGTGCCTGGCAGCGGACTGCGGACGGCCGTGCCCACGACACCGCTGCCGGGCAGGGACTCCGTCTTCCAGCCGGCGATGCCGTCCCCGCCCCAACTCTGCAACGCCGCCGCGTCCAGGCCGCCGGGGCCTTGCGCCACGACGACCGCTCCGCCACAGGGGCGCAACACGCGGAACAATTCGGCGGCCGAGAACGGCAGCTTGCCGCCCACCGCGGACTCGTCTGCGACGATCAGGTTGGCGAAGTACCGCGGGTACGGCAACTTGTCCAGCGGGGCCTGGTGGATGCTGATCCGCGTGCCGTACAGACCCGCCTGGCTCAGCACCCGCCGGTCCGCAGCGGCCTGGGCCGGGTCGCTCTCCAGGGCGATGACCTGGAACTGGGACTGCCTCGCAATCTCGTAGGCCAGGCGGCCGGTGCCCGCGCCGAGCACCAGGCAGTACCCGTGCTTGACGCCGGCTCGCTGGAGGGCCAGTTCCGCCACCTGCCGATGCCGCGGATCGCTCGGATCGCCGGCGTAGGGCGAGCCGGGCACCAGCGGCTCGGTGGGCAGCGGCACGCGATCCGGATCGGCCGTGTTCTGGAAGCAGTAGATCAGGCCCTTGTCCGTACTGACATACAGCGCGTCGCCGGCGACAGCCAGTCCGTACGCTTTCCCCCAGACGACGGCGTTCCAGACCATCTTGCCGTCGGCCGCGTTGAAGGCCGCCACGCGGCTGTCGCCGCCGGCGAAGATCGTCTCGCCGGAGAGCACGATCTCGTAGGTCGCCGGACAGGGGACCTCCCATTTCACAAAGGCCTGGCCCGCACCGCGCAGCTCCGCGAGGCGTTCTTGCTCCTCCGCCGTCTTGTCCTTTTTACTCTGCAGCCGCCCCAACTCGAAGTACTCGACGAAATCCAGAGCCAACAGTCGATCCCGGCCGTAGATGTATGCCATCGAGCCCTTGGCCAGCATTCGCTGGCCGGCCGTGAACATGATCTTTTCGCTCGATCCGGGCGCGGAGAAGCTGATCCCGCCGGCCTCGCCGCTGCTGTGGGCGACGGTCTCATCCAGCAGTACGGCGAAGCCGCCCCCGGCCCGCCCATCGACACCGCTGCCGGGCAGGCTGCCCACCGTCTTGCCATCGGCCCGCTCGTACACGCTGGGCGCCGTCCGCCCCGTGGGCACAAACAGCCGGGTGGGCGAAGCGAGCAGGTAGCCCTGCGGCGAGACGTCGATCTTCTGCTTCCAGACTTCCTTGCCGCTGCCCGCGGCCAGCGCGCACAGATACACGCCGTGTTCGGGAAACAGCCCGGCGGCGCAATACACCGTCCCGTCGGCAACCGCGATGCCGCAACGGATGGGAAACAGCGAGATCATCCGGCCGTTGCCTGGCAGGCGGCGATCCTCTGGAGATGGCCGGCACTTCCACTGCAAATCGCCGGTCGCCGCGTCCAGGCAGTACAGGCAGCCATCATCGCAGCCGGCGAAGACTCGGCCGTCGGCCACGGCTGGGGCCAGCCGCACCGGGCCTTCGGTCAGAAACGACCAGCGCGGCTGGCCCGTCGTCGCGTCCAGGCAATAGACGGCATCCTCGGCCGATGAGCCAAAAAACAGCTGCCCGCCCGCCACCGCCACGTGGTACGCGCGGTCGTAGGTCGTGGTCGGGGCCAAGCCCTGGATGCGGTGCCACACGTCCACCGTGGCCGGCAGCTCGGGCCACGCCGGCTGGGGCGGGTGCGCCGCCTTGTGGACCCAGGCTTCGTGCAGCGGCAGTGTCAGCGGCTGGGCCGCCACGCCGCTCCGCCGATAATCCCCGCGGTAGGTCGGCCAGTCGCCGGCCAGTGTCCGCGCGGCCCACAGCGGCAGCACGAGGATCGTGATCGCGAGAATCGTCCGCAAGTTGTCCCGGCCCGTGTTCACGGTCTGTCTCCTCCTTCTCGCTTGGCAGCATTCGGGAAATACGTGGCGTAAGCTTCCAGCTTGCGATTCCGTTATCTGCCGCAAGCTGGAAGCTTACGCCACGCAAGAATCCGACCGTTGCTTCTCGAACGCTGCATGAGTCGCGTTTGCACCCGCAACTCAGAGTATCACGGATGGCAAAGGCCTGCCAGAGGCCCGTGGCAAGGGCATGATCCTTGACAACTGCTCAAAGCCACGCACTCCTGAAGAGGCCGTTTACTGATTTTTCTGTCACCCCATTTTTCTGTCAGCGATGCCAAACTTCACTCCGCGAATCGGTAGGTCATTTCGGTCCGCGTTGCTGGCGGCCGCGTCTCGAAACTAGTGGTTTTCCGGGGCCGAGCGGATATAATCGCCCTTGGTGTCGGTGCCGTGCGATGGGGCAACGGCCGAACTTGTGCGCAATTGGGCAGCTCGATATCGCAGGACTCAACCAGGAATCAACACCATGCAAGCGAATTCGCCATTCAAGGCATTCTTCCGCCGCCTTTCCCACGACGTGCATTTTGTGACGGTCCGGCCAGGCTTCGTTGCCATGTTAGCGATCTTTGCCGGGCTGGCCATTCATGCCAGGGCAACCGTAGCCGCGCAAGGGGACGGAAACGGCGAGGTCGCCATTTCGGGCGAATTGAAGCAGTGGCACAAGGTGACGCTCACACTGGGCGGACCGATGGCTCGCGAACTGGACAACGACCCGAACCCTTTCACCGACTACCGCATGACGGTCACGTTCCGGCACGAATCCGGATCGCCCGCTTATGTGGTGCCAGGTTACTTCGCGGCCGACGGTAACGCAGCGAACACCTCGTCCGCCGCCGGCACGAAATGGCGCGCCCACCTGTCGCCGGACAAGCCGGGCCGGTGGACCTATCACGTCTCGTTCGTGCAGGGGAAACATGCGGCCCTCGATCCGTCCATCGCCGGCAAGCCGCTGGCTGCGTACGACGGCAAGACGGGTTCGTTCCAGATCGCGGCGAGCGACAAGACGGGTCGCGATTTGCGCGGCGAAGGCCGGCTGCAGTACGTCGGCAAGCATCATCTTCGTTTTGCGGGCAGCGGCCGTTACTTCCTCAAAGCCGGACCCGACGCGCCGGAGACGCTGCTGGCCTACGCCGATTTTGACGGCACACACGCCGGCCAGGCGCGCAAGCCGCGTTCCGGCGAGGCGGCTCCGGGCAAGGAGTTGCATCGCTACGAACCGCACCTGCGGGACTGGCGGCCCGGCGATCCGACCTGGCAGAACGGCAAAGGGAAGGGCCTGATCGGCGCGCTGAACTACTTGGCCGGCAAGGGCTGCAACGCCTTCTCGTTCTTGCCCTACAACGCCGGCGGCGACGGCGACAACGTGTGGCCCTTCGTGTCGCGCGAGGACAAACTGCACTACGACTGCTCGAAGCTCGACCAGTGGCAGATCGTTTTCGATCACGCGCAGTCGTTGGGATTGTACCTGCACTTCAAACTGCAGGAGACCGAAATCGACGACAACCGCGCCGGCCACGGCAAAGATGAAGGCCGGGGCCACGTCCCCACCTCGCTGGACGGCGGCGATTTGGGCGTCGAACGGAAACTGTACTGTCGCGAGCTGATCGCCCGTTTTGGCTACGAGTTAGCGCTGAATTGGAACTTGGGCGAAGAGAACACGCAGACGCCCCAACAGCAGCGGGCCATGGCCCAGTACCTCCACGATACCGACCCCTACCATCATTTGATCGTCGTCCACACGTTTCCCAACTGGCAGGACCGCGTGTACCCGGAACTGCTGGGCGAGCGATCGGTCCTGACCGGCGCATCGCTGCAGAACGGCTGGAGCAACGCCCATCAGCGGACGCTCAAATGGGTCACGGAATCGAGCCGGGCCGGCCGCCCCTGGGTCGTGGCCAACGACGAGCAAAACCCCGCTTCGCTGGGCGTCCCGCCCGATCCGGGCTACGCGGGCTTCTCAGGTCGAACCGAGGGCGAAGGGCCGGCCTACGACCTGCACGACATCCGCAAGGCGACCCTGTGGGGCACGATCATGGCCGGCGGCGCGGGTGTCGAGTACTACTTTGGCTACAAACTGCCGCAGAACGACCTGGTGTGCGAGGACTTCCGCAGCCGCGACAAGTCGTGGGACTACTGCCGCATTGCACTGGACTTCTTCCGCGAGCACGAGATCCCGTTCTGGGAAATGAGCAACGCCGATGCCCTGGTCGGCAACGACAAGAACGATAACAGCCGGTACTGCCTGGCCAAACCCGGCAGCGTGTATCTGGTCTACCTGCCGGCGGGCGGAACGGCCGAAATCGACTTGAGCGGCATGTCGGGGACATTCACGGTCGAGTGGTTTGATCCGCGCCATGGCGGACCACTGCGAGCAGGCTCGGTACCCCAGGTTTCCGGCGGCGGCAAGGTGCCGCTGGGCACTCCGCCCCGAGACCCCACCGACGACTGGCTAGCCGTCATCACTCGGTGAACACGGTCAGACATCAAACCAAGACAGAAACTCATGATGACCACCAACCGGGTCGTCTGGTCCGTCGTGCGTGATCAGTTCGTAGCATCCTCCCGGTCGAGGTCCTGCGTTCAGGAAAGGAGTTGCCGCGATCGGTTGCGGGTTGACTCTCAGAGTCCGCATCCGCTCACCGGTCCAACCACGTGGAAAGCCAGGGCCGGAACTCGCTTCCGGTTGATCGAGGCGGCGACCTCGCCCCGCAGGCGTCCTGTCTGCTGGTCCAGCAGTTCCAGAATCTCCTGCCGGTCGAACTCGTCGCCGGGCAGGTCCACGGAAACGGTCACCAGCAGTCGCGACGAATTGGGTGCCGGGACGACGGACATCACGTGCAGGGCCTGGAGCCGCTCGTCGCGGCAATCGCCCAGAACTAAGTCCAGCGTGTCCGCTACTTGCCGGCACAGTTGCTTGGCCTTCCGGCCTTCGTTGTGGCTCTTGAATCGTGGCTTGTGGCCAGTGAGGAAGCTCCAGGACATCCCGACTGATCTTGCCGTCGAATTCGCAGTCACGGGCAGGGACGGCGGACGGCAGCGGAAGCAACCGGCCCGTAGAATCAACCGTCGGCTTGGCCTTCAATAAGACAACGCCAAACCGAATGTTGGCAACCGACTGCGTGTCAGGATCATGGTGGCGTATGCTCCGTACTTGGCTGTCGCAAGGGGATCTTGTTTGAACTTTCCGGCTGTCCGAGGGCTATTGGGCGTCCACCAGATCGTACACCCGCACGTAATCGACGAGGAAGCGATCCGGGAGTTTCGCCTTGGTGATGTCGCCTCCCCAGTCGCCGATTTCATCGCTCAGCTTGATGTACAAGGGCACTTGGCACACGCCCCCGGCTGTGGTTCGCCACGTTTCCTTGCCGTCCACGAAGAAAACATACTCGTCCGGCAGCCAAAGCAGGCTGAAGGTGTGCCAACCCTCCATGACGCCGGGAACATTGGCGACCTTGCCCTCGGACCTGTGTTCCTTTCCGTAGCCGTCCCAGTGCAGTGCGTGCTGAACTCGGTCGTCCCGCCACGGCTTTTCCATGATGTCGATTTCCGTTCCGTCCCGGCCGTCGTCGCCGATCTTGCCGACGCTGGAGTTGTACAACCAGAACGCCGACCAATGGCCCGGTTGGTTTTGCAGTTTGATTCGGGCCACGTAATACCCGTGGGCGTGCTCAAATTTGCCCCGTGTGCGCACGCAGGCGTCAAGATACCGGTCGCCGTCCTTCAACGTGCTGATCGCCAAATGGCCGCCGTCCAGGGACACGGCCTTGGGCGACCACCACCCGTCCCGGCGCTTGTGATCGGGCACGTCCCACTTCGATTCGTCCAGCTTGTCGCCCTCGAATTCGTCGTTCCAGACCAGTTTCCAGGTCTGGCCTGCTGGGGCTGGTGGAAGGGGAGCTGGCTCCGCTGCCACGGAAGTGTGCGGCAAGGTCAGCAAAACCACAATGACGGCTGTTCGTTTCATGATATTGGGCTCCTGAAAGCTGCGGTTGGGCGAACACATCGACGCATTTTACCCTAGCAGCGGATCGGTGGCATCAGGCCCATTCGCCGTCCGGCGAACGGGCCAGTCCATCTGATCCTGAAATCGTGCAGCGGGAATGCTGCTCGCAGACCCCGTGCCGAAGGGTGCAGCCACGGGCCAAGGCATCTGGGTTACTGGTGTGCCAGGAACAGGAGGCGGCGAACCCGCCGTGCGCACGGTACAATTGGCCGCTAAGACCCCAATCCAGGAGCCCAAACCATGATCCGCTGCATCGTTTTTCTGGCCGCCATCGTGTTCTATCGTATCTGGTGACGATTGGCGTTCTGCCATGGGGACCGGCCAATAGACACGAGCCCCATCTTCGCCTATACTGGTTGCGTCTATTTCCAAACCAACTGAGGGAGAGTAACCATGCCACGAAAACCGAAGACCACCGAGTCCGAGACCAAGGCAGTCGAAGCCGCACCCGAATCGCCTGCCAGAGGCACAAAGACGGCAGCGATCAAGGCGGCTCTGAAGGCCAATCCGAAGAAAGCGCCGAAGGAGATTGCTGAGCTACTGAACGCCGAAGGATGGGACGTGAAGGCGCAGAATGTCAGCGTTGTGAAGTCTGCAATGAAGAAGGGCAAAAAGAAGGCGAAGAAAGCCCCCCCAGCGCCGGAAGCCGGTCCCGCCGTCCCCAAGGACGCCGTGTCGGTCGGTCTGTTGGTCAAGGCAAAGAAACTGGTGAAAGAGTTGGGCGGGGTGAAGGAAGCCAAGAACGCCCTCAATGCCTTGGCCCAACTGCTGGACTGACGGTGGCCGACGACCCCCGTTGTCCTGACTGCGGTGGTCGAGTGGAAGGCCACAACTCTTGCCCAGGGAGGCCCAGTCCAAGACCCCGATAGCGGTCAGGACGGCTTCCTTTTCTTCCCCGTCCAACGAGCGTTCCTCCAGCATTTTTGTTAGAACAGAAATGGCCTGTTTGTAGTCCATAGCGGCCTCACAGCGTGTCGTTGGGCGGCTGATCGGATGCTGTCGATGGCTTCATCGAGTACCATTGGGGGCCTCCTGGAACTCGCCCACCATGATCGGCGGTTTGGCGTCGGTGAAGCCTCTGGGGGAAGCCGTGAACCGTTCCAAGTACTCGGTGTAGGTTGCTGCACCAAGCTGGGACTTGTCGGGCGCACCGACGGTGGCATAGCTGGGGAACAAGTTGATGTAGGCCAGCTTCCCCGGTGCGTACTACTTCACCGCAGACACCGCTTGCGCCAAAGCGGGAAAGGCCGGTGATCCCGGCTCGTCCATGATGTAGTAGCCGAGCACGGCGGGGCTGTTCCCGCACGCCTCGACCAACTCCTTCACCGCCTGGTCGATCTGCTCGGCGTTCATCTCCCGCCACTTGCCGAACCACGGCTTGCCGCTTGCGGCAGGTGCCATGATGGCCGCCAGTCCCAACTTCTCACAAAGCGGCAGATCTTCCGGCGTGACGAATCCGGCGATGGTGAAGTTGCATTCGACGATGCTGGCCAATCCGTGCTTCGGGTTCTGGTACGGTTCTTTCCAGCCGTGCAGAACGTCCCACGGCAGAATTGGGAACAGGTCCGGTGAATGCCTGAAGGGCTGGATCGAAGGTTCGGTCTGCGACGGCGGATCGGCGGCAAACGCAGCCACGCTCAAGAAAAGAACGAGCAGTGCCAGAGCCGCGTGGTGTTGGCTGTGGAGCAAGGACTGCATTTCGTTCCCCCTGTT
Organism: uncultured Pirellulaceae bacterium; assembly: GCA_964409865.1. Taxonomy (GTDB): domain Bacteria; phylum Planctomycetota; class Planctomycetia; order Pirellulales; family Pirellulaceae; genus Anammoximicrobium. Next base: position 7,855 of record CAYPGE010000039.1, read on the forward strand.
GCTGAAGTGGGCAGGGACAAAACCACTTCGCCTGTACCAGCATCGCCAATATCGCAGCCCGGCCTCCCAAAAGCAACCACCAAGATGCGTCGGCCCGTTTTATCTCGCCGATGGCCGTAGCGGTCGTGTTGCCGAACTTGACCGGCTTGTCCCGGAGGATACAGCACAGGCCGAGGTGGATCATGATTGGCCAGTATTCCTCAGCAGCTTGCTGACGGTGGCGCAGCAGTCCGGTCACTTCAAACTGATCTTCAGGCCGAACTGTTCCTTCCCCGCTCAGCACGTCACATGGAACATGGCGATGACCTGGCCCTCGGCCTCGTTCCAGGCCGTGACTGCATCGGGCGTCGGAAGTGCTTGGACCGTGCAACCGTGGTCCTGGAAGTAAGCCGCAGCCTCCTCCGATAACGTCAGCACTCCGTGCTGCCCGGTGCCGACAATTACCTGCTCTGCGCCGTCGTCGTAGATGTGCTCAGCTTCTGAGACCGAAACGGTGTGCGCCGTGCCGTACCGCTCCTTCGACAGCTTCTTCTTCCCCTTCTTCACGTTGCCGCTCAGGCGGATCACGATGTCGTGTACTGACCTCAGCTCTGAACAGGGAACTGCCGACTCACCGGCCACCAGCAAGGCACGGCCTGCATTTTGGTGCAAGGGCCAATGCCGCTATAATGAATTCTTTCGCCGACCCATCTTCCCAAAACAGGAGACCCACGCCATGACACGCTCAGTCTCGATTGCCCTCGTACTCCTTGCTGTTTGCGTCTTCACAAGTCGGCCTGTTCAGGCTGACGACCCACAACCCCAGGTCGCCAAGGAGTTCAAAGTGTACCCCGTCGGCTACGTGAGGAAGGCAGACGGACGCACGACCATTGTTCTGGAAAAGAAGTACCAACCTGCGCTGCTGGGGGTCGATAAACTGTCGGAGATTTGGGTGCTGTGGTGGTTCGACAAGAGCGACACGTCCGAGAAACGATCCATCCTTCAGGTTCATCCCCAGGGGAACCCGGACAACCCGATCCGAGGCGTGTTCGCCACCCATTCACCGGTTCGTCCCAATCTGATCGCCATGACCCGCTGCAAGGTCATCTCCGTCAAGGAGAACACCATCGAGATCGAAAGCATCGACGCCTTTGCCGATACGCCCGTCCTGGACATCAAGAACTGACTTGGTGTGGCAATTTCGTGGACCGCGGCATCGACAGCAAAGGCGTCATCGAACAACGGATTCCCCTGGGCGACCGTTGCCGACTCGTGCCGATCCTGGGCAACCACGAAGAAATGACGCTGGGAGCAAGGGAAGGCTGGTCCGACTTCCGCTTCTGGATCAACTGTGGCGGCCTCGCCTGCTTGGATTCCTACGGCTCGACGGGACGAATCGAGCGGATCGCTCGCAGGAATAGCCACAGCAAGGCTTGTTCAGGAAGACACCCGCCCTCCGGCATGACAGCCGTGATTCGGACTACTCGTCGCCCAGCCATCGCCAAAGCAGCAGCAAGGGAGCCAATGCTCCGACTGCAAACGTGCCGGCCACGATTACGATGCCCTTCGAACCGCCGAACAGAAGCTCGCCGTTGTCTTCAAGCCAGAGGCCGATCCCCATCAGCACGAAGGCGACCAAGATCACCGCCACGATGCCGGAGATCGGCATCACAGCGAGCAGGGCAACGAGCTTCACCAGCGTTGGCAATTTCTGTCGCATGGCCTCCCCGTCAACCCGCATCAATCCGTGACCTTCGGTCCACGTAGGCGGTTCGCACTGGGCTGCCAATTTGTTGGGTTCCGCTTGAGCACGACATCCGGCACGTCCCGAATGTCTTCCAGCACCTGGGCCGCTCCCCTGAAGTCGGCATCCCGGCTCCAGTCGCTCAGAACGATCAAACACGGCAAACCAGCCGCCGTGGCCGCTGCCAGTCCACGCTCCGAGTCTTCAACAACGATGCAGTCTTCCCGCCGCAGCCCATGCCGGGCCATTGCGGTGAGGTACGGCTCGGGGTGCGGCTTGGTGTGCTGGTAGTCTTCACGGGTGAGGACGAAATCGAGGTACTGACGCAGGCCGGTGCTGGCATGGGCGGTCTCGAAGTGGACCTTCCGGGCACTCGTCACGACGCCCATGCGGACGTGCCCGTGCAGCGACCGCAGCACTTCTTCTGCTCCGTCGATGGCCCACGACTGCGACCCCAGCAACTCGGCGTAGCGTCGATCCCGCCCGGCCCGCAGTCGGGCAATCTCGTCGTCGGTGATCCCCTGCTCAGCGGCCAGCACAAACGTGCTTTCCCCACGACGCAGGGATATCTCCTTGAACTGGTCGGCGGTCAGGTGGATTCCGACCAACCGCAAGGCTTCCTGCGTGGCCCGGAAGTACAGCCCTTCTGTGTCCACCAGCACGCCGTCATTGTCCAAAAGGATCGTCAGCATTGGCGGCAACCTCGGAATACAGGCTTCTAACGGCAATCGGAACAGCGTACCATGACCGAGGTGCCAAGCGAAGAGCAGAACTCTACCTGCGAAATCCTGGAGGCGAAAGAGAAATGATCGGCGCCGCACGTTCATACCGGCTACGACGAGGTGTACTACGTGCTGGCAGGCACAGGCACCATCACGCTGGGGCAGGACACGTATCCGCTGCGGCCCGGCAGCGTGGCCGTCATCCCGGCCGGAATGCTGCATTCGTTGGAGGCTGAGCCGGGACAACAACTGGAGTTCGTGATCTTCGGCACGCCGCCGATAACCATGCATGATGAACGGGCAAGGCCGGTGAAGTAGCCGAGGAAGGACATCTCCATCATGGCTTCCGTGCCCACCGTCCTGGCGTTGTCGAACCACCGAGGCAGGATTTGGATCAAAGCCGGTGCGACAGACGGCAAGCTGCATCTGACAATGCGTAAGGACAAGCTATCCATGTTGCCAAGAGATTCCGTACTGCGTTTCTTGAACCGGGGCGTGCCGGCGTTATGCCTTGTCGTGTTGTTGTCCCAAGCCGCCTTTGGCGACCAACCAGACGAGCATCTGGAGAAGGCGAAGCGTTTCGTGTCTCAGATGGCAGCGGGCGAGTTTAACACGGCCGTCGGACCTTTCGACGAAACCATGAAACGGGCGTTGCCTGCAACCAAGTTGAACGAGATTTGGAGCGGGCTCGTCAAGCAGTACGGCCCTCTGCGCCAAGCCACGGACACGAGGACCGAAACGGTCCAGCAGTACACCATCATCTTCGTCACCTGCGAGTTCGAGCGAGGAAAACTCGATGCCAAGGTCGTCTTCAACACGAACGGCGAAATCGGCGGGTTGTTCTTCGTTCCATCCGGCCAGTACCAACGCCCCAGCTACGTCGATCCGGCCAAGTTTACCGAACAGGATGTCACCATCGGCGAAGGCATGATGCGTCTGGCCGGTACGCTGTCGCTGCCACTGGGGAACGGTCCTTTTCCGGCTGTCATCCTCGTGCTGCACGGGGAACGGGATTACCAAGTGACGATGGAGGACTTCGCAAGGTGGAAGAATGCCCTGGCGGAAAGGGACGACGTGAAACTGATTTCCTACCCGCAATTGAACCACCTTTTCATCGAGGGGCAGGGCAAGAGCACGCCGCAGGAATACTTTTCGCCGGGCAACGTGGCGGTTGCGGTCCTTGAAGATGTTGCGAAGTGGATCGAAAACCAGAACAAATGATGGGCGGGCCAGATTCGGCGACGTTCCAGGATTTGTACGGGACGAGCGGTGGAATGATCTGGTCGCTGAGCCAAGCCCCCCAAGAACGCAGGAGAACGGACGCCGTGAAGCACACGATCCAGCAGGAACTACACGGCGTCATCGCTTTCGTGGCGGTGATCTGGGGCGTCTTCATCCTGGACTGCCTCTTGCCGTTCGACATAAACACCCGACCAGCGAACGAAGACTGCGCGGAGCGTCAACGGGGAAAGACGAGGTAGTGTCAAGGAACAAGAGCCGCCGTCACTGGCCAATAGACACCGATCTCCGCTTCACCTATACTCTCGGCGTCCCTTTGCTCACCACTTTTGGGAGACCAACCATGCCAAGAAAACCGAAGACCACCGAACCCGAAGCCGCGCCAGTTGAAGCCGCCCCCGAAGCTGCCAGGGGAGCCAAGACCGCAGCGATCAGAGCGGCCGTGAAAGCCAATCCCACGAAGACGGTGAAAGAGATCGCCGAACTGCTGAAGGAACAGGGCTTCGAGACAACGGCCAACTATGTCGGTGGAGTCAAGTCAGCCATGAAGGCCAAGAAAAAAGCGAAGAAAGCCGCCGCAGACCCGGCCCCGGAAGCCGGTCCCGTCGTCCCCAAGGACGCCGTGTCGGTCGGTCTGCTGGTCAAAGCCAAGAAGCTGGTGAAGGAACTGGGCGGGGTGACGGAAGCCAAGGCCGCCCTCAACGCCTTGGCCCAACTGCTGGACTGAGTTCACACCAGAAGGACGGTTCCCGCCACGCTGAAGAACAGGGTCTTGGAGAACCAGAAGCCCACGCCGCACAAGACGATCAGAAACCCAATGCCCAGGACCAAGCCTAGAATCAGCAGGATAACGACAGTTCGTCCGTTGCCGTTCGAGCCATCGAAGCACAACTCGGACCGCGATGGAGAGGGATGATGCCGGCGCAGGAGCGACGCCGACGAGCTGCGGACGTTTCGCAAAAGCCGGGCTCCTGTCCACGATTCTGCCGGTCATGACTCTGTTCTCATGAATTCGCCGGCTCGCCGCGGCGCAGCCCGCCGTTGACGGGGATCACTTGGCCGGTGATGAACTCGGCGGCGGGCGAGGCGAGAAAGCGGGCGACGCGGGCCACGTCTTCCGGCGTGCCCCAGCGTTGCAGCAACGATTCGCGCCGGGCACGCTCCTGCCAGCACTCGGAAGCGCGCTCGCCCCAGGCGGTCTTGATCCAGCCCGGCGCGAGGCAATTGACGCGGACCTCAGGGGCCAGCGAACAAGCCAGGCTCTTGGTGAACGCCATCACGGCGCCTTTGACGGCTCCGAACATCTCGCCGCTGTCGCCGCCCATGCCGTAGTCGGCTTGATCCCAGCCCATATTCAGGATCACCGCTTGACCGGCCCGAGATGCCTGCCGTTTCATCCGCGCGCCGGCCAGTCGGGACAGGCGCATCGTGGCCACGACATCGACCCGCCACAACTGGTCTAGTTTCTCCTCGAACGACCACGCCGCCGCTTCGCCGGTCAGGACGTCCGCCCCGGCATTGTTGATCCACACGTCGACGGCACCGCGCCAAGCCCACGCAGCCTCGACCAGCGTCTGCTGCGAGCAAGGGTCGGCCAGATCGGCCAGCAGCACCATGGCGCGTCGCCCCAAGGCTTGAACCTCGGCGGCCACGGCGTCCGCCGCTGCGGCGCTGGTGCGCGCGTGGACCAGCACGTCAGCGCCGGCTGCCGCCAACTGCAGCGCGATCGCCCGTCCGATTCCGCTGGACGATCCCGTCACCACCACCGTCTTGCCCTCCAGTCCAGTGTCCATCGTGAGTGTCATCCGCGGAAACCTCTAAGTGGAATCAGAACCATGCCAGAAAGATAACGAAGAAAGCTGACAGAAAAATGGGGTGACAGAAAAATCGGGATTTTCGCTACGAATTCGCTGCCCCGCATCTTCCATGTACAATCTATTCTCATCGGGACATTGATACAAAGCCAGGGCGACCGTCATTCCGACAGACAGCGATGCGTGACGATGCGACGAAAAGCGTATCGGGGGAACTCCCCAAAAACCGTAACTTGCTGGCTCTCTAAACATGCGCGTCGTCCGCTGGATACTGCTGCTGTTCTACGTCGGCCTGGTGGGCGGCCTGTTCGCGCTGGGCATCGGCGGCGACGATGCTTGGCCGGTGATCGTCCTGCTGGCGATCACGTTGTCCAGTTTGGCCTTGTTCATCCTGGGCGCGGGCCACAAGGACCTGTGCCGTCCGATTCGGCGGCCGCGTCTGCTGATGCCGGTGGCCGCCGCCTCGTTCATGCTGGCCGTCTTGGCGGGCGGATTGACGCTGGCGTTTGCCGAACTGCTTCGGTTTGACGACAAACAGGATTCGACGGGCTGGGAGTGGGCCGGCTGGGCGACATTGCTGGCGACTTGGATCTTTTGGGGCGTGCTGCTGTATGTGTACACGCGGAACCTACAGCGTTACCATGCCATCTTCCAGTTGGCCAGGCTGGTGTTTGCCGGCAGCGTCGCCGAGATGCTGGCGGCAGTGCCGTCGCACCTGATCGTCAGCCGCCGTCCGGGCTGCCTGGTGGGGATCGCGACGGCCATCGGGATTCTGAGCGGAATCTATGTGATGATCTGGTCCTTCGGGCCGGCCATCTTCCTGCTGTTTCTGCAAGCGGCACGCCCCCGCGATCTGAGTGAGACAACGGCCGAGGATCAACTGTTGCCGCCGCACGCACCTTTCCAATTCAGCCTCCGGACGATGCTCCTGGTGATGCTGGCGACGGGAGTGGTGAGCGGCCTGCTGCGCGCGTTCTGGGACCGCTGGCCCGCCGCCGTCGTGAGTGCTTGGGTCGCGATGGTCTTGCTGCTCCCGCTGCTGGCAGCCAGCCGTCGAGTCTTGGCTTGCGGATTGCTCGTCGCCCTGGCGGGAATCGCCTGGGCGTTCTGGGGCGAATGGCCGCTGCTATTGATCCTGGTGCTGCCGACGGGCGTGCTGGGATTAGTGTTGTTGAAAGTGGCCTTCTTCAAGGCGGATCACAGTCGGGGCACCGGAAAGCCGCCGGTCTCGGTGCCCTGAGGCATGCCGTACACCAAATCGCGGCAACCTTCTCACCGTTCGGGCTCCGCGCCCAATCGCCGTAATTGTTCGGCCAGACGATCGGCCCGAGTTCGCTCGCGTTCGGCGCGTGCCTGTTCGCGTTCGGCGCGTTCGTCACCGGTCGGAATAGGCCGACCTTGCTTGTCCACCCAGCGAAGCCAGGTGTTGTCCACGTCTTCAAACCGGCCGTGCCACTGTTGCAGGCCCAGGCCCACGCGGGGCAGCCAAATTGGCTCCGGCATTTCGCGATAGTCGCCCACCTCTAACCGAAAGGCCCGCAAGGACAAATCGCTCAGCAACCGGTCAGGATCAAAAACCACGTAGTACTTGACGCCGATCCGGGCGTACCCCGTCAATTTGTCCGTGGTCTCGCCCCCCTCCCGATTCGAGACGACTTCGACGACCACGTCCGGCGGTTTTCCGTACTCCCACAGGAAATACGAACGGTGGGGCTTCGGATGAACGTCCTCCGGCAACTCGACGTCCAGGCTCAGCATCATATCGGGCACGAACGGAGGCTGACGCACCGAGTAGAACAACCCGACGTTGGCCAAGGCTACGAACGTCCGCCCCTCGCCTTCGGGAGCCCACGAACTGAACAGCGGTTCGGTCAACAATCGCTGCTGCTTTTCCGAGAAGATGTTGTCCACGGGAGTATCGTCTTCCGTCACCAAATGATCGACGCACGGGGGCAATTCCGGCGCCAGTGTCTGCGGGATGTCGTGCGAAATCAAGTCGATAGCCATGCGCGAGTCCCATCAATACGAAAGGCGGGAGGTTCTCTGATTTGCTCAGGTGCATTTTACACGACGGGCCGTTGTTGGGGAAGTGCAGCGGGCTGGATGGGCAAGTTGATCTCCGCCAAGTTTTCGCTGATACTAAGAACCGCTAACAAAACCGAAATCGGATGTCTTCGGTCGGCGGTTTCGGCGGGGTCAGAGACCCGCGCCGAACGGTTTTGTTAGCGGTTCTAAATCATACACCCGTGATTCCGATCGAGGCGGAACGATGTCCACTTGGCGATTCATTCTCCGCAGTCTTGCCTACCATTGGCGGATCCATTTGGCCGTCGCGCTGGGCGTAGCCGCGGCGACAGCGGTGCTGACGGGCGCGCTGCTGGTGGGCGATTCGGTCCGCGGCAGCCTGCGGCGGCTGACGTTGGATCGGCTGGGACGGATCGACAATGTGCTGGTAACCGATCGCTTTTTCGCAGTCGACTTGGCCGCGAGGCTCCAGGCAGCGTCTGGCTTTCAGCAGCATTTCGCCGACGCCATCCCGGCAATTCTGTTCTCCCGCGGGACACTGGAAAAGCAAGGAGCCGGCCGATCCGGGCGGGCCGCACAGGTGATGCTTGTTGGTTGCGGCGCGGAGTTCTGGGAACTGGGCGACGTCAAGTACCGGCCGGCGCGGACGCCAGGACGCGACGAAATCGTGTTGAACGCACCGCTGGCCGAGGAATTACAGGCGGGCCTGGGTGACGAGGTCTTGCTGCGGCTGCCCAAGGCGAACCAGGTGCCGGCCGACAGCCCCTTGGGCCGCAGGTCGGATCGGATTCGCACGATTGCGGGCCTGCGCGTGATCGAGATCATTCCCGCCGAGAGCCTGGGACGATTCAGCCTGAGTGCCAGTCAGACGACGCCGCGAAACGCCTACGTCGCCGGCGAGACGTTGCAGGCGGCGTTGGGACAGGAAGGCCGCGTGAATGCGATCCTGGTCGCAGGCCGCTCGCCGCACGCGCCGCCGAATCCAGACGCGGAATCCGCCCTGACCGCAGCACTCCGGCCGGACTTGTCCGACTACGGCATGTCGATCCAACGCGTGCGCCGCACGTTTCGGTCTGTCGATACAGATCGTGACGAGGTCGTCTTCGATTACTTCAGCCTCACGACGGATCGCATGCTCTTTTCATCCCCGGCAGAGCAGGCGGCAATGCAGGCCTGGGACCGGGATGACGCTCAGCCCGCGCTGACCTACCTGGCCAATTCGATCGAACGGGTCGGCAGCGGCGGCACTTCGCCTATCATTCCCTATTCCCTGGTCACGGCGGTCGATTCACAGCCGGAGTTGGGACCGCTGTTGGCCGCCGATGGCCGAACGCCCATCGTGCTCGAAGCCGGCGAGATCGCCTTGAACAGCTGGGCCGCCGCCGACCTGAATGCGCAGCTTGGCGACCGAATTCGCGTGACGTTCTACAAGCCGGAGACCACGCACGACGGCCTGGAGGAGGAGACTGCGGAGTTCGTGCTGAAAGCGGTCGTGCCGCTGACCGAACCGGATACCCCCTATCGGCGGAACCGCCCGGCACAGTACACGAACCGCCCGACGCCGGCCAACGATCCCGATTTGACGCCGGTCGTGGAGGGCGTGACCGACCAGGAATCGATCAGTAAGTGGGAGGCGCCGTTTCCCGTCGATTATCGCCGCGTGCGGCCGCAGGATGATGAGTACTGGGAAAACCACCGCACGACGCCGAAAGCATTCGTCTCGTTGGCGGCCGGCAAACGGTTGTGGGGCAGCCGGTTTGGCGAGGCGACTTCGGTGCGAGTCCCGGCGCCGCCGGATCTGCCTGTCGGCGAAGCACGGGAGCGGGCGTTCCGGACGCAGTTGGAGCAAGAACTGCTGGCGGAACTGGATTCACGCCGCGCCGAGTTTGGTTTCGACTTCTTGCCGGTCAAGCAGCGCGGACTGGACGCCTCGAAGGGCGCAACGCCGTTCGACGTGTTGTTCTTGTTCCTGAGCTTCTTCATTATCGTCGCCGCGCTGATGCTGGTCGCCCTGCTGTTTCGCTTGGGTGTGGAGCGACGGGCGCGCGAGGTTGGCACATTGCTGGCCGTCGGCTTCCCGCGCCGTCTGGCCACGCGGCTGTTTTCCGTCGAGGGCGCCATCGTCGCCGCGGTGGGCGGCATTCTGGGCGTCGCCATCGGTGTCGGCTATGCGTGGTTGATGCTGACCGGACTGAGAACCTGGTGGATCGGAGCGATTTCGGCGCCGTTTCTGAGACTGTTCGTCCAGCCGCCGAGTCTGGTGATCGGCTACGCCAGCGGCGTGGCGATTTGCGCGTTGACGATTCTGTGGAGCGTGCGGCGAACGAAGGCGATCTCCGTGCGGCGACTGCTGGCCGGGCAGGCCGCTGAGTCGGACGAGGCCGCGTACGTTGCGGCCGGCCGCTGGGGGCCGGCTACGGCGGTCCTCCTGCTGGTGGTGGCGACGGCACTGGCCTTCGCGGCGCCGCGACTGGGCGGCGACGCTCAGGCAGGCGCATTTGTCGGTTCGGGAACCTTGGTCCTGGTCGCGCTGCTAGTGGTCATCCGCCGGTATTTCAAGCACGGCGGGCGGATCGGGGCCGCGACAGCCGGCTGGAGCCTGCGCTGGCTGGCCGCCCGCAACGTCGCGCGTCATCCCGGCCGCAGCACGCTGACGGTGGGCCTGATGGCCGTGGCCAGCTTTCTGATCGTGGCCATGAGTTCCTTCCGGCTGGCTCCGACGGCTTCCGGCACCGGCGGCTTCGACTTGATGGCGGAAAGCTCCGAACCGGTGTTCGGCGACTGGAGTACGCCACAGGGCCGCGAAGCGCTGTTGGCCGATCGGGCGGCCGTTCTGGCGGGCGGGACCATCCTGCCGCTGCGTCTCCAGGCCGGCGATGATGCCAGCTGCAGGAACCTGTATCAGGCTTCCCGGCCGCAAGTCATCGGCATCACCGAGCAATTCGTCCGCTACTTCGACGATCCGTCGGTCCAAGCCTTCGCTTGGGCCGACAGCGCCGCGGAATCTGAATCTCCCGCCGACAAGGCCAATCCCTGGCGTCTGCTCTCCTCCGTAGGACGGGTCTCCCGACCCCTGCCTTCCTCCGCACCACCTCCTCAGCCCGTCGTGCCCGTGGTCCTCGACAAGAACATGGCCGTGTACAGCCTGCACCTGTATCGCGGCATTGGTGAAGAGTTCGAGTTGACCTATCCGGAAGCGGGAACCATCCGCTTCCGCGTCGTGGGTCTGTTGAGCAACAGTGTATTGCAGGGCAGCCTGCTGATCGGCGAGTCCGATTTCGTCCGGCGGTTTCCCAACGTCAGCGGTTACCGTTACTTCCTGGTCAAATCGCCGGCCGGCAAGACGCAGCAAGTCGCAGAAGCGTTGGAGGACCGCCTGGGCGACCAAGGTCTCGACGCAGTGTCGACCCGCCAGCGTCTGGAGGATTTGTTCGCGATCCAGAACACCTACTTGAGCACCTTCCAGAGCCTGGGCGCGTTGGGATTGCTGTTGGGCACGTTCGGGCTGGCCACGGTCCAAGTGCGCAACGTAATCGAGCGTCGCGGTGAACTGGCGCTGCTGCGGGCGTCCGGCTTCCGCCGCCGCCGACTGGCCGGGCTCGTGATGCTGGAGAACGTCGCCTTGCTCCTCGGCGGGCTGCTGACGGGCTTCGCAGCCGCCCTGGTCACCACGCTGCCGCACATGCTCGCCGGCAGCGCCGAAATTCCGCTGCTCGACCTCACACTGCTGCTGGCTGTCGTCCTGGTCGTCGGCTGCCTGTCCAGCCTGGCCTCCGTCCGCGCGACCCTGCAAGCGCCGATCCTGGCGGCGCTCCGCGAGGAGTGAAGGATCTTCAGCAGCGGCGTCCGCTTCTCCGGGTCGACTTCCTCCCCGCCGACCGCCACGCAGGGCGACCGCACGGTTTCTGGCTATAGGGCCTGTCGAAACAGCGGCGAATAGCCGCTATACTGGCATCCGCTGGCTTCGGGCTTCCTCCGCTGGAATACTCAACACGAAAGGGCTGATCTGATGGTGCAACAACCACGAACGACGCGCCGGCGGCTACTGGTCGCCACGGCGGCATTAGCCGGTGGGATCTTGCTGTCGGGGACGCTGGGGCTGGCCGCCGATACCGCTGCGGCCGGGCCCATCGCCGGCGAGACGGACCACTTCTGGTACCGCGGTCAGCCGGCCGGGAAGTACATCGACTCGCAGCGCGACAACAAGGCGTTTGCGTACTCGGAGGGCCAGATCTTTCTGTCGGAAGACAACGGGCACACCTGGCCGCACCGCACCGCTTTTCCCGACGCGCAGCGCATCGTGTTCAGCCACATTCTGAAGAACGGCAACGTGCTCTTCGCCACGGGCGCGAAGCTGTACTTGAGCGCCGACAACCTGAAGACTTGCCGGCAGATTACGGTCAAGGCCCCGGACGGCTCGGACTACGTCCCGCATACCCCCCAGAACCCGGAACTGCCCGGCTGGTACTTCCACACGCTGCCCGGCGTGATTTCGTGGGACATCGACGGTGCGGAGATGATGGTGTGGGGGAATTACTGCAACGTCGTCGGCGGTGCGACGCCGGTTAACATCTACTACTCGACCGACAGCGGGCAAACCGTGAAGATCGCCTACAGCTTTGGGCAGAACCCCTTCTTCTCGGACAACGGATCGGGCGGCGGCGGCAAGGGCGGCACGCTGCTGGGCGATCCCAACAACACCGTTCGATGCCGCCACGTACACACGGTGGCGTACAATCCGCCGGAGAATGCGTTCTATGCCTGCACGGGCGATGGGACGCGCGATTTTGGGCACGAGTGCCACTGGTTGAAGGGCAGCTACGACGCGCAGAAAGACAAGTGGAGTTGGCATGTCCTCGTGTCGGGCCCGTCCAACTCGCGGTTCAAGTGCGGCGGCATCAACTTTGTAGACGGGAAAGTCTGGTGGATCAGCGACTCGAACGGTCCCCAGCCTTATGACCGGGGCATCTTCCGGTGCGATCCCGCGGACCTGACCGATCTCACCAAGCACACGTTGCTGTTCAATCCGGAGGTCGAATCCGGAAACATGATCATCCAAGACAACGTGATTTTGGCCTCGCACTGCGCCCCCGCCTCGCCGCTGGCCACGGGCTTCATCGTTTCCACGGACATGGGCAAGACGTGGGCCCAATACGATCTGAAGGAGTTCGGCAGGCGGTCGGGCACCCGCTTCCACGAGAAAAACGGAGAAGGCTGGTTCCGTGTGGACTTGCGGTCGGGCTGGGTCACGCATGCCGACGTGGTGTTCATCAAGCCCAAGCCGGTATCCGCTGGGAGCAGGAAGTGAAGGCAAGTCGAAACGGTGGCCGAAATCTATCTGGAGTCCCCCATGAACCGATCCGTCACTCGGCTTTCACGCCGCCGATTTTTTCGCCGGACGTTGCAGTTGGCGGGCAACTCGATCGCTCTGCCCGCCTTCGTTTCCAGCCGCGTGCTGGCTGCACCTGAGCGGCCCGGCGCCAACGATCGCATCGGCATCGGATTCATCGGGCTGGGGGCCCGCGCACAGCAGATCTTCTCGCACCTGACGGAGGAGGTTCGGGTGACGGCCGTCTGCGACGTCTACGCCCCGCGCGTGGCCGAGGCGACCCAAGCCCACGCCTGCGCCGGGTATGAGGACTATCGCCAACTGCTGGAGAGCCGCGACGTCGACGCGGTGATCATCACGACGCCCGATCACTGGCACGCGCTGCAAGTGATTCACGCCTGCGAGGCGGGGAAGGACGTGTTCTGTGAGAAGCCGCTGTCGTTGACCGTGCAGGAAGGACGGGCGATGGTCGAGGCGGTTCGCCGGCACAAGCGGATCTGCCAGGTGGGCCCGCAGCAGCGATCGATCCCCGCGGCCATTTACGCCTGCGAGTTCGTCCGCTCCGGCAAGCTGGGAAAGATTCGCGAAGTGCATTGCACCAACAACGATACGCCGCGCGAGTACGATCTGGTCGGCGAACCGGCTCCGGCGGGGCTCAATTGGGATTTGTGGCTCGGACCGTCGGCCGTGTGGCCTTTCAACGCCAAGCTGCTGCCCTCGCGGTCGGGCAAGTTCGGCTGGATGGCTTACCGCCCGTGGTCCGGCGGGAATATGACCTCGTGGGGCACGCACGGCATGGACCTCATGCAGTGGGGCCTGGGCATGGACGCCAGCGGTCCAATTGAGGTGGAACCGTTGGGCAGCGGCCTGGAGTGCCCGCTGCAGTACCGCTATCCCGGCGACGTGGTCGTCAAGTTGGATGCCGCGCCGCAAGGCGGAGCGATCTTCGTGGGTGAGCGGGGGACGGTGACGGTGGCCTGCGGCCTGGCCACCTGGGATCCGCCGGAACTCGGCCGCGACGCGCCGCCGAATATGGAGATTTTCTACGGGCACAAGGGACCACTCCATACGCGGCAGTGGTTTCAATGCCTGCGGAGTCGCCAGCAGCCGAACTGTTGTGTCGAAACCGGCCATCGCACGGCCACGGTGGCGCACGTGGGGAACATGGCACGCTGGCTGGGGCGCCGGCTCCGCTGGGATCCGGCGGCGGAACGGTTTGTCGGGGACGGCGAGGCCAACGCCCTGCTGACCCGGCCGATGCGCGCGCCGTGGCACGTTTGAAAGATGACGGCGTATTGCTGCTGTCTCCACGGAGGGCTTGTTGCGGCGGCGACCGGGACGGCTACAATTTAAGCCACTTGCCATTTGACTCGTTCGGCGCAGGTCTCTGACCTCGCCGCAACTGCCGACCCACGTTCGGCGCAGGTCTCTGACCTCGCCGCAACTGCCGACCGAAGGTCTCCGATTTCGGTTTTGTTAGCGGTTCTGAACCGCATGGACTACACGATCCGTCACGAACTCCCCAAGTCCATCCGCTGGCCCTGTCTTCAAGGAGAATGCCCATGCCCCAATCGCAGCGTTCGCCGTCTTCCACAGCGTCTCGGCGTGAATTCCTGAAAACTTCGGCCGTGGGCATGGCCGCGGCTTCGGGACTGCCGCTGGCGCGCAGCGCCCATGCGGCGGGGAGCGAAGCCATCAAGATCGGCATGCTGGGCTGCGGCGGACGCTGCAGCGGGGCGGCGGCCCAGGCTCTGAGCCTGGGCAAGGACGTCAAATTGGCCGGCATGAACGACGTGTTCGAGAAGCGGATGCGAGGCAGGAAGGAGTATTTCAAGACGCGGTTTCCGGACCAGTTCATCGCCACCGACGAGACTTGCACCTACGGCTTGGAGGGATACAAAAAAGTGATCGAGGCCAGCGATGCAGTGCTGATCGCGTGTGCGTCGAAGTACCACCCGTTCTACGCGGAGGAAGCGGTCAAGGCCGGCAAGCACGTCTTCGTGGAAAAACCGCACGCGATCGACCCGGCCGGCTGCCGGCAGCTGAAACGCCTCTGCGAACTGGCCAAGCAGAAGAACGTTTCCGTCGTCTCCGGCCACGAAAGCCGCTACAGCCCGGCTTACGCCGAGATGGTCCAGCGGATCCATGACGGGGCGATCGGCAACATCGTTTCGATCCAGTCGATGTTCCTTCGCGCCGCCTACCAGACCGTGGCCCGCGATCCAAGTCTGAACGAGACGGAGTACCAGTTCTCCAACTGGTACCATTTCCGCTGGCTCTCCGGCGACGACGTGACCCAGTCGCTGGTCCACAATCTGGACCGGCTGCGGTGGGCTTTGCGCGAGGAGAACCCGACCTGGTGTTTCGGGCTGGCCGGGCGGTCGACTTCGTTCGGCGAGGTGTACGGCGACATGTTCGACCATCACACGGTGGTGTACGAATTCACCAGCGGCGTGCGACTGTACGCGCTGTGCCAGACTCGGGCCAACTGCCACTCGGTCTGGGACGACATCATCATGGGCTCCAAGGGCGTCTGCTATTGGGCCGACTGCCGGATCGAAGGCGAGACCAAGTGGCGGTACGAGGGGCCGCACGCGCCTCCCAGCGGCATCGAGGAACAGCAGATCCTGATCGGGGCGATCCGTGACGGCCGTGTCGTGAACCACGGGGACACAATGATCGACAGCACGTACGTGGCCGTGATGGGCCAATTGGCGTGCTACTGCGGCAAGCCGGTCACCTGGGACCAGATGATGGCCGCCGATTTCGAATTCGAGCCCAAACTGGCCGACGTGCGGTTGGACATGGACGCGCCGACGAAACCGGACGCCAGCGGCAATTACCCGCTGCCAGTGCCAGGTGTGACGAAGTATTTCTGACTGTCCCGTAGCATGGCTCTCCGAGCCGTGCCGCTGCGTCCGAGACTTCGACGAAATCGCACGGCTCGGAGAGCCATGCTACGGCGAGACCATTGCTGACTTGACTTTCGGCCATCCTCGGAAAAAGGAGATACACCATGCAACGGTTTCACGTCAAACGTTGGATGCTTGCCGCGATATTTCTCTGTTGTGCTGCCTGGGCCGGGAACGGGTGGGGCGCCGATGCTGCGACGCCGGCATTGTCCGACAAGGCCGCTTGGGCGCCGCCCCTGTACGGCTTCTGCATGGACATCCACGACGCCAAAAAACGCTCGCTGCCGGAGCAGGCTCAGATGCTCCGGGAACTGGGCTTTCACGGCGCGGGATATCCGCTGTGGCTGGACGAAAGCCTGGACAAGAACCTGCAGACGCTGGATGCCGCGGGTCTGAAAGTGTTTCTGCTCTACGCCTCGGTGAACGTCAACCCGAAGGAGCCGGCCTTTGATCCTCGCCTGCCGGACGCCATCCGCAAGCTGAAGGGGCGGCCGGTGACCGTCTGCGTGCTGCTGCGCGGGTTCAAGCCGGGCGATCCGCAGGGCGAGGAGACGGCCGTGAAGGTCCTGCGGGAATTGGGCGACGTGGCGGCCGAAGTCGGGCTGCGGATTTCGATTTACCACCATGTCAGCGATTGGACGGAGAGCCTGCTGTACGCGCTGCAAGTTGTGAAGACAGTCGATCATCCGCAGGTCGGGGTGAATTTCAATCTCTGCCACTGGCTGAAGGTGGACGGCGACAAGGACTACCGGCCGGTGCTGCGGGAGCATGCCGCCAAGATCTTCGTGGTCACGATCAACGGGGCGCAGTTGGGGTCGAACGCCTGGACCGACGGGCTGATCCAGCCGCTGGACCGCGGCAACTTTGACAACCGGCAACTGCTGGCCACGCTGCGCGAGATCGGCTATCGCGGTCCCATCGGGCTGATGTGCTACGGCATCCAGGGCGACGCCCGAGAACATTTGGAACGGTCGATGAAGGTTTGGAAACGTTGGAGCCAGTCAGAATGATTGCCCTACGACGGTGCCTGCCGCTGTTGTTATGGGCCGGCTTGCTGCAGGCCGCCGAACGTCCGGATCCTGCGCCCGAAAAGGCCGTCGATTATGCGATCGTGGTCACCGGTCGCGAACTGCTGGTGGGCGCGTATGCGGACAGCCACACGCAGTTCTTGACCAAGACGTTGCGGGGGCTGGGGCTGCACTGCCTGTACTCGATCAGTGTGGACGACGGCTTTGAGGATATTGCGGAGGCGGTCCGCTCTGCCTTTGCCAAAGTCCCGCTGGTGATCGTCACCGGCGGCCTGGGGCCCACGGAGAACGACGTGACCCGCCAGGCGTTGTCCGAGTGTACCGGGGTGCCGTTGCAGGAGCATGAAGAGATACTGCGGGACATGGAACGGCGGATCGGGGTTCCGCGAGACCAATTGCGGGCCAACCTGCGGCGTCAGTCTCAAGTGCCGGCGCGGGGAACCTACCTGAAGAACGCCAGCGGCTCGGCGGCCGGACTCGTGTTCGATTTGGGCGACAAGGTCGTGGTAGCCCTGCCCGGGCCGCCGCGAGAACTGCAGCCGATGGTCCGCGACACCCTGGTGCCGTACCTCAGCCGCCGGTTCGGCACGCGTCTGCCCGGCAGTTCGCTGACGATCCGGTTTGTGGGGCCGGGCCAGTCCCAGATCGACCAGACGATGAAGGAACATGCGCCGCTGCCGCCCGGCGTGCTGGTGTCTTCGCAATTCGAAGGCGGACGGGTGGACTTCACTTTCTCGTTGCCCGACGACAACGCGGAGAATCGAAGTCGTTTGGACGAGTTGAAACAGAAGACCACGGAGTGTCTGGGCGACTACATCTATGCCTACGACGAAACAACCACCCTGGAGCAGCACGCGCTGACCCTGCTGGAACAGCGCCAGGCGACACTCGCGATCGCGGAAGCCGGCAGCGGCGGCACGCTGGCGGCGGCACTGGACGGCGTCGAGGGGGCGGAGCGTCTGTTGTTGGGAGCGTATGTGGCACGGACCAACGAGCGGCTGCGCAACTTGCTGCGCGTGCCGGATGACAAGTGGTCGGCTGCCGCGGCGCCGATCGATAAGGCAAGGTTGCTGGCAACCGAGTTGGCCGCAGCCACGTCCGCTCAATGGGCGATCGTCGTGGGCGACGCGCAGCGAGACGAGCGCGGTGCGCCGTCCGTCGAGGTCGTGTTCCGGCATCCGGACGGCAGGCTGGAGAATCAGCGTTTCGGGCTCCGCAGCGGGGAGGCCGGCCGCAGCCACCTGACGACACAATTGCTGGATCAACTCCGCCGCCGATTGCGGTGACGGTCCGTATGACGCTCCGCTGCGTCTGGGCGTCCGACGTTTCAGTCGTCAGGGCAGATATAGACGCTAGAGTCTCAGTCCGCAGGATGCGCGTACGGTGCGCGCATCTTCGTAGGTTGGGACTCTGTCCCGACCGGGTCGGGTCGGAGACCCAGCCTACTTTGGTTGCGGCCGCTGGCCGCGTTAAGAAAGCTACGGGCTGGTCCCGTTCAGGCCGGCCTCGAAATCGACGGCCCCGAAGAGTTGCCGCAGGTACTGCCCCGTCGCGGACGCCTCGCATTCGGACACCGTTTCCGGCGTCCCCTGGACCACGATCTCGCCGCCCGCGTCGGCGGCGCCGGGGCCGAGGTCGATGATCCAGTCGGCGGCCTTCATCAGCTGCAGGTTGTGTTCGACGACGATCAGCGAGTGGCCCACGGCCAGCAGCGCGTCGAAGCAGTCCAGCAGCTTGACAACATCGGCGAAGTGCAGGCCGGTGGTGGGCTCGTCCAGGAGAAACAGCGTGCGGTTGCGAGTGGCGGCGGACATGTAAGCGGCCAGTTTCAGGCGTTGGGCTTCGCCGGACGACAGCGTGGTGGCGGGCTGGCCCAGTCGCAGGTAGTCCAAGCCCACGTCGATCAGCTGTTTCAGCTTGGCCTGCACCTTCATCTGGCCGCGGAAAAAGGAAAACGCTTCGCGGACCGTCATTTCCAGGACTTCGGCGATATTGCGGCCGCGATAGGTGACTGACAAGATCTCTTTGCGGTACCTCGTGCCGCCGCATTGGGCGCATTTCATGTAGACGTCCGGCAGGAACTGCATGTCGATTTGCACGTGGCCGTCGCCGCCGCAAGCCTCGCAGCGTCCGCCCTCGACGTTAAAACTGAAGTGGCTGGCGGAATAGTTGTGCGTGCGTGCTTCGACCGTGCCGGCGAACACCTCGCGGATGGGATCAAACGCCTTGACGTAGGTCACCGGGTTGGAACGCGGCGAGCGGCCGATGGGACTCTGGTCCACCAGCAGCACGTCGTCGATCTGGCCGTCGCCCACGATCTCGTCAAAGGGGTAGGGGTTCGGCGACTCCTTGCGTTTGCGGCGGCACAGGGCGCCGTACAGGGTCTCCTGCACGAGGGTGCTCTTGCCCGCGCCGCTGACGCCCGTCACCAGACAGAGCACCCCCAAAGGAAAATCGACATTCAGGTTCTTCAGGTTGTTGCCGCGCGCCCCCCGCAGGCGAATCCAGCCCCGATTCGTGGAGCGCCGGTGTTCCGGTCCGGTGACGCCTCGCCGACCGGCCAGGTACTCGCCGGTGAGACTGGCGCCCGGCGCCAACAGCTCCTGCGGCGTTCCCTGAAAGACGACTTCGCCGCCGCATTCGCCCGCCCCCGGACCGAATTCGACAATCTGGTCCGCGCGCCGCAACACGGTCGCCTCGTGTTCCGTGACGACGACCGTGTTGCCGCGGTCCTTCAGGCGGGCAATCGCATCCGTGAGCCGGTCGACGTCGCGCGGGTGCAGGCCCACCGACGGCTCGTCCAGCACGTACAGCATGTTGACCAGATTGGAGCCCAGCGTCGAGGTCATGGCGACACGCTGCGCCTCGCCGCCGCTGAGCGTCCGGATGGTGCGATCCAGGGGCAAGTAGCCGAGCCCCACGTCGCCCAGGTACCCCAAGCGCGCTTCGACTTGTTCCAACATCATCCGGGCCACCGCCCGTTCGGTGTCCGCCAGGACCAGCGAACGGAAGAAATCCGCCGCGTCGACGATTTTCAGGCTGCAGATCTCCGCCAGATTGCGATCGCCCACCCGCGTCGCCAGGGCCTCGGCGCGCAACCGTTTGCCGCCGCAGGTCGGGCACGGCCGGTAGCTTCGCCATCGCGCGAGGAACGCGCGGATGGGCATCTTGTACTTGTGCCGTTCCAGCCAGTCGAAGAACCCGCGCAGGCCGCCGAAGTTCCTTTCGGGGACGCCCTCGCGGATGATCCGCAGGTGCTCCTCGCTCAGCTTGTGAAACGGCACGTCGACGGGCAGGCCATAATCGCCGGCCAGCGCGAGCAACTCGTCCAGTTCGTGCGCGTAGGCCGGCGTATTCCAGGGAGCGATCGCGCCCTCGCGCAGCGTCTTGAAGGGGTCCGGCACCACCAGGTCCATGTCCATTTCTACGGTGTCGCCGAAGCCTTCGCATTGCGGGCAAGCGCCCAGCGGGCTGTTGTAGTCGAACAAGCGGGGCTCCGGTACGGGATAATCCCTACCGCAGTCCTCGCAACGCAAGGCGGCGCTGAAAGCCATCCGCCGCCACAGGCGTCCATCGATCTGACGCAGGCCCGGCCCGCCCGACGCCTCGCCGTCCGCCAACACCCACGCTTGACAACCGCCTCCGCCTTGAGCGAAGGCGGTTTCCAGCGAATCGCGCAGACGCGGCAGACTGACGCTGCCGGCCGTCAATCGGTCGGTAACCACCAGCAGAGTGGATTGGCTGGTTTCCGCCGTGCAGGACGGCAGCGGTTCCTCGGACAACGAGATCAGTCTATCGCCGGCAATGGCTCGCACGAACCCCTCGGATTGCAGCTCGGCGGCAACGGCGGCCAACTCCTCCTGCGCAAGAACGCGCCGTGGAAAGGTCAGCAAGTACCTCGCGCCCTCCGGCAGTTCCGCCAAACGCTCCGCTGCGCTTTGCGGCGTTTGACGCTGAATCTCGCGGCCACACCCCAGGCAAAAGACGCGGCCGATCTTGGCGAACAGCAAGCGGAGGTAATCGACCGTCTCCGTAGCCGACGCAATCGTGGCTCGACTGGACCGTGTCGTGCTCTTGCGGGTGACCGCGATGGCGGGCGGCAAACCGTCGATGCGATCGGCCTCCGGCTTCTCCAGCCGCTCCAGAAACTGCCGCGTGTAGGCGGAGAAGCTCTCGATGTACCGCCGCTGCCCTTCGGCGTACAAGGTGTCCAGCGCCAGACTGGTCTTGCCGCTGCCGCTCACTCCGCAGAACACGATCAGCCGCCCGCGCGGCAGGTCGAGATCGACGGACTTCAGGTTATGGACGCGGACGCCGCGCAGTTGGATACAGTTGGTCGACAAGGAAGCACATTCCCATCTTACCGCGAATTCAGTGCCAGTCCCCAGTAGGATACACGAACGCGGCTACCAAAGCCATTTCGGCGCCCGCCTTCACTTGTCGTTTGCTGAAATTGGGTTGTCAGGGTTTCACACTTTGGGTACGATATGGTCATCAGCTAGCAAAGCGGAGGACAAAACGGGCGGTCAGAGTGAACCCCTTATTGCATGAGGCAGTGGATGGCGGACTTGCAGCGCATGATGGATCTACCGGTGCTTCTGATTTACGACATCGATCCGTCTTGGACGGCGGAGGAGCAAGAGCAAGCCAATCGCGCGTGTCAACGTCTGGGGCATGCCATGCGGCGGCAAGGCCACTCCGTGCGGTTCCTGCCGGTGTCAGATCCTGATTTGCACAGCATTCTGGCGGCGTACGATCCCCGCGACGTGATCGTCTTCAATTGGTGCGAGGGTTTGCCCGGCATCGACCGCAGCGAGGCTTGGGTGGCGGAAACGCTGGAGCGGTTGCGTTTCACCTACACGGGCGCCTCATCCGAAGTGCTGAAGCGGAGTTACGACAAACCCCAGGTCAAGCGCATGCTGCGGTCGCAGGGCGTCCCCACCCCGAAGTGGAAGGTCGTGCGTTCGCCCGCAGAAAACGACTGGAATTGCTTTCCTGCGATCGTCAAACCGGCCTGCGAGCACTGCAGTATCGGGATCGACTCGGGCGCCGTCGTCTGCGATCCCGGCCAACTCCAGCGGCGCGTCACCTACGTGCTGGACACCTTTCAGCAGCCGGCGATTGTCGAGGATTTCGTGGATGGACGCGAGTTTCACGTGCCGGTGTGGGGGAACAGCCAGGTGGAGGTGCTGCCCCCGGTGGAATTCGACTTCTCCGCCTTGGACAACCTCGGCGACCGTCTCTGTTCGTACGATGCCAAGTTCGTCCCGGACTCGACCGTCTACCGCAAAATCAAGAGTTGGGCGCCGGCCCGTTTGTCGCCGGACGAATTAGCGCGGCTCGAGGCCGCATCGAAGGCGGCCTACCAAACGCTCGACTGCCGGGATTACGGCCGAATCGATGTGCGGTTGCGGGACGGCGTGTTCTACGTGCTGGACGTCAATCCTAACGCCGATATCAGCTTTGACGCCAGCCTGGCGTTGGCCGCCGAAAAGGCGGGCTACTGCTATGGCGCCTTGGGCAGCCGCGTGTTGGAGTTCGCGTTGGAGCGCCACCCGCTAAAAGTGAGCGCCCCACCAGTAGCTGGATAGGATTGCGGTCAGTTGGGCCACCAGCGACACGCGGTCAACGTCCGGGGCGAGCCGAATGCCGGAGGAGCTGGCTACCGTTGTATAGTCGCGGTACAGGGTCCGCAGGTCACCGCGCGTCCGGTCGCCGTTGCCACTGGCCCAGTGCGTGATCCCGTCCAGGATCAGCTCTTCGTTTTCTTCGAGAAACTCGGCCAGGTAAGGTCCCTCCTCGATCTCCTGATCGTCGGGACTGGCCAGCGCCGCGATCTCGGCCAGATCGTTGGCCATCCCTTCGGCCGTATCCGCCGAGCCGCGTTCGCACAGCCGCAGCCAAGCCTCAGAGATTTTCCATTTGGGAGGCTCGCCGTCCCGGCGGCTCAGCAGAATCGCAAAGTACTGATTTGGCTCGTACGAGTCCCGCCCGCTGGCCAGATTCCAAGCGTTCCGCAGCAGCTTGGCCTCCGACCAACGAAAGAAGATCGCATGTTTCTCCTTGGGGTCGACGATGATGAACTTGCGTTGTTTGGCCAAGTAACCGATGGCGGCGACCCAGTGCTCGAAATGGCGGGACAACAGGATGGCCGGATTGCCCCGACGCAAATGGGCACGCAGACGGCGCGCGAATTCCTTGCCTTTGTCCTGCTCCTGGCTGAGGATGAACTCGGACTTGACGCCGAAAGCTCGCGCCGCACGTCGCAAACCGACTTCATCCACGCCGTGAATAAAGACGCTGACGGGGCGGCCTGCGGCCGCCGCCAGTTGTCTTTGCGTGGCCGAAATGCCGAGGATGAACAGACAACCCGACAGGCTGCACGGTCCGCAATGACTCGGCAACTGCAATTCGCACAGCGGGGCAAAAAGGCGATTCTTTCGAGGACTCATGGGTCTTAGGCCCCGTCAGCGAGGCGTCTCGGGTCCACGTCAGCCAGCATGGCAGCCCGTGAACGCCCAGGGGGGCCGAGCATTATTCAAGGCAAACGATGTGAAGCACGGGCGGCGGGATCGTTCCAGGCATGACTCATCGCCGTCTTGGTTCATCACCGGGCAATTCTCTGGCTGGGAGCGGGCAGTGTCAAGGGTTTGACTTCGCGAAAATACCATTCTCCGTCCCAATTCGATTGCCGTAAGCCCTTGCCAGAGTGCAGGTTACAGAGGGTTTTGGGCCAGCTGATTTACCCTGAATCGGACCGCGGCTTGGAGGGACTGCAACGCTCGGGTTATATTGAGCACGCGATCATCGACTTACACGACTTGGCTTGTGAGGTACTCATGTCCCTGAAGAACACACCTTTCGACTTGACGGGCCGCGCTGCGTTGGTGACCGGAGGCAGCAAGGGCATTGGGTACGCGATCGCGCGCGGGTTTGCCCAAGCGGGGGCGGACTTGTTCCTGTGCAGCCGCAATGACGACGCACTGCAAGCCGCCGCCGAAGCGATCCGTGTACAGACCGGGGCACGCGTCGAATGCCTGGCCGCGGACATGGCGGTGCGCGACGAAGTCCGGCGGGTGGCCGAGGAAGCGGCCCGGCGACTGGGCAAGGTCGACATCCTGGTCAACAACGCGGGTTGGAACGTTCCTCAAGCGATCGACGAGATTCGTGACGAGGACTGGCAGTACCTCGTGGAGTTGAACCTGAATAGCGTGATGGCGATGACGCGCGCGGTCGTGCCCGGCATGAAGCAGCGCCGCTGGGGCCGCGTGATTCACATTTCGTCCATCATGGCGTTGGCCAGCACCCCCAAGCGAAATGCCTACTCGGCCACCAAAGCGGCGCTGATCGCCATGGCCAAGGCCAGCGCCCTGGACCTGGGACCGTTCGGCATCACCGTCAACTGCATCGCTCCGGGCCCCATCGCCACGGACATGCCGATGTCGATTCTGAGCCGCGAGCAGCAGGACAGCCTGGCAGCCCGGACCGCCGTCGGTCGCTGGGGCACGCCGGAGGAACTGGTCGGACCGGCTCTGCTGCTGGCCAGCGAGGCCGGCAGCTACATCACCGGCACGTGCCTGATCGTCGACGGCGGAGCGCTGAGCCGCGTGTTTTAAGTCTGAACAAAGGAATAGGGACCCGATCGTCAGGACTCGCGAAGCGACTCCTTCGGAAAAAAAGAAGCCCGGCTTCTCCGAAAACGCCGGGCTTCTGAGCTTCCTGGGACACTCAGGCCACTTCAGCCAGCACCGCATCGACGGCTGCTTCGTAACTGCCGTCGGCGGCCAGCAGTTCGGCGTCGGACGTTTCGCTGATTCCTTCACCCTCGCCTTCGGCCACCGCAGCCGACTGATACATCGGCAGTCCGAAATCGTCCGCCTCGCCCGTAATCCGCGTTACCCAGCCGCCGGAGCGGCTGTACATGCTGCGGATGGCCTCGTCGGCCGCGTTGATTTCGCGGACCACCGCGGCGCGCATGTCCGTCAGCGGCAGTTTGCCGTTGTGCGTAGTGAGCGCGAAGGCATCCGGATTGGTTGGCGACTGTTGACCGGGCACGTAGCCATGCCAGCCGCCCAGGTTGATGTACCACAATAGATTTCCAAGAGCGTCCGTCCCAAACAGAAACTCCCCGTTGCCACCGGACGATTCGCCGGTTCCAGAATGCACCAAGTCCCACAGCCCCAGGCCGGCGAATTCGGCGCGGAAGCCGAGTTCGGCGAAATTATTGTGCATTCCCAAGATCCCGTCGGTGTATCCGAACAGCGGCAGATAGATCCGCATCTGGTCGTTGCCGGCCATCGACCCGCCCTGATCGCCGAGCGTCTCCTTGCCGTCGATCATGCTGGCCGGTTGCTGTTGGCTCAGCAGGTACGTGGTCCCGGCCTGGCAGGGCATCACGTCGTCGAACTTGTACAAACCCGTTTCATCGGTCCAGGCGGCGAGATTGACCGGATGGCCCTGGACATCGGTCCCGGCCAAGGTCATGCGCACACCGCCGATGCCCCATTCGCCGGGATTCTTGATCCCGTCGTTGTTGAAGTCGAAGTACACATAACCCGACACGTCGCTGGGCACGAAATCGACGACGGTGATGTAGACGGTGGCCGTATCGGTCAGTCCGGAACCATCGGCGCGATCGTTGATGGTATAGACGATTTCCGCCGCCCCCACGTAGCCGGTGGTAGGCGTATACAACAGCTGAGCGCCCTGGATCGTGACCGTGCCGTGGGCGTTGGCAGTGTCCAC
>CAYPGE010000040.1:0-33388 GCA_964409865.1 uncultured Pirellulaceae bacterium
CGGTCTGGTGGTCACCGACGGCCGGTCGGCGGCGGTTGCCGGACCGTCTGCCAAGCGATTTCAGGAGGCACCGGCGCCATGATTCTCTGGAAGTTCACGGCTCGCGAAATGGGGCATCGTCCCGGCCGGGCCACGCTGACGCTGCTGAGCATCGTCATCGGGGTCGCCGCCGTGGTGGCGGTGACCCTCTGCGGCAAGACGACTCGTCGGGCCTACCGCGAGATGTACGAAAGCCTGGCGGGACGCTCGGGGCTGGAAGTGATCGCCGACGGTCCGGGGATGCACGCGGACGGCGTCGTGAGGTCCCTGGAACGGCTTCCGGGCGTTGTGGCCGCCGTGCCGATGGTGCAACAGACCACCACGGCGTACCACCAGGGGCGGCGCATGCGGATGCTGGTCATGGGCATCGACCCGAGCAAGGAAGCGGCGATTCGCGACTATGAGATCCGCGCCGGCAGCCTGTTCGCGGACGGCCGGGGCGCGGTCCTGGAATCGGGCTTTGCCCACTCGTTCGGGATCAACTTGCAGGACGAGATCAAGGTATTGACCCGCCGGGGGCTGAGGCAAACACGGGTTGCCGGACTGCTCGAACTGCGGGGCGTGGCGGGGTTCAAGCAGGCCGGCGTCTTGATGATCCCCATCGCGGACGCGCAGCGGTGGTTTCTGAAACCCGGCTATGTCAATACGATCAATCTGGTGTTGCAGGAAGACGTCCAGGCCGAAAAGGTCGCCTTGCTGGCGAAGAATCTGCTGCCGCCCGGCGTCATCGTCCGCAGCCCCGTCGCCCGCACGAAATTGGCGGCGGAATCGACGGCCAGCCTGGAGCAGGGTCTCAAGTTCGCGTACGCCACGACGCTGGCCTTGGCGATGCTCATGATTCTGAACACGTTCCTGATGAACGTCAAAGAGCGTCGCCGCCAATTGGCGGTCTTGCGAGCCGTCGGCGCGACGCGGAACCAGATCCTGGGGATGTTGCTCCGCGAGGGATTGGTGCTGGGTTTGGTGGGCACGGTCCTCGGCTGCCTGGCAGGCTACTTGGGGGCGTCGCAACTGACGCAGGCGGTGGCGCGAGTGTACATGACGACCTTGCCCGACGTGCAGTTCGATCTCGGCTCCTTCGCGGTGGCGGCCTGCCTGGGGCCCGTGATGGCCCTGGTCGCTACGTACATCCCGGCACATCAGGCGGCCCGCGTCACGCCGCTGGAAGCGCTCCGCCCGCTGGTGAGCGACGCTTCCGCCCGGCTGCCCCTGTGGTTCATCGTGACGGCCGTTCTGGCGTACGGGATCACCGGCGCGATGCTGGCCGCCGCGATCGGCGGCTGGCTGCCGGTTCAATGGACGATTCCCGTGGGGACGGTCTTTATGGTCGCGTTCATTCCCCTGACCCTGACCTTGCTGGGGCCCCTGGTGCGTTTGGCCGCGATTCCCGCGCGCCGCTGGCTGGGCGTCGAGGGCCAGTTGGCTTGCCGTCAGTTGGTGCGCCGGCGTTCGCGTACCGGGTTGACGCTGGGCGTCCTGGTCCTGGCGATCAGCACGGGGATGGGGTTAGGCACCACGATCACCAACAACATCGACGACGTTCGAGCCTGGCTGCGGCAGACCCACGCGGGCGACTTCTTCGTGCGGGCGATGATGGCCGATCCGGGTGAAGGCCGGGCGGCCGACATGCCGGAGGAACTGGGTGCGGAAATCCGCGCCATTCCCGGCATCTGGGGGCTGGGCAGTTTGCGGTTCGTCAATGCCGAGGTGGCCCAGCAGCCCGTGGTGATCCTGGTCCAGGGGCTCACGCACGGCGAGGGCGTGCCGGTCAACCTCGCGGTGGGCGATCCGGACGACGTGGCGCAGCGGATGTTCGCCGGCGAAGCGGTAGCCGGGACGGTGCTGGCCCAGCGCTGCGGGCTCAAGGTCGGCGACGACGTCCAGGTGACCACCAACGCCGGTCCGCGGCGGATCCGGATCGCCGGCCTGGCCAACGAGTACCTGGTCGGCGGCCTGGTGTTGCACATGGAACGCGAGGCGGCCCGAAAGTTGTTGGACATCGGCGGGGTCGATGTATTCATGGTGAAAGCCTACCCTGCCGAGCGGGGCGCTGTGGAAGCCAAGCTGCAGGAACTCACGCAGCGGCACGGACTGATGCTGCACTCGTTCGCCGATCTCAGTCAGCGGTTGGATGCGATGCTGGACGGCGTGGTGGGCAGCTTGTGGGGACTGCTGTTCCTGGGGTTCCTCGTGGCGGGTTTCGGCATCGCCAACACCTTGACGATGAACGTCCTGGAACAGACCCGCGAGTTGGCACTGCTGCGCGTCGTGGCGATGACCCGCCGCCAGGTGGCCAAGACCGTGCTGGCTCAGGCGCTGGTGGTGGGATTGATTGGGATCGTCATGGGCTTCTTGGCGGGAGCGACCACGGCCTGGGTGATCAGCCTGACGATGCTCCCCTTGCTGGGCTATCATATTGGCTTCGAGCTGCACGCCGACCTGATGGGGGGCTGTTTCTTGCTGGCCTTGGCGATCGTCCTGGTCGCCGCCTGGGTCCCAGCCCGGCGGGCGACGCGGTTGGACTTGCTGGAGGCGTTGAAGTACGAATAGGGATTTGGGCGGCCTGAAGGCACGGTTTGGCGGAGATAGCGTTCGATGTCGTCGCCACTACCCTGGACACTCCGCTGGCGTCTTTCTGCGATGTGCTTCCTGGCATGAGGAATCACGGGGACGTTCCTCATTGGTGGCGGGCGCGGCTCTCCGCCTTGATGTCGCGCAACGCCCAGCGAGAGAAAGCAGCACTTGATCTGATTGACACCGCCACTGTCGCCAATTCTAATAGGCAGTTGCTCCATGGGATTTATTTGATGCGGCCAAGCCGCGCTCAGGAGAAACCACCATGAGAGACCGCACGTTCCGCTTCCTGTTGTCTTTGTCGCTTCTCCTCTGTCTGGCGACGGCGGCTGTGGCGCAGCCGGCCAAGGAATCCAAGCCCGATGCGGCTCCCGCGAAATCGGAGCCGGCCAAGCCTGAGGCGACAGCGGCCAAGCCCGATGCTCCGGCGACCCATACGGTCAAGAAAGGTCCGCTGAGGATCACGGTCGATCTGGACGGCGTGTTCGAGGCCCGCTCGACCTCCGAAATCGCGATCCGTCTGGACGAATATGCGCCGTCGCCCGCACTGGTTGTGGTCAGCGCCGTCAAACACGGAGCCCGAGTCAAAAAGGGCGACGTCCTGCTGAAGTTGGAAACGGAGAAGTTGGACAAGATGATCGACGACGTGCGCACGGACACGAACCTGTCCGAATTGACGCTCAAACAAGCAGAAGACAGCTTGGCGACCTTGGAAAAGACGACGCCGCTGGATCTGGCCGCGAACGAGCGGGCTGAAAAGATCAACGCCGAAGACCGAATGTACTACTTCGACGTACAGCGCCCCTTCAACCTGAAGATGGCCGAATTCAACCTGAAGCGGGCTCGCAATTCGATGGAATACACCGAGGAGGAACTGCGGCAGTTGGAAAAGATGTACGCCGCCGATGAAGTGACGGAAGAGACGGAAGCCATCGTCCTGAAACGGGCCCGGGACCAGTTGGAGTCGGCGAAGATGATGGTGGAGTCCGCACAGATTAGACGCGACCAAGATCTCAAGTTCGATATCCCGCGGACCGACGATCGCACCAAGGAAGCCAGCCAGCGGCGAGAACTGGAAATCGCTCGGGCGAAGATCTTGCTGCCGGAGACGCTCAAGCGACAGCAGATCGAGGTCGAAAAACAGCGGATCCAGCACAAGCGGGCGGTCGAACGATTGAAGAGGCTGGTGGACGACCGCGAGCGGCTGACGGTGCGCTCGCCGACCGAGGGCGTGGTCTACTACGGCAAGTCTACGCGCGGCAAGTTCAGCGAAACGCAACCGCTGGCCGACGCGCTGCGGCCGGCCGGGACCGTGCAGCTGAACCAGGTGTTGATGACCGTGGTCCAGCCCCAGGTCATGACGATTCGAGCTTCGATTCCGGAAGACCAACTGCACCGCTTGCGCCCAGGACTGTCGGGCGTCGCGACGCCCAGCGGATTCCCCGAACTGAAACTGCCGGCGGTGCTCAGCCAGTGGAGCGAGATCCCCATCGGGCCGGGCAGTTTCGACGCGACCTTGAATGTGAATCTGGACAAAAACGTCAAAGCGATCGTGCCCGGCATGGCGTGCAAAGTGAAACTGACCGCCTACGCCAAGAGGGACGCGCTCGTCCTGCCCGCCGGTGCCGTGCTGACCGACGAAATGGACGACCATCGCTACGTCTACTTGCTGGGCAAGGACGGCAAGTCCTCCAAACGCGGCATCACGGTGGGGGAGAAGACCGACAAACTCGTCGAGATCGTGAAGGGGCTGGCGGAAGGTGATCAGGTGTTGCAGGAAGCACCGAAGGACGGGAAATGAGGGACGCGCGATACGGGATACGGGATGCGGGATGCGGAGACGCACGATGCTAATGCGGTTGACCTTTCTCGTTGTGGCGGCCGTGTGTCCGTTGCTGGGCTACTCGGAGGAGCATTCGGCGCGTGCGGCGCAGGCGGAGATTGGCCCTCAGCCGAAGCCGGTTCCGCCGCCCTCGACTGCAGAGTTCGAGAAGACCATGGGCCGGGGCGTGGATTTCTTGCTGAAACGGCAGAACGCCAACGGTTCGTGGGGCTCGGTCAACGTGACGCGGCCCGGCGAGGTCTTGGCGCCGGTGCCTGGCGCTCACCATGCGTTTCGCGCGGCGGTCACCAGCCTGTGCATCTCGGCGCTGATCGAAACGGGCGGCGATCGGCCGCAGGTCGCTCAGGCGCTGGACCGTGCCGAACAATGGCTGTTTGACGAGTTGCCGCGCGTCCGCCGCGCCGACCCGGAGGTGTTCTACAATTCCTGGGCTCACGCCTACTCGATTCAGGCTCTGGTCCGCATGCTGCGCCGCGAGCCGGACGACGAGATGCGGGGACGCAAGATCCGCGAGTTGATCGCCCAGCAGATCGACATGCTGGAGCGCTACGAGGTCGTGGACGGCGGCTGGGCGTATTACGACTTCGAGGCCCATACGCGCAAGCCCAGTGGCTCGACGATCAGCTTCGTCACGGCTACGGTGCTGGTCGCGTTGGACGAGGCCCGGCAGGTGGACGTCGATACGCCGGACCGATTGATCCAGCGCGGCAAGGCGTCGATTCTGCGGCAGCGCAAGCCGGACTTTTCTTACTTGTACGGCGAGTACCTGAAGAGCCGGCCGATGCGCGAGATCAACCGGCCCAGCGGCAGCCTGGGGCGGTCGCAGGCCTGCAATCTAGCCCTGCGTCTGTGGGGCGATCCGCTGGTCACGGACGCCGTGATCAAAACCTGGCTGGATCGGCTGTTTGCCCGCAACGGCTGGCTGGACATGGGCCGCAAGCGGCCGATTCCGCACGAGTCCTGGTGCCAGGTAGCCGGCTATTTCTTCTACTACGGCCACTACTACGCAGCGCTGTGCATCGAACTGCTGCCCGCAAGCGAACGAGCGTCGTACCAGGACCATTTGGCGCAGGTGCTGATCCATCTGCAAGAGCGCGACGGTTCGTGGTGGGATTTCCCGCTGTACGACTACCACCAGCAGTACGGCACGGCCTTGGCGCTCATGTCGCTGCACCGCTGCCGGCGCTGAGCCTGGAAGCGAAGACATGTAGCCGCGTCACTTCGAGGCGCGGTTCCGCTCGCGGAGCGAGCGGCCTACGGTGAGCCGGTCTTTGAGAGACCGGCTACGTGCGCCGTGCAGTGCGTTCCTTCGGACCGCTTCACGGCTGCGCCGGGGCCGGCCCTGGCGTGCGCGTCAGCAAGGCTCCCGTTTGCTTGTCCCAGCGCACCGTGCGGCGCGCAAGCCGATGGTTGCCGTGACAGTCGGTGCAGACGATCTGCGCGAAATCGGTTTTTTGCGGGCAACGTTCCTGCCAGCGTTTGAGGACCTCGCGCGCCGGCACGTCGTGGGTATCATGGCATTCGGCGCAACTGGCGTCGATCTTGGCCACAGGATACATCTTGTCCGGCGGCGTGACGTTGTCTTCATCGTTGCGATGCGCCAGCGATGCGTCATGACAGTCGATACAGCTGACCTCGTTCTTCGCGTGGCTGACTGCCATCGGTTCTTCTCGGTAGTTGCCGTGGCACACGAAGCAAGCGTCGTTGATTCTGAGAAAAGTCTGGCTCTTGGCTTCCTTGGCCGGCGGCTCGTCCAGCAGGAGGGGCGCCGACCTGTCCACCTTGAGCGCGGGCAGCGGCGGTGCCTTGGCGCCGCCCGCTTCGTCGCCGGCGGAAGCAGGCGGCGAATCCGTGCGCGTGAGAAACAGGATGCACGCGGCGACGGCCAGGAGTAGCAACGCCGAGTGACGACGAAGGGCAGGTTGACGAAAATGGCTCATCCGGAATTCTCTCCTCGATGCCCAAGTGTCAGCGAAGAAGACGCTTGGGCCGGCACTCGCCTCTGGGGATCAGGCATTGCTGCGAGCAGCGTCCGGCACTATGTATACCCCCATATCCATAGCAATGGCAATAGGCAAGTCGAACATTCTTTTCTTGTGCGCGAAGCCATCGAGTTGCGATGGCTGCCACGAGAGCGGCCGGAATCCCCGTCGAGAGCCCCGTGCCGCCAGTGCTAGCTGGCAAGCTTCCGTCACCCCGGGGGACAAGTTTTTCGTCGAACTGATCTTGGACGCGGTCTCAGCAGTCGGTAATGTAGCGGTTGGGTTTGCTGTTGTCTCGTCTAGGGCTTGCTGGGCGCTTTCTTCTAATGTGCCTGTGGCGGAAAGGAATCTGCCAATGAAGTGGCTTCCCGCCGTTTTGATCACCGTTGTGGGGCTGTGCGGATGCAAGAGTTCGCAGACTCCGTTCAACACGCTGGCGCCCTTTGGTGCTTCGCGCGTGCCGCCGCCGTCCACCAGCGTGGGCGCGACCGGGCCCTACTACAACCGCACGGCGACACCGCAAACGGCGGCGCCTGCGCAGTCGAATCCGACAACGGCCCCGGCCACGGGACCTACCAGCAGGCAAGGCACGTCCACCTCCAACTCCAGCGGCTCCAGCGACTCCTGGAAGCTTGCTCCCCAGACGGCCAGCACGGGTTCCTCGGCGCAACCGCCGCTCGCCTCGTCCGAGACGTCCGCCGTTCGCCCCGCGTCTTATGCCGCTGGGGCGGTTTCGACCACCGCCGCGGCCGCGACCGCTTCTGCGTCCGGACCACTGCGGCTCAGCGGAATGCCGGTCAACGACGCAACCGGCAGTGCGACGGGGAGCGAACCGGCCAAGTTCGTTCCTTCGGGCTCGGCCATTGAGATTTCGCAGTTGCCCAAACCGATCGAAACACCGGCTCCGGCGACGGCCGTGCCGGTGGCGGCCGGCACCGTGGTGGCTTCGGCGCAAGCGAGCGACCAAGCCGCACCGTCGGCGGCGGCGCCAGCGTCGACGCTGCAATGGAAGTCCCGGCCCTGAGGCAGATGGCGTTGGTCGCGCAACGAGTTTTCCTCTACGAGTACTTGACCGGCGGCGGGGCCTTTTCGAATCCAGACTCGAACGCCGGCGGCATTCGCTTTGACGCGTCCATCGTTCGCGAAGGCGCTGCCATGATCGCGGCGCTGGCCAGCGACTTCCTGTCGCTCCACGGGACGACCGTCGTCCTGTTGCGAGATTCCCGCCTGGCTGACCTTTCCCTGCCCGAATGTCCGCACATCGAGATTCACAGTGCCTGGGAAGAACGCGAGGCGTTCTCTCGACTGGCGGCGGCCTGCGATCGGACGATGATCATCGCGCCGGAGCAGAACCACGCGTTGCTGGAGCGCACCCGCTGGGCCGAGGCTGCCGGCGCTTCGTTGTTGTCTCCGGATTCCGCCTTCGTGTCGATCGCCTCGGACAAGAATCGCACGGCCAATCTGCTCCGAAAAAGCGGCGTGCCAATCCCGGTGGGAGTCGCCTTTTCCCCCGGCGCGCCTCTGCCGCTGGATTTCGTCTATCCCGCAGTGCTCAAGCCGGCCGACGGCGCCGGCTCGATCGGTCTGCAGCGATTGGCCGGCCCCCAAAGCCCGTACGACGCTGCGAGGCTTGGTGCCTCCGCCCGGTTGGAAAGTCTCTGTCCGGGCACGGCGGCCAGCGTCGCCGTGCTCTGCGGCCCCAGCGGCCACCAACCTTTGCCGCCCTGTCTGCAGCGGCTCAGCGAAGACGGTCGTTTTCGATACCTGGGCGGTTCTTCTCCGATCGAGCCACCCCGTGCGGCTCGCGCGCAACGGCTGGCCCTGGCGACGCTGGCCTGTTTCCCAGCCACATGCGGCTACGTCGGCGTCGACCTGATCCTGGGCTCGGCGGACGACGGCCGCGGCGATGTTGTCGTCGAAGTCAATCCGCGGCTCACGACCTCCTACGTCGGCCTGCGTCGTCTGTTGCAGACCAACCTGGCCGCCGCGATGATCGAGGCCGCGGCCGGCCACACCGTCGAATTGTGCTGGGCTCGGCAGCGAGTAGAATTCACGGCCGAAGGACACGTTGCATGAGTTGCCTGGCGCTCGATATCGGCGGTGCCAACGTCAAGTTCTCCGACGGACTTGAGCGGACGGGTTCGATCCCGTTGGCGCTGTGGAAATCTCCGGATCAGCTCGCCGGATTGCTGAGGACCATCGTCGGCTCGGCGGCGGAATGCACGGCGGTCGGCGTCACGATGACGGGCGAATTGGCGGATTGCTTTCCCTCCAAGGCCGCCGGAGTGCGTCACATTTTGGCCTCCGTCTGCGAGGCGGCCGCAGGACTGCCGGTGTACGTCTACTTGGTTGACGGACGTCTGGCGAGCCCGGAACAGGCCGCGGCCGAGCCGGTCCTGGCCGCCGCGTCGAACTGGCACGCGTTGGCTCGGTTGGCGGGACGGTACGTTCCGGGGGGGGCGGCGCTGATGTTGGACATCGGCTCCACGACCTGCGATCTGATTCCTTTGGTCGCTGGACGGCCGGCGGCGGTGGGCAGAACCGACACGCAACGGATGCTGGCGGGGGAACTCGTCTACACGGGCGTCGAGCGCAGCCCGGTCTGCGGCGTGGTGGGGCAGGTGCCGTACCGAGGCCGGACGTGCGGCGTGGCCCAAGAGCTATTTGCGACGATGCGGGACGTTTATCTGGTGTTGGGCGAGTTGCCGGAGCAGTCCGGCGATCTGCAGACCGCGGATGGCCGGCCGGCGACTCGGCCGGCCGCCGTGGCCCGTTTGGCCAGGATGATCTGCGCGGACGAGACGGAGTTCGGCGAGCCGGATGCCGTCCAGATGGCATCGTCGGTGGCGGAAGCCCAGGCGAATCTCGTGCTTGCCGCGTTGTCTCGCGTCGTGCGGCGGAGTTGGGGAGCGGAAGCAACGTTGGATTTTCCGATCGTCTTGTCGGGCCACGGGGACTTCTTGGCAAGCCGCGTTCTGAGCAAGCTGGGCCACACCGGGCCCGTCATTTCGCTGGCCGATCGGCTGGGAGCGGTGGTTTCCCGCGCCGCTCCGGCGTACGCGCTGGCAGTAGTTCTGCGCGAGGAGTGCGGTCGATGAGCGGGCTTCCGATCCGAGTGGTCAAGGTGGGAGGCAGCCTGTTTGGCTACGCCCGGTTTGTCGCCGCGCTGAACGAGTGGCTGGCGGAGCAACCGCCTGCCGTCAACGTGCTGATCGCGGGGGGCGGCAAGCTGGCCGATGTCATTCGCGAGGCGGACGCCGCGTGGGGCCTGGGCGACGAGGCGGCGCATTGGCTGTGCGTCGATGTCATGGGGGTATCGGCCCGCCTGTTGGCGACGCTGCTGGCCGAATCGCGTTGGGAAGCGGCATGGGATGGTTTATTGGAGTTGCTTCCCGCGAGCGACGGCCGCCAGCCGATCGTCTTCTGTCCGGTTCAGTTTCTGCGGGAGATCGAAGCAAGCTTGCCGCCTCGGCCTCTGCCACACAGTTGGAGCGTGACCAGCGACTCGATCGCAGCGCGGATCGCGCAGGCCCTGTCGGCCGACGAACTTGTGTTGTTGAAATCCACCGATCCGCCCGATCAGGCAGCGGACCGGCCGCCTTACGTGGACGACCATTTCGCTGTGGCGGGGCGGGGTCTGACTCACGTGCAGTTCGTCAATTTACGGCGTTTTCCCCGCGCTTAGTAGCTTTCTAAGAACAACACCGCTGTTGGGTCGTGTTTCGCTCCGAGGCTGTGAAAAAATGGGACTGGCTCCGAGCCAGCACCGCGCCAATCGCCGAGAAAACAGGGGGCTGCGAGGTGCCTGTCCCAATTTTTTCACGGCCTCTCCGCGAAAGGGCGTCCTTTCGCGGAGCGAAAGGCGACATTGATGCCTAGTTCCACCACCACGACTTGCCGGCCTGCGGCGTCCCCTGCGCGTGGACCGACTTCAACTGCGGGGTGACCACGTTATTGCTCGCCACTTCCCAGGATTCGATCTGCACGCCGCCGGAGGCGGTGATCACATAGTTGCGGCCGATCTTCAGGAAGCTGCACTTGGTTTCCACCGTCTTTGGCGCCGGCAGTTGACCGACCGTGAACTCGCTGTCCGGCTTCATCAACAAGGGGAAGCCTTTGCCGCCGGCCAGTCCTACG
This sequence comes from uncultured Pirellulaceae bacterium, assembly GCA_964409865.1. Taxonomy (GTDB): domain Bacteria; phylum Planctomycetota; class Planctomycetia; order Pirellulales; family Pirellulaceae; genus Anammoximicrobium. The sequence continues at coordinate 10,576 of CAYPGE010000040.1, forward strand.
AGGTTCTCCCGCTGGATCAAGGCGCAGGCAACGCACAGATCCATGAGGTTCCGCAGTTGAGCCATGGTCGAGTCTTTCGCGGCCAATTCCGGGTAGTGCTTGGTGAACAGATCCGCCCACTGCTTCGCCACGGGATCGGCACGCCCGGTGCCTTGCAGCGTGCCGTCGCCGGCGGTGACCTCGTCCTCGGTCAGCGCCTTGACACCTTGCCCGCGAATCTCCCAGGCCAAGCGATCACCGCTGCGCGCCACGGGCTCGTAGTTGCAGGCCATCCACCAGCGCGGCGTGGCGCTGCCGGGCACTTGCCCCTTGGACTTGAGCATGTCCAGGTAACTCGGGAGTCCCCTAACCGGCGCCTCATCGAGCTTCATTCCGAACTGCTTCATGCGGAAGTCCGCAGCGAACAGAATCCGGGCGAAATGGCTGTCGGCGGGCACGCCCGTCAGCGTCACTTGCTGAACTCCCATGGCCTCGACCGCGGCGGGCAGTACGGCGCGATCAAACGTGCGTTGTCGGTTCATGAACGCTTCAAAGCGTTGACGGCCCTCGTTCGTCGGATCGATCGACACGGAAATGCCCTCGGTCCGCGCCGCCTCCACGGTCCGGAAGGCCACGAGCAAATCATCCAGCCGCACTGCGGGCAGTCCCGTCGTAACGCCGACGGCGTTTCCATTCTGGTCGAACTTCCAGCCTTCGCCGGGGCCGGCCAGCACGATATCATTCTGCTCCGGGTACACCAGGATGTACTGGACGCGTTGCAGGCCGGCCAAGTACAACAATTCGTCCGGCAGTCGGTCCTGGTTGCCGGCCAGCACGTCCGTGAGGGCCGCTTCCAAGGTCCGCAACGAGACCTTGCGCAATTCCGTGCGTTGATTCAATTCGGAGGCAATCTTCGCGGCTTGTGCTCGTAGTTCCGTCAGCATTTCTTGGCGTTCGCTGACCGTTGGCAACCGCACTGCACCGCTGGGGTCGACGATGATCCCGCCCACGGCACGTTGATAGCCCCAATTCGCCTGGGCCCAGGCAGCGGCAGGCAGCAGCGAGAGGAGCAGCGCCAAAATCCATTTGACGGAGTAAAATGGCCGAAATAAGCTCTGCGACATGTTTGGTGATCTCCTAGGATACCCCTGAAAGAACGAAAATCGCCGACCCGGCCGCCCCCGAGGCCATCGCGACGACTCCGTCGGGCAGGCCAAATAGCTCATTTTTGGCTGTTGGCAACGATCGTCACGGCCGGTTATTTCGTGTACCCTAAATATAGCCGTAGCAGGAAATAATTGCAATAAAAGCTGTCTTGGCACACCGGTGGGATAGCCGATGCTCGCCTATTTAGTGATTCGCGAAGGGTCCAAGTGGTCCGATGTCTCCCGGCTGACACCGGGGAGGACGGTCACCATCGGCCGCGCGCCGACCAATCTGATCGTCATCAAGGACGAACGCTGCAGCCGCTATCACGCCGAGGTCTTCTTAACCCAAGGTCAATGGACGTTGCGGGATCTGGACAGCCGCAACGGCACGTTGGTGAATGGCCAAAAGGTGAGCGGAGATATCAGCCTGGGCGAAGGCGACGTGATCCGAATCGCGAATTGCCAGATGGCATTCTGCTACGATCTGAGCAAGGCATTTGCCGAGGCGGGCGCCAAGCCCGCCCTGGCCAGCGAACCGGGCGAAGAGACCGTGTCAGGCGTGTTGCCCTCGGACACCAGCGATTCACAATTGCTGGAGACGTTGGAACCGACCCACATCACGCACCGTCGCGGTCAGACGACGCTGCTGTCCCCCGGTCGCGTGCCGTCCAGCACGCAACGGCTGGGCCAGGCGGCGGCCCAGTTGTGCCGGCTGGCTTTCAATTTGGCGAACCAAACCGACATCGAGGCGGTGGCCCAACTGGCCTTGGACGGGTTGTTTGAGGGCACGCACAGCGACGCGGGCGCCGTGCTGCTGGGGCCTCGCCAGCTGGACGGCGCCCTTGAGGTTTCCGACCTGCACGTGGTGGCCTCGCGGGCGGCGGCCGAAGTGAAATACCACCGCATTTCCACTTTCCTCGCCGAAACGGTGCTCCGCGAGCGGGAAGCCGTGTTGGCGCGGAACGTCCAGGACGACAGCACGCTGGGCACGCGCGACAGCAAGGGAGAGATCGAGTCGACCAGCGTGATCGCGGCGCCGATCCGCCAGGACGGCAAAATCGTCGGCTTGATTCACGTCTACTCGACCCATGCCAATCGGACGCTCGACCCCGACGATTTGGAATTCACGCTGGCGGTCGCCGACAACGTCGCCCTGGCCCTCAAGAACCTCGCCCGCCAGCAGGAATTGGCCGAGAACTTGTCGCAAACGCAAAGCGAGGTTGCCCAACTCCGCAAACGGCTGGGCGCCGAAAGCGAAATCGTTGGCAGCAGCCCGCCGATGGAGAAACTGCACGAGGCCATCGGCCAAGCGGCGCCAAACCGGGCGACGGTGCTGATCCGCGGCGAGAGCGGCGTGGGCAAGGAGCTGGTGGCTCGGGCGATCCACTTCTCCAGTCCGCGGAAGAAGGGGCCGTTTGTCTGCCTGAACTGCGCGGCGCTTTCCGAAACCCTGCTGGAGAGCGAACTGTTCGGCCACGAGAAGGGCGCGTTCACAGGAGCCACGGAACGGAAGATCGGCAAGTTCGAGGCGGCCCACCACGGCACGTTGATGCTGGACGAGATCGGAGAAATGAGCCCGTCGATTCAGGCCAAGTTCCTCCGCGTCCTGGAGGGCCATCCCTTCGAGCGCGTCGGCGGCAACCAGGCGATCAAGGTCGATGTCCGCGTGATCGCTGCCACCAACCGCGAACTGGAGAAGGACGTCGCCGACGGCAAGTTCCGGCGGGACCTCTATTTTCGGCTGCACGTGGTGGAGATCGTGGTGCCGCCGCTGCGGAAACGCGTCCAGGACGTGATCGAGCTGGCCGTCTACTTCCTGGACCGCTTCAACAACGAGACCGGCAAAAAGCTGCGCGGCTTTACGCCGCAAGCCTTGGAACTGCTGCAGAAGTACCGTTGGCCCGGCAACGTCCGCGAATTGCGAAACGTGATCGAGCGGGCGGTGGTCTTGTCGCGCGGCGACCGCATCGGGGTCGAGGACTTGACGCTGACCAGCTTGGCGCCGTCCAGCGAATCCGGCGAAATCCCGTTGCCGGTCGAGCAGTACCAGCCGGCGGCGCTGGCGGAAGTCGAACGGCGACACATCCTGGCGACGCTCAACGCGGAGGGCTGGAACAAGAGCCGGACGGCGGCCCTGCTGGGAATCGAACGCTCGACGCTGGACCGCAAAATCAGGCGTTATGACTTGAAGCCGAATCATCCGGCACCGTGGGAGGAAGGATGACCAGGATGTCACGCTTCCTCGACTTGCCGCCTAGGCGGCTCGCCCCCCGCCTGTTTGCCGTCCGCCGGCTCGGGACCGCCTGCGGCTTGATGGCGCTGCTGGCGGCCGGGCTTTCGGTAGGGGCCGAGGCCCCGGCCGAGAACGGTGCGGCTTGGCAAGCGTTGGGGCTGCCGGTTCCTGGCGGTCCGGTCGTACCGGGGCGCGGCCAATGCGTTCTGACCGCCGGCGATCAGGGCCTGTCCGTCGTGGGCCGGCTGTGGGGAATGGCGGGCGACCAACGCTTCGTGATATTGCCGGACGGGCACCTGGTCCCGCGGCCTGCCGCCCAGACGCAGATCACCGAGAAGCCGTTTGAGCCGGCTACCAAACCGGCGATCGCCGACCAACTGCGCTCGTCGCTCTTGCCCGGCTTTCAGAGCAAGGAAACGCGGCATTACCTGTACCTGTACAATTGCAGCGAGGGGTTCGCCGAGGCGGCCAGCCGTATCCTGGAAACGATGTTTCGAGGTGTGGTCACCTACGCCCAGGCCCAAAAGATCGAGGTCGCCCCGCCGGAATGGCCTCTGGTCGTGATCATCTTCCGCACTTCGTCGGAATTCCAGAAGCTCCGCCGCATGCCGGAGGACACGGTCGCCTACTACGACGTGCTGACCAATCGCGTGGTCCTGTATGAAGAGTCCCAGTTGTGGCGGATCAAGCCCGAACTGGCCGTGCAGCAAGCCATCGCCACAATCGCTCACGAAGGCGCACACCAAATCCTGCACAACATCGGCGTCCAGCAGCGAATGTCAATCTGGCCCATGTGGCTGAACGAAGGCCTGGCGGAATTCTTCTCGCCTACCACGACCGATCGCCAGCTGAAATGGAAAGGCGCCGGCCAAGTGAACGACTTGCGGATGTTCGAACTGGAGCAATGGCTGAAGAGCCGGACGACCGACGAGGCAGACGGGCAGTTGGTCGCCCAGACGGTCGGGGCCGCGCGGCTGACCTCCACCGGCTACGCCGCCGCTTGGGCGCTGACCCACTACCTGGCCAAAAATCACCGCGAAGCATTCCATGAATTCGTCCGTCAAACCAGCCGCCTGCAACCGTGGGAAGGCGCGGGCCGATTGGTGCCGCCGGGCGTCCTGCCGGACAACGTGCGACGCTTCAAGGCGTGTTTCGGGGAGGACCTGGCCGAGATCGAGCGGCGGTTGATCCTGCATTTGCAGCAACTGCCCTACACCGATCCCTTCGCCGATTGGCCGCACTTCGTGGCGGTGGTGTCCGTCCCGACCGCGTCCCGGCCGCGCCGCGAGGCCAACGTGTTCCATGTGCCCGAACAGGCGGAACGCTGGCGGCGCGAGGTGGTCGAGCGGACGCCGGAGGCCCAGCGGCCGGCGGTCCAATCGGCCGTCCATCCCTTTCCCAACCGCTTGTTGGCGGAAACCTTCGCGCATCAGTGGCTGACGGGCAACTAAGCGGAGTTTCGCGAAAAGGGGACAGGACCCTTTTGGGCGAAGCCCCCTTCGGGCCGTTCCGGCAAAAGGGTCCTGTCCCCTTTTCGCGAAACATGGCATAGTCAGCGGCTGGTGAACGTGTATTGGCCCGAGCCGACTTCGAATACGGCGTAGTCCTTCTCGTGCCGCAGGAACTTGACGCCGGCGACGCGGTCCACTGCCTGGCCGCCTTCCCGGACGCTCGCCGGGTCCTTCGCCGGCACGTACACCGTGGCTCCCGTATTGGCGGGAATGACCGCGTTCAGGCGGAATCCGTCCTCGCTGCGGCTCCACTGACTGGCAATCCTTCCCCGGATCGAATCGTACGAGCCGCGGGCCGAGTTCAGCCCCTTGCCCGACGAGGCCAGCACCGGACGGATCGTGATCCGCGCGAAGCCGGGACCGTCGGTGTCGATGCCCGCGACCGAGCACTGCAGCCACTGGCCGACGCAGCCCAGCCAATAGTGGTTGAAAGAATTCATGCCCGGATCTTGAAAACCCTTGTCCGGCAGCCAGCCGTCCCAACGCTCCCACATCGTCGTCGATCCGACCTTGACTTGCAGCAGCCACGAGGGATACGTGTCGTTCAGTAGCAACTGGTACGCTAGGTCAATCTGCCCTGCTTTCTCCAGTGCAAACAGCACGAAAGGCGTGCCCAGGAATCCCGTGGCCAGATGTCCGTCCTGCTTTTCGATCTCCTTGACGAAGTGCTCCGCCACCTGAGCGCGGCGGCCTTCCGGCACCAGGTCCAAGCCGAACGCCAGCGCGTAAAACGTCTGGCCGGTCTCGCCTTTGGCGTCCACAATCCGCCCGTCCTCCTTCAGGAAGTTCTTGACGAACGCCGCCCGGATGTTCTCGGCTTGACGCCGATACTTCTGCGCGTCGTCCGGCTTGCCGATGGCCTCTGCCAACTCGGCCATCAATCGCGTCGAATAGAAGTAATAGGCCGTGCCGATGGCTTCGGAGTGCTGGGGACCGGCCAGCCGCAGCCAATCGCCGTAAGCGCCGGTGCCGCGCACAAACTCCTTGCTGGTCCGTTCCAGGTAGTCCATATACCGCAGCAGGGCTGGATAATGCCGCCGGACGACGCGCGTATCGCCGTACAACTGGTACATCTGCCAGTTGCACACGACCCCGGCATCCGCCCAGCCGGTGTTGCCAAAACCGACGATGTTCACGTGCGGCGCCACATCCCCCAGGCCGCCGTCCTCGCGCTGCGAATCGTCGCACAGGTCCGTCAGCCACTTGGTGAAGAAGCCCGGCGAATCCATGTTGAAACAGGCGGTCTTCATGAACACCTGAGCGTCGCCCGTCCAGCCGGCACGCTCGTCGCGCTGCGGGCAGTCGGTCGGAACGTCCAGAAAGTTGCCCTTCTGGCCCCAGAGCGTGTTCTCGACCAGCTTGTTGACCAGCGGTTCCGAACAGTCGAACAGACCGGTGCGCGGCAGATCCGAGTGGACGACAATGCCGACCACGTCCGCTGGTTCAGGTTTGTAATCCAATCCGCTCACTTCCACATACTGGAAACCGTGGAAGGTGAAATACGGTTCGTAGTCCCGTTTCGGCCCGCCGTCCAAGTAGAATGTGTCCGTCGCTTTGGCCGCGCGGAGGTTGACCGTATAGATCGTTCCGTCGGGGTTCAGCATTTCGGCGTGCCGCACGACCACCTTCTGGCCCTTGTCGCCTTGGGCCCGCACGCGGACCCAGCCGACCATGTTCTGGCCCAGGTCGAACACGTAGACCCCCGGTTTGGGTTCCGTCACTTCCTTGGCAGCCAGTTCCTGAATCCGCCTGATGGGCATCCCGGGGTGCGATTCCAGATTCGCCCGCACCTCCGCGTCCACCGTCACCGTGTGCCATCCAGCCGCGTCCCCGCTCGGCGTACACCAACCGGGCCTTTCCAGACGCGCGTCGTAGACGCTGCCCATCAGCAAGTCATTCTCGCGGACCGGGCCGTAGGCCGCCTGCCAGCTGGCGTCGGTCCCAACAACGCGGCTGGTGCCGTCCTCGAAGTCCAAACGCAGGTGGGCGATGAATCGCGTTTTGTCTCCGTAGTACTGCCGCCGTCCCGAGAAGGCCAGGTAACCCGCATACCAACCGTCGCCCAGAATGGCCCCCAACACGTTGTCGCCGGACTTCAACTGGCCGGTGATATCGTAACCGAAATAATGCACCCGCTTGCGGTAGTCGGTCCAGCCCGGCGAGAGCACGTCGGTATTCAGCGGCTTGCCGTTCAGGTGCAGTTCATGCACTCCCAGTGCCGAGGCAAACAGCACCGCTCGCTGGACGGGCTTGTCGAGCGAAAACGTCTTGCGCAGATACGTCGCGGGCAGCATCCTGGGCACGTTCAATTTCAATTCGCCCCACGGCTGGTCGCCGTGCTTAGCGATCGCACTGGACGCCGTCCACTGGGCGTCGTCAAAGTCGGCCCATTTCCAGCGTTCTCCGGAGGAGCGGCTGCTGCGCCAGGTGGCGTCGATCGGAACGACGAGCGGATCGCCGGAATCGAACAAGACGACGAGCTTGCCCATCAGGCCCGCCGGCGAGGGCTTGTCGCCGCCGTTGGTGACTTGGATGCCCAGCGCGTTGCGGCCCGCCTGCAGCCGGCCGGTGACGTCCAAGCCGGCTGGATTTTTCCAGTTGTGCCCGTTGCCCGAGTCGTGCCCGTTGATGTACAGCGTGAAAGCATCATCAGCGGCGATCAGGAAGGTGGCCTGCGACACTTTGCGGTCGGCGGGGATCTCGATCACCTTGCGAAAATAGGCGGGACCGGCCGGTTGATTGCCAGGCTGGGCGCCGCCGGTCCAGATCCACGCGCTGTCCTGGAAGGTCAGCAGACTCCGCAACGCCTTGGCCTGCGGATCTTCGGACTCCGCGTCGCCGTCAAACCCGATCCACTGAGCCTGCCAGTCCTCCGGTTTGAGCAACCCCATGGCCCAGCGGCCGACGGGGCTCCAGGCGGACTCCTGGCCCTCCTGGTCCCACACGCGGACTTTCCAGAAACAGTCCTGGGCCGAAACCAGTTTCTGCCCGGCATATTCGATGTTGACCGACTGGTCGGATGCCACCTTGCCGCTGTCCCACAGATCGCCTTCGTCGGCGGCGAGCCGGGCTTGCGAACCGGCCGCCAGGATCTGGTACGCCGTCTGCTTGAGCCCGCGTTGCGACTCGCGGGTGGGCAGCAACACCCAACTCAATCGCGGCTGGGCCGCGTCGATGCCGATCGGATTCGTCTTGTACTCGCAGCGCAGGCGGTCCACCTGAAGACTGCCCGCCGCCCAAGCGGCGGCTGTCGTTGTGAGCAGCGTGGCCATACCCAGCACGAAGCGAACGGATGCCGTCTCCATGATTCTGTCCTTCCGTTGGTGATTTGAGGTTCTTCGAAAGGGTGTACCAAAGAAGATGGACTTCCGCAAGGCAGCACGGCCAACAAGTAGGCCGTGCCACAGCGATACACTTCCGCAAGCCAGCAGGTCAGCACGGCCTGACTACTGCGGTTGACCGATGCAGTACAGGTGCTTCTCGCCGCGGAGAAAGATCTGGCCTTGGCTCACGGCGGGCGAGGCGTAGCAGTATTCGCCGAGCGGGTTGGCGGCGACGACCTCCAACTGGCGACCGGGCCGGACAATTTTCATTTCGCCGTCGTCCGCCTGGAAATACACCAGGCCATTGGCCTCGATCAGCGACGCGCTGTAGTGGCTGCTCAGCCGCTCCATCCACAACCGCTCGCCCGTGGCGGCCACGAAACAGCTGCAGATCCCGTTGTCGGCGGCGACCAGGAAGTACTCGCCGCTGACGATCGGCGACGGGACGTAGGAACAGCCTTTGGTCGTTCGCCACGCCACGTGCGTGTGGGTGACGTTGCCGCGTCCGTCGGGCTTGATGGCCAGAATGTGGTGTTCGGGAAAGCCGGCCGTCAGGAACAGCAACTGGCCGTTGTAGACCAGCGAAGCGACAAATTGCTCCGTGGGGCCGTCGATGATCCAGTGCTGCGAGCCGTCGCGCGGGTCCATGCTGACCACGCACAAGCTGCCCGAGAGGATCATCTGCGTCCGGCCGTCCATCTCGCGGATGATCGGCGTACAGTAGCTGCGGGTCTTGTTCGGGCGCGGCGTCTTCCAGCGGATTTCGCCCGTTTTGCGATCCAGGGCGACGATGTACGAATCGCCGTCGTGGTCGCCGTTGACGATCACCTGGTCCTCGAACAACACCGGCGAACTGCAGAAGCCGTGGACGCTGGAGAACCGCCCCGGCCGGACCAGCCAACGCGGATTTCCCGCCAGGTCATAGGCGGCCACGACCAGGTTGCCGGGCGTCGCCTCTTTCTTGCTGCCAAAGTCGGGTTCCAGGAAAGTCGCGTAGACGAGTTCGCCGTCCGTGGCCGGTGTGCCGGACGCAAAGCTGTTCAGATTGTGCCGCCTCTCCAGCGGCGCGCTGATCACCGTCCGCTGCCAGAGGATTTGGCCCGTCGGGCGGTCCACGCAGAACACGATCCGGCTCTGACTCGCCTCGACGCACGCCACCAGAAACAGCCGGTCGCCCCAGACGATCGGCGACGAATGCCCTCGGCCGGGCAGCGGTGTTTTCCAGACGATGTTCTCGCCGCTGACGCCGTTCCAGCGCAGCGGCACTTGCTTTTCTTCGCTGGTGCCGTCTCCGCGCGGGCCCCGCCAGCAGGGCCAGTTTTCCGCACGGACCAAGCCGGCCGCCACTAGCCCGATTGCAAACAGCCCGGCGGACGCATACCATCGCAGCATGTTGGATTCCTTGGTTCCTAAACAACAGTCAAGCCAGACCAAGTGAGCATCGTTCGAGAAATAACTGTCGCCTCGTAAAAGTAGCCATCACACTCCGTGGGATGATCACCAATAAACACTGGACAGTCATTTCTCGAACGATGCTAATTGTATTGTTCAAGATCGTGAACGCAACGAGCGGAGGAGTTGGAACATGGCGGTACACAAGTGGATGCTGACGGCGGCGGATGAGGGTATTAGCGTGGTCTCGCTCGACTTCTCTTCGCGACACATCGGTGGCCGGCTGCCGGGTTGGACGGTGCGCAAGACCCGGCTGCGGGGCGGCCTGAGCGAGGGTGTGGACGTCGTCCACGTCGATAACGGGCGGCTGTCGTTCTCCGTCCTGCCGACGCGCGGCATGGGGCTGTGGAAGGCCTGGCTGGATGGCGAGGAAATCGGCTGGCAATCTCCGGTTCGCGGCCCTGTACACCCGCAGTTCGTGCCATTGATGGAGCCAAGCGGCCTGGGCTGGCTGGATGGTTTTGATGAACTCTTGGTGCGGTGCGGACTGGAAAGCAACGGGGCTCCCGACTTCGACCAGCAGGGACGCCTGCGGTATCCGCTGCACGGGCGGATCGCCAATCGGCCCGCGCGCCGAGTCGAAGTCGAGGTGGACGACGAGTCGGGCGAGATCGCCGTGACGGGCGTCGTCGAGGAGACGCGGTTCCTGTGTTGGAATCTGCGGATGACCAGTCGGATCAGCACGCGGTTGGGCGAAAGCCATCTGCGAATCCGCGACGAGGTCGAGAATGTCTCCGCCAGCCCGACCGAAGTCCAACTGCTGTACCACATCAATTTCGGCAAGCCGCTGCTGGACGCCGATTCTCGCTTCTTGGCGGCCTTTCAGAAGATGATGCCCCGCGATGCACGGGCCGCCGAGGGGGTCGCGGCGTGGGACGTGTACGGCCCGGAGTCCGCGGGATTCGCCGAACAGGTGTACTTCCTGCAGTTGGTGCCCGATGCTCAAGGCTGGTCGCCGACGCTGTTAAAGAACGCGGCCGGCACGCGGGGCGTCGGCGTCCACATGAACACGAAGCAGTTGCCCTGTTTCACGCTGTGGAAAAACACCGGGGCCGCAGCGGACGGCTACGTGACCGGACTGGAGCCGGGTACGAACTTTCCCAATCCGCGGACGTATGAAGGCCGGCAGGGCCGAGTGGTCAAACTGGACGCGGGCGGCAGCGCCGTTTTCCAGGTCGGGTTAGAAATCCATGACGGCGCGGAACAAGTGCAAAAAGCCGAACAGGCGATCGCAGCCCTGCAGGCAGGCGTGACACCCCAGGTGTGCCAGCGTCCGCAGGCACCGTGGTGCGTGGTTTAGAGTTGCGGCGTGCTGGCCGATTGCGTCACTTTTTCGTCTCGTTGTAGAACATCATCGCTGGACAGCCGCCGAATTCGACGGCCATCCAGGCGGCTTCGTCGATCTCCTCTTGCGAGAAACCTTCGTCGCGTGCCTTCTTGACGTGGCTTTTCACGCACGGCTCGCAGCGGGCCAGGACGGACAGCGCGATGGCCACGGCCCGCTTGGTCCGCGCGTCCAACGCCCCCGGCGCATTAGCTGACTTGAGGAAATCGTGAAACTTCTGTTGCGTCTCGACCACCGCCGGCTTTCCGCCTGACGTCCGAATCCCCGCGTCCCGTTCGCCGCCGCAGCAACTGGCGCTCATCTGTCTTGCCTCTTCAAACGTAGGTCCTGAAAGATCCGCCTCCGGTGCGAGCCTTGCCCCGCGCGGGGCGGAGGCGACCGGTCGTGGCGGCGGGAGGGTCCGCCGGCCATCGCTGCGGACGACGATTCGACCGCTGCCGTCGCCGATCACGCGGCCGATTACGGCCGCGTCCGGACTGCCTTCCTCCCGCAATTTCGCGACCAAGTCCGGGGCAGCCGATTCGGGGACGGCAATCAGCAGTCCGCCCGACGTCTGCGCGTCGAACAGGATGTCCAAGGCCGCGGGTTCCAAGCCGTCGCTGGCGGCCAAGGCCCCGCCGCTCGACTCCTTGTTGCGTTCCACCGCGCCCGGCAGGATGTTGTCGGCCGCGCACTGCAGCACGCCCGGCAGCAGCGGCACGTCGTCCCAGAGGACTTCGACATCGACCTTGCCGGCCGAGGCCATCGCCGCCAGATGGCCCATCAAGCCAAAACCGGTGACGTCGGTACAGGCGTGGGCCTCGAACTGGAGCATCAACTCGGCGGCCCGCCTGTTCAACGCGGCCATCGAACGGGCCGCGGCCTCGACGCCGTCGGCTGGAGCCCGGCCGATCTGGGAGGCAAAACTCAGGATGCCCGTGCCCAGGGGCTTGGTCAACACGAACCGATCGCCGGGCCGCGCGCCCGCGTTGGAGGCGATCCGCTGCGGGTGGATCAAGCCCGTCACGGCAAAGCCCGCCTTGATCTGCGGATCGTTGATGCTGTGCCCCCCGATCACCGCCACTCCCGCTTCCGCCATCTTGTCCAACCCGCCGCGAAGGATCTGCTGCAGGACTTCGTCCGGCAGCACGCGGACCGGGAAGCCGATGACCGACAATGCCGTCAGCGGCCGGCCCCCCATCGCGTACACGTCGCTCAAGGAGTTGGCGGCGGCAATCTGGCCGAACACGTACGGGTCGTCGACCGACGGCGTGAACACGTCGACCGTTTGCACCAACGCCGTGTTTTCGTCCAGTTGGTACACGCCTGCATCGTCGCCGGCCGGCATGCCGATGAGCACCCGCGGGTCGTCCGGGGCAGGAAGTCCCCCCAGGACTCGGTGCAGCGTCGCCTGGTCGATCTTCGAGGCACAACCGGCGCTCTCGACCAATTCCGTCAAACGCACGGGTCCCGCCGGCTCGTCCAGTCGCTCGCCGGCGCAAGGGCACACGTCTTGCTGAAGGAAGATGTCGCACGGGCAGGGTTTCTTCGGGTCGCAGATGCAGTGTCCCAACTGCTTCGACCGCTGCATCACCAGCCGGCGTTTTTCAAGGTTCTTGGCGGCCATGAGGATGGACGAACGCATGGATTTGGCGGATGGTCAGTAGGGCGGAATTCATTCCGCCCGAGCGGGCTAAAGTCCGCTCTGCAGCGGCGACGCGGCGCTGTGGCCGGTCTCTCGACCGAGCCACCGGCCCGATCGAAGGTCTCCGAGTTCGCAGGAGACCTTCGGTCGGCCGTTTCGGCGGGGTCGGAGACCCGCGCCGAGCGCGTGGGAGACCCGCGACGAGCGCGTGGGAGACCCGCGCCGAGCGCGGAACCATGACTCTAACCGTTGCACCGACACGGTGCAAGTCCCGGCCGTTTCAGCCGTGCGGCGGACGCACCTCCAGCGGACGTTGCGACGCCAGGATGGCGGCCCCCAGGGCGCACGTCAATTGGGGCTCCGCGGCAACCACCACCGGTTTGCCCAAGGCGGTTTCCAGAGCGGTCTGCATGCCGGGCACCAGGGCCACCCCGCCGGTGAACACGATCGGCTCCGGCAGGTTTCGCCCGGCCATCGCCGCCACGCGCGAGGCGACCGCCGCTTGAACTCCAGCCACGATGTCCTCCGCCGCTACGCCGGAAGCCAACAAGCCGATGATTTCCGTCTCGGCAAAGACCACGCACATGTTGCTGATCGTGGCGGCCCGGCAGCTGCGATCGGACAAGTCGCCCAGAGCCAACAGCCTGACGCCCAGCCGGGCGGCCAGAACTTCCAGGAACCGGCCGGTCCCCGCAGCACAGCGGTCGTTCATCACGAAATCGGCCACGCCGCCGTCGGGCTTCAGCCGCAGCACTTTGCTGTCCTGCCCGCCGATGTCGATCACCGTCCGCGCGTCCGGCACGCAACGGCGCACGCCCCAGGCTTGACACGTCACCTCGGTGACCGCCGCATCGGCAAAGCGGATCAGTCGCCGCCCGTACCCGGTGGCGACAATCGCGCCGACATCGCCGCGGCGCAAACCCTGCTGATCCAGAAGCCGCTCCAACAACTCGCCAGACAGCGCGTCCTGATCGATACCCTGGTCCCGCACAACGGCCGATACGATGCCGCGCCCGCCGGGCTCGGTCAGCACGACTTTCAAAGTTCGCGATCCAGCGTCAATTCCAGCATAAAGCACGGTCATGGGTTCTCCGGGGGATGCTGGATGCAACCGCTTGCTGGCGCAGCGTGGTTGTAGTTCGGGCATCAAGGGCCTTCACGGCGCTGCGGTTGCCGTCTCCACCAATGCCTCCAATCGTGTTCGCAGACTCGGCTCCAGGGCGTCGGTGATCGGCGGCACTTCGATTTCGACCGTGGGCAAACCCAGCCGGCGGCGGACGATGTCGCCGATGACGAGCCCCTCCAAAGCGCAGTGGCTGGCTCCGGGAATGCGCGAGATCACGACTGCCCGGGCCCCAAAATCGCTCGCCTCGCGGCAGATTCTCTCGGCCCGGTCCACGGGGGAACCCACCATCGGATCTGCCAAGGCACAGCGTGCCAGGGCTTCCAGCGGGGGCCGGTTTTCCGGGATCGCGTCCAGCGCGTGGCAGAACAGGTATTCGGTTCCGCAGACTCGCCCGCCCACGTCTTCCAGCAAATTCATCACTCGCAGATCGGCTACCGGGTTTACCCAGAATACGCGTACGGCTCGCGATGGCAAGACCCCTTGCCCGGCCGCCGCGCGTGCCCGCACTTCGTCAAGCAGCACGGTCAACACGCCGATCGCTTCCTGCTGGTCCGAACAGAAATGGATGGCGAGCATCTCGGCCACGAGCATTTCCAGGGCGGGCAGCGGGCAGGGATCGGCCCCGTAGCCAAGCCGGCGCAGCTCGCGCAACAGCTCTCGTACGCGATTGGCCTGCCGAATGCCGGCCCGCAGCCGGTCGTCGGTCAGCCGCTGGCCGCTCCACGCTTGGAGGACTTCGCGGACACGCTCCAACTCAGCTCGGACAAAGGCCACTTGGCAGGCCGGAGCCTGGAAACCGCCGGGCAGTTCGACCGCCTCCTCGCCGGGCTCCGGCCGCCGGCGGTGCGGCACTTCCCACCACAGGATCGCGTGTCCCAGGTCGGCCAGTCGTTGAGCGATCGCTGACACGTCGTCACAGGTGGCTCCGACGCTGCACGTCAGCAAGTCCGGAATCGGGAAATGGGCCCGACGGACAAAGGCGCCCAGCATCGCCCGCACCGGACAGAATGATTCGTCCACCCCCATCGCATCGGCGATCTCCAGCAGTCCGGTCTGGTTTTCCATCAGGCACGGCAGCCACCAGGCTCCATCCGGATAAAAGGCGACGACGTCCTCCAGGGCGTAGGCCATCACAGGAATCGTGCCCAGGTCCTTGATGGTCCCCAGCAGCCGGCAGCCGCGGGCGCGCGCCTGATGCAGGCGTTGCTCCTCCGTCAGCAAGAAGTTCCACAATCGTAGGGCGGCGGCGGAGTTGTCCATCCGCAGCTTCCCCAGTCGCCGATCGCCCGCCGCGGCATGGCGGCGCAGCGGCCCGCCGTAAGACGGTTCGCAGAGCCCCGCCGCCCGCAGTTCCACATAGCGGCGGTCCCATTCGTCCAGGGTGATGCGCCGGGCCCGGACGCTCATCGCAACATCTCCAGAAATGCCTCGATGCGTCCTCGCGTCCTGCCTTCGCCACTTTCCTCGTTGCCGGCCGCGTCCAGGTCTAACACCGGCACGGGACTCCAGGCCCTCAGCTGCGCAACTTCGGCGTGCCACAGGTCGCACCACAGATAACGGCGGACGATCAAGCCGCGGACCTGCCGGCTCGCCAATTCGCGTTCCAGGTACTCGTACAACGCGCCGTGAGGCCGTCGGAACACGTCAGGGATCGCGCCGAAATACGCGTCGGCCAATTGCCCCAGCGGGTCGCGCTGCGTGCGTGCGACATCGAACGGGCGCGGCAGCGTGCGCTCACCCCACTCGGTCGCGTCCAACACGATTTGGCCGCCGGCCTGCTGGATCCAGTCGAACAATTCGCAATCCGACTCAGGCAGCGGGCCGCCAGCCAGGGCCAGCGGCACCTCTGGTGGGCTCCGGCCGCCGGACGGGGCCGGCCGTGCGGAATCGCCGTCCTGCGCGCCTGCCCTTCCCGTCCGGCGGCCGGGTCCCCCCAGTCCTTCGCGGACCTCGATCAGGGCCGCGGAGAAGGCCTTCGCCGACAGGCGGTTGCGGGCCTGCCGCAACTCAGCTCGGGCGCGATCGAACTGCACCATGACGCGGGTCAATTCGGCAAGCGACGGCGAAGTCCCGCCACGCGCCACAAGAAACCGGCTCAACCGCTGCAACTCGGCAAGATAGAGCGACCGGGCAGCTTCCGTCTGCCAGGTAGACGGCACGTTCATCACGAACACAGGCATGCCCGGCTGCTGTTCCAGCAGCGATGCCACGTAGCGCATCTGATCGCACGAGGTAGTCAGCACCACCGCGGACAACTCCGGGGCGCAGCACGCCGCGTCCACCAGGGCGGCAGCCAGCGGGCAGACGCCGCGCCGCGTGCTGACCAGCGAGGCCAGGTCACGCAACCGCCGTCGTTCGTCTCGATCGGCGCACTCCGCGACGAAGTCCGCCTCCGGGTCGCTCCGCCTCGGTGGCGGCCGCAGCCAGAGCGGTTGCAGGCCGTGCGCGGCCAACCACTCCACGGGGACAAACGGACTGCCATAGGCGACCGTGACCATCGGCTGCGGACTCCTGCTTCAGGCTGGACGCGGGCGTCCGGCGCGAATGGTCTCAAAGAGGGCTTCCAGACGCACCGAAATCCGGGCGGAATCCGAGGGAGAATAATCGGTCTCGATCCGCAAGTACGGCAGGCGGAGTTCCGCTTCCGCCAGCCGTCGTACGCGGTGGGCTTCCACGTCGTACGTCAGGCACGCCTGCCAGATCAGTTCGACGACGCATTCCGCGCGGTACTCGGCGGCCAAGTGCCGCAGCGACTCCAATCGCCGGTCGTTCCGGGTCATCACCGAGCAGGGCAGATGGAAGTACTTCTCGGCCAATGCCTGCAGCGGATCGGACGCCGCCAGGTCGATGTCGTCGAGGATCGGCTTTACCCCCGTACAGTTCTCCGCCGCGACGACCAGTCCCCCTGCGTCCTCGATCAGTTCCACCACGCGTTCAGCGCCGTGGACCGTCGGCACGCCCGTCAAGAGGACACGGACGGGTTGATGGACCGGCGGCGCCTGCATCTTCGCAGGCTGGGACTCCGTCCCGGCCGGGTCGGGACGGAGTCCCAACCTACCTTGGTTGGCGGCGTCCAGCGCCCGCTCGTACTGCCGCAGGTCCTCGTCGATCCCCGAAATGCTGCTCTTGAAGTCCAACAGTTGGCGGCCGGTCAGCGGAGGCAAATCGGCAGCCATCAAGGCGGCGAGTTGGCGGCGCAAGGCCCGTTCCCGATTCATCGCGGCGCTCGCCTGCCGCAGTCGCTCATCCGTGATCGGCGACCGGAACCGTTGCTGAAGAAAATCGCGGAACTTGCGCAACTCGCACACCCAGTGCTGCAGGGCGTCGGGATCGTCGACTTTCTGCGGCAATTCCAAGACGTACATCGGCCGCGACTCGGCCATCAACTCGTACATCTTCTTCTTGCCGTCGCAGGTGGTTTCCGCCACCACGAGGTCGGCCATCTCCAGGAACGGATTGCTCCCCTGGATGTGATAGCCGAACGTGGACTTGATCAACGGGCACAAATTCGCGGGCAGGTGCTCTTCGGCGGCCAGGATGGTCTTGGCCGATCCGCCGCACAGACAGACCGGCACCGCCCCGGCCGCCATAATCAGCTCGCGCGGCGTGAACTCGCACAGGATGCCGACCACCGGACGCCCCGCCGCCTTGGCGGCCTGCGCGTAGTGGAGGCAGTTCTGGATCATTTGCGAAAAGTACTGGTCCGGGGTTTCTTGACCGCCGCACACGCCCTCGGCGTGCGCAGCGGGTTGGCCGCCACAGCACGTGCCCGAACTCATCTCTCCCGTCACGTTGCGATTCCTTCTGATCTGAATTCACGTTCTCCGCCGGGCGACAAAGATCCCCTGGGCGATCTTCCCCGCATGCGCCAATTCCTGCATGAATTCCATTTCCCCGGCCAGCGATTCCATCCGTGCGGTGTCGAACCCGACGATCCGTAGCGCATCGTAGTTCAACTGCATGCGGAGCATGTTCAGGTACAGATCCACATAGGGAGCAAAACGCCCCGTGTCTTCGGCCACCAGCACTTCGCAATGGTTGTCGGCCAGGAGACCGGCGCAGCCCTCCAAATCCTGAAGGTTGGGGAACTTCATGAACCGCAGCAGTCGTTCGGCCTCGCCGTCGGTCATCCTCTGCGGCCCTTCGATCCAGTCCGTAAAGGCGATCGCGCCGCCGGCTTTCACCAGCCGCGACGCCTCGGCAATCAGCCGGCTCTTGTCCACCACGTAGCACCAGGCGTCCTCGCCCCAGACAAAATCGAAGCCCCCGGAAGGCAGGCCCGTGTCGCAAGCATCCGCCAAGGTAAAGTCGATTCGGTCCGCCAGCCCCTCCGCGCGACATCGGCGCCGCCCCCGTTCGATCACGGCGGGCGTGGCATCCACACCCTGCATGGCCGCGACGTTGCGAAAGCGGACCAGAAACCGCATCCCTGCACCTGTGCAACAGCACAGATCGACGCCCGACATGCCGGGTCGAATTCCGGCTCGTTCCGCCAGGTTCATCGACGAACCCAATCCGCCGATATGAATCTGCTGGCCCATGATCAGTTCCCACAACTCGCCCTCCGGACCGCTGTAGACACCCTGCACTTCGGCTAAGCCGATGTTCGCGACGTGCTTCATAACTGTCCATCCGAGATGTTGCCGGACGCGGCGGAATCGGCCCGGCTCATGGAGAAGGACCCGCGGTGGCCCGCCCTGGTTGTGCCCCGCACCGCATCGACATAGAATACTTGACGCTCGTTTTTCGATCAATCGGCATGTGGAGTGGGCCGCGGGCGCCGAACGTGGCTCCATCGGCCTGGAAGCGTCGAAACTCGGTCCGGTTCCGTTCGGCGCTCGGAACCCAGGCTGACGCTGCATGACATCGCCCCCTCGCGACCTGTTGCGCAACATCCCTTCCGTCGCTGCCGTTCTGCAGCAAACCGAAGCGGCCTGGCACGCTGCCGGAGTGCCGCGGCGGATGCTCGTGGATGCGGTGCGCGCGGCGGTGGATCACGTTCGCCAAGTCGTGGCGTCGCAGGCCGTCGAGCCCCCCGACAAGGAGTCGGTGCGGCGCTCGATCATGGATCAGGTCGACCGGCGGATGCGAGCGCTGGCGGGGCCGCACTACCGCAAAGTGATCAATGCCACGGGCATCATCTTGCACACCGCGCTGGGGAGGGCCGTACTGCCGGCCCGGGCGATCCGGCAGATCCAGCAGGAATTGTCCGGCTACTCTCTAGTGCAAGTCGACGTGGCTACGGGCAAACGCTCGAAACGGGACGAACGGATCGAATGGCTGCTGCAGCAGTTGACGGGTGCCGAAGCGGCGACGGTGGTCAACAACAACGCCGCGGCCACGGTGGTCGTGCTGAATACGGTGGCCGCCGGCCGGGAAGTGATCGTCTCGCGCGGCCAACTGGTCGAAATCGGCGGCTCGTTCCGGCTGCCCGAAGTGATGGCCGCCGCCGGCGTGAAACTGGTCGAGGTGGGAACGACCAACAAGACTCACCTCCGCGATTACGAACGGGCGATCTCGGAACAGACGGCCGCCATCCTGCGGGTCCACCCGAGCAACTACAAGATCAGCGGCTTTACCGCCGAGGTGCCGTTGACGCCGCTGGTCCAACTCGCGCACGCCCGCGGGCTGATCATGATCGACGACGTGGGAGCCGGACCGCTGATCGACTTCTCCCGCTTTGGTTTCGCCCCCGAACCGACGTTGCCCCAGTCCGTGCGCACCGGCGCGGACCTGATCACCAGCAGCGCGGACAAGCTGATCGGCGGCTCGCAGGGCGGCATCATCCTGGGCGGCGCCCCGCTGATTCAGGCCGTGCGCAAGAACCCCTGGGTGCGGATCGTGCGGCCCGGCAAGCTGACGCTGGCCGCCCTGGAAGCCACCTTGACGCTGTTCTTGGACGAGTCGCTGGCCTTGGACCAGGTGCCCACGCTGCGGATGCTGCGCCGTCCCTTGTCGGAGATTGGCCGGCAAGCGGAACGGATGGCACACGCGGTGGCCCAACGCGTCCCGGAGGCGGGGACGGAGGTCGTCGACGGCTGTTCGCAGATGGGCAGCGGCTCGTTGCCGGCCCAGGAATTGCCGACCCGCCTCGTGGCTGTCAATCCCGCGGCCGTGTCGCCGGATGAACTGGCCCGGCGACTGCGGCAGTCCAGCCCGCCCGTCTTCGTCCGGGTCCACAAGGGACGCGTGCTGCTGGACCCCCGCACGCTGTTGGACGGCGAGGAGCCGATTGTGATTGAAGCCCTCGTGGCAGCCCTGACGGGAGGGGCATAGGCGGTAGGCCGGAACAAGTCCGCGCAGTTCCGGCACTAATGACTATTCAGGCAAATCGAGGCCATAAGATGGTTTCACGTCCCGACGCTGCCGGTTAAGTTCCGAACTCGTGCCGGAACTGCGGGGACTTGTTCCGGCCTACCATGCGGAAGACTCAAGTGATGGCCCACACGCAGATCAACATCACGCTGGGAACGGCCGGTCATATCGACCACGGCAAGACGGCGCTGGTCAAGAGCTTGACCGGCTGCGAGACGGACCGCTTGCGGGAGGAGAAAGAGCGGGGCATGTCGATCGACCTCGGCTACGCCCCCTGCACCATGGGCGATCTGGAAGTCGGCATTGTGGACGTGCCCGGCCACGAGCACTTCATCAAGACGATGGTGGCCGGCGCGGCGGGCATGGACGGCGTGATCCTGGTCGTGGCTGCCGACGACGGGGTGATGCCGCAGACTCGCGAACATTTGGATATTCTCACGCTGCTGGGCATCCGCCACGGGCTGGTGGCCCTCACCAAAGTCGACCGGGTTTCTGCGGATGACGTCGAGTTGGCGCGCGGCGAGCTGGCTTCCTTTCTCTCCGGCACCTTCCTCGAGGGCGCCCCCATCCTGCCCGTCTCCAATGTCACCGGCGACGGCTACGACCGGTTCTACGAATCGCTGCAGGGCCTAGTCCAGCGGATTACTCCCAAGCCGACCGGCGGCGTGTTTCGCTTGCCGGTCGACCGGGCCTTTTCGGTCCACGGCTTCGGGACCGTCGTGGCCGGGATTCCAATTTCCGGCCGAGCGCAGATCGGCGACGAGGTCATTGTCTTGCCGCACCAGTTGACGGGCCGGCTGAAGCGGATCGAGGTCTACGGGCGGGCCAGCGACACGGTCCAGGCCGGCCAGTGCGCGGCCGTCAACGTGGGCCATTGGGAATCCAGTGCGATTCGGCGGGGGGATGCGGTGACGCTGCCCGGTTACTTTGCGCCGCAGGCCTGGTACGTGTGCCAGTTGCGGCTGCTGCCCCGCGACCCACTGCGGCTGAAACAAGGCAGCGAGGTGAAATTCCACACGGGCACGACGGAAGTGAACGCCTTCGTCTACAACCTGGAGGAGGGCGACCTGGGCGAGCCGGGCAACTACTTGATCCAAGTCCGCACGCAGTCGCCCATCGTCGCCGGGCCGGGCGACCATTTCATCTTGCGATCGCTTTCCCCGATGCAGACGATCGGCGGCGGGACGATCGTCGAGGCCGTCTCGCGGAGGATCAAAAGGACGCGGCCGAATGTCCGTGAGGAGTTGCTGCAGCGGGCCGGCACCGTGCGCAACGATGCCCGGTTCGTCGAGTACTGTATTCGCACCGCCCCGTCGTTGATGGCCGACGAGGCTCAACTGGCCGCCCGTGCCAAGGTCCTGCCCGGCCGACTGCAGGAGATCCTGGGTCAGCTGACGCGCGGCCGGAAGCTGATCGGCATTTCCGCCGGACGCTACATGCACCGGGACACGGCCGACGAAGCCTGCAGCCGCGTGCTGGAAATCGTCCAGCAGCACCACCGCGACGAGCCGGAGAGTCCGGGGTTGACCTGGGAGCAACTCAAGTCGGCGACGCGCTGGGACAAGCCGGTACTGGACGCACTGATCGTCCTGCTGAAGACCGACGGCCGCCTGGTGGAACGTCACCAGCACTTGGGGTTGCCCTCCCACCGCGCCACGTTTCAGCAGCGGGACGCCGAGCATCTGGAAGTGGTGGAGCGACTGTTTCGCGAGCGAACATTCCAGCCACCCAGCGTGCAAGAAATCGTCCAAGCCACCGGCATCCCCCAGGCCGCGGTCGAGAGACTTCTGAAGCTCCTCCGCCAGCACGGCCGCCTGATCTGGGTGGGCGAGGGTCTGCTGTTCCACTGCGAGGCCGTGGACCTCGCCCGCCAACGGCTCATCGACCACATCCGGCAGGAAGGCCGCTTGGAGAGCGTCAAGTTCAAGTACCTGGTGGACACGACCCGCAAATACGCCCTGCCGCTACTGGACTACTTCGACCGCACCGGCCTGTTGCGGCGCGACGGCAACACCCGCTTTCTGAAGAGCGACCGTCCGTAAGCACATGGAAGCGATTCGGGAAAGCGTGGAGGACTACGAGTACTTCGTGATGCTCCGCAGCGCCGTGGATCGGGCAAGGCCGCCGGCCGCAGCGATGTGACCGTGACCGCGGCGGAAACGCTGCTGGCCGACGGCGCGCGCCGAGTGTTGTCCGCCGAGGGCGTCAACAAGCTGCGCTGGGAAGCCCCCAAAGACCGCACGCTTGCCGACGCCGTGCGTGTCAAGGTCTTGCAAGCCTTGGTCGACCTGAAATGAGTACAGATCGACCACAAAGCACGGCAAGTTCCGCATCTCGTCTTGAACGGAGCGGACGCGCCTGACCACACCCTGAGGTGACGTCGCTGGTCCGGTAGCAGGCCGAGACGCTGTGTGCGGAAATGGTCGGGGGCCCCCGTGGGACCGGCGGGATCGCCAGCGGAACGCCGCGAACAAGACGGCGGCCAGCACGTCGGCGGAAGTCACCGGCTACTGGCTGAACATCGGCGACGCAGACAACTGGTACTTCCGGCTGTGGCTTCCGGTCGTTCTCGTAGATGCGTCACGCGCTACGGGTGGTAGGGAGTACCGGCCGCTCGTCGGCCGCCCCCGACCGTCTTGCGCGCGGAGGTGTGCGCCCCCTGTGCGCGCAACGGGGTTGCCCATTCCTACTTGGGTCTGCAACACGAATGGCACTAGGTTAAGGATTGGCCGCCCCAGCCGGCCGGTCATCACTTCA
>CAYPGE010000041.1:0-33266 GCA_964409865.1 uncultured Pirellulaceae bacterium
TCTTGGTGTACTTGATCGCATTCTCGGCCACCACGTCCAGCGCGGCCTGCGAGTGCACGCACAGGTTGTACGCCCTTTCGCGATCGCCCTTGTCCGTCATCGGAAACATGGCGGGGTCTTTGTCGAACAGGGTTCGCGGCAGCAAGTCGCTCATCGCGTGCAGTTCGTGCTCGACCTGCAGGCCGAGTTGACGGCACGATTCCAGGAACTGTTGGCCGTCATCTGTCTGCACGAACGCGGCCACCTCGTGCGGAAAGATGTGGGTAGCCACGGTCGACAGCCCCGCCGGCTTGGCCCGCACCGGCCAGTCCAGCGTCCGCAGGTCGCTCAGCACGACCACCACGCCGCGCGTCAGGAAGAACGGCTCGGCCAGCGCCGGTGTCGCCGCCGGGACGTCGCCCTCCGCCGCGGCAAACGAATCGCGCTTCATCAACGCGGTTCCGGCCACCAATGCCGCTGCGCCGCCCAAGGTCGCAAGCATCTCTCGACGCGAGAACGATGTTCTGAGTCCCCTGACTGAGGCTTGATTCGTCATGGCCGCGTTAGCTCCGATAGAAGACCGAACTGGAACGTAGAGGAATTTGTCTCGAAGGCACAGCGGAAGAGCAGCCCGGCTTTCTGGAGAAAGCCCGACTGCGGGGCCGGGACCGGCTGCTTATCCTAAGCTAGCGGGCGGACTGCAGTCAACTCTGAAAGAGCGCGGTCAAGCTGACAGAAAGACCGGGTGACAGAAAAATGACATGCAGAGCCGGGAAGTGGCGCGGCGGTTCTTCTCCATCAGGCGCATCTCGTTCAGTTCCCCATCTTTCTGTCACCCCATCTTTCTGTCAGCCTCTTCGAGCTTTCTGGAAAAAAGCCGGACGCTTTCCAGAAAACCGAGCTTCTTCCGTTCCTGGCGGTGGCCACCGTCTGACGGTAAGATGATGAACGGTTCGCGTACTGCCATGCCTCGATGAGCACGACCCCGTTACTGCAGAGAGAACACACGATGCCGACCAACCGCTTATCCCCGCGTTCTTGGACCGCGACGTGCAGGCGACTTGCAATCTGCCTGACATGCCTGTCGCTTCCGCTACTGCGCAGTGTTCCCGCCATGGCCGAGCGCGACACGCTCCGTCTGGACGGCACCTGGGAAATTGCCGATGGCAAGTCCGCGACCGAGATCCCGGCGGACTTCACGCACCGCGGCCCCGTCCCCGGAATGGCGAACCTGGCGACGCCGCCGTTTGCGAACGTGGACCGTTTTTTTGCCCGCGAGCAGTTGGCCAATCGCATCCGCTGGAAGCTGTCGCCGCCGGAGTGGCTCAAGGAGTATTGGAACGGCAAGGTCGATCAGGACCGCGACTATTTCTGGTATCGAACAACGTTCCGCGCGCCGGCCCCGCGGCCGGTGGCGCTGCTCAAAATCAACAAGGCCCAATTCGGCACGGCCGTGTGGCTGAACGGCCGAAAACTGGGCGAATACGCCGGGTGCTTTACCGCCAGCTACTTCCACCTGGAGGAAGCCCTCCGCTGGAACGAGGAGAATACGCTGGTCGTGCGCATCGGCGCTCATCCCGCCGTGCTGCCGGATACGTACCCCGCGGGCTCGGATTTCGAGAAGATCAAGTGGACGCCGGGCATCTACGACAGCGTGTCGCTGATCTTCTGCGACCATCCGCGGATCGAGTCGATTCAAGTCGCGCCGCGAATCGGCAAGGGGGAGATTACCGTACAGACCAAGCTCCGCAACGGCGGCGCAACGCCGGCGTCCGCGTCGCTGACCCACACGGTGAAAACGTGGAAAGGCGGCGAGCAAGTCGCCACTGCTTCGCCGCAGGCGATTTCTCTTGCTCCCGGCCAGGAACAGGTCGTCACGCAGACCCTCCCGATTCCCGACGCCCATCTGTGGTCGCCGGAAGATCCGTTCCTGTACGTGCTGGAATCGAGCACGGGCGGCGACTCGGCCAGTACTCGTTTCGGCATGCGCGAGTTTCGGTTCGACGCCGCGACGAACCGCGCTTACTTGAACGGCAAGGTATATTACTTGCGCGGCTCGAACATCACGCTGCACCGCTTCTTCGAGGATCCACTGTGCCGGGACCTGCCCTGGAACGACGCGTGGGTCCGCAAACTGCTCGGCGAGTTGCCCAAGCAGATGCACTGGAATTACTTCCGCTTCTGCATCGGCCCGGTGCCGGATCGCTGGCTGGACATCTGCGACGAGGTCGGCCTGCTGATCCAGAACGAGTTCTTCGTCTGGACCGGCGGCCCCGGCTGGTACGAGGGCTATTCCCGCACCTACGACGCGGACGAGATGATCCGGCAGTACAAGGACTGGATGCGGGACAACTGGAATCACCCCAGTGTTGCCGTGTGGGACGCCAACAACGAGACCAAGAACCCGATGTTCGGCGAGAAGATCATTCCTGCCGTCCGCCCGCTGGACCTCTCGAACCGCCCCTGGGAGAACAGCTACAATCCGCCGGCCGATCCCCACGACCCGGTCGAGCATCACCCCTACTTGATGAGCGGCGGCTACTTCGGCGAATTGAAGTTCAAGATGAGTGACCTGGAAACGATGGACAGCAAACCGCGTCCCGGATCGCTGCCGTCCGACGCGAATCCGCGGCTGATCAACGAATACGGCTGGCTGTGGCTGAACCGGGACGGAACGCCCACCCGGTTGACCGAGCGCGTCTACGAGCAATTGTTAGGAAGGGACGCCACCCCACGCCAACGACTGGATCTGTGGTCCTACCTGCTGGCCGGCAAGACCGAGTTCTGGCGGGCCCATCGTCAGTACGCGGGGATCATTCACTTCGTCTATCTGACCTGCAGCTATCCGGGCGTCTACACGTCGGATCACTTCCGCGACGTCACGAAGCTCGAACTCGATCCCGCCTTTGCCGACTACGTGGGCCAGGCCTTCCAGCCGCTGGGCGTGTACATCAACTGCTTCCAGCCAAAACTTGCGGCGGGCAGCAGCCGCAGCTTCAAGGTGATGATGGTAAACGACTATCCGCAGGCGGTTCGCGGCACGCTGGTTCTGTCCTTGGAGAACAAATCAGGCCAGTCGCTCGCGAAGGCCGAGCAGCGTTTCGAGTTGGCCGCCGGCGGCGACGCCAGCTACGAATTGCCGCTGACCTTTCCTGCAGCAACCGGCAAATGCGTTCTGAAAGCCATCGCGACGCCCAACGGCGACGGCAAGAGCGAGGCGACCATTAGCCGCCGCTGGGTCAAGGTCGAGTGAGCAGGGAACGGGGGCGAAGCACTGACAAACGGACGGCCGGGCTCAGCCTCGCATCCGGCCGGCGGAGCCGGCAAGACAGTGCGTTCCCAGGCGGAGCCTGGGAACGAGCTGCCGAACACACCGTCAGTGTTCTGTCGGATTGCTGTTTTTCCGGGCGTCCAGTTCCCGCAACCCGGCGCGGATGGTGGCGGCGATCTGGCGGCCGGTTTCCTGCCGCTTGGCCGTTGCCTGGTCCGCGTCGGGCGTTCCCTCGGCCTTCCAGGCGGCCAGCAGGTGTTCGCCGTTGCCGCCGGCGGACCAGCCGGTGAACAGGATTCCCAGCATCTTGTCGGTCGCGTCCTGGCGGGCGCAGCGGATCAAGGCCACCGCCGCGTCCGGCTTTTTCCATGGCGCCGGCAGCACGCGGAATCCCTGCTGCTGGAAGAAACGCACCGAGGGGTAATCCTGGCGGAGTCCGTAGTGCCAATCGCAGATGATGATGTCCTTGGGGATCAGGCTCAGCGCGGTGTGAGAGCCGGTCTTGCTCGCCTCCCACGAGCCATACGGGAACACGGAGGCATCCAGCAGCCGATCGCCCCACATCAGCATCTCGACGCCCTTGTTTTTGACCAGGTGTTGGTGCAGACGGTTGACCACGCCGGCAAACAGCTCGCCCTTGTCCTTGCCGCGGCAGCGCGGGCATTTGTCGTCGCCGATCAGGAACACCTCGTCCATGCCCACGTGCAGGGCGTCGGCGTCGAAGGCATCGATCAACTCGTCCAGCAAATCGAAGACCACCTTGTCGACCTCGGGCAACGACGGGCACCATTCACGGCAGTAGATGCCCTTGTTGTCCGCCGGGACGTGCGGGGTTTCGTCGAATTGCGGATACTTCGTGAGCAGCGCCCCCGTGCGGCTGGACCACGACTGGTGGCCCAGGCAATTGAACAGCGGAATCAGGCGGATCCCGTGCCGACGGCAGAAGTCCGTCAAGTCGCGGGCCTGGGCCTTGTCCAAACCACGGCACTCCAGTTCCGGATGCGACTGGAAGCGGAATCCGTAGTTGACCTCCAAGACAAGCACGTTCATGCGCGCGGGCACCATCAACGTAGTGATCAATTCCTTGGTCACATCCAGGCGCTCTGGCTGCGGGCCGATCAGGTGCAGGGCACGCCAGGCGGGATTTGTCTCTTGCCAGTTCTCCAGCCACGTTCGGGACGCGGATTCGGCCGCGCTGCCAAGGGGTGTGATGCAACAAAGGGCGACGACCGCCGTCGGCAAGAGACTCAACGCAATTCGAGTTCTTTGCATGGGAGGGTTCTCCTGGAGGGTGTGTGTAGGAAAAACCGAAGGGGCATACTGCCGCCCTTGGCCCTGATTATCCAAGGATACAACGGCAAAAACATGGGGGCAGAAGGCAGGGTCGCTTGAGAGAACCGTGAAGTATCAATCCAGGCTGCCCGCGGCTGGCCTGTGCCGATCACGACGATCGCAATCACAAGTTCGTAACACTCCCAAAGGCTGGAAGCTCAATGGTCTGACGATCGAGTTCTGCCGGCAGTGAGTGGTGCGTGCGGGTCCCGCAATGGCAGTGCGTCGGGGCATCTTGCGGGATGGCCGCATACCCTGCCAGATCCTGCTCCGCTCGCAGCAGCGACGTCCGGAGGAGACGTGCGCAGGATATCAACTTTTCAAGAGCCACAGGATTCTGCGTCTGTTCTTCCGCGAGTTGCAGGAGCCGCGATACCGCTGCCGGACCATTGGCCAGCAATGGCCAGTGGTCCGCCATTAGAAGGCGCCTGCATTCCCGCAATTTGACTTTCCGCGGGTCGTCGATGTTGTACGAGGTGTGCGTGTAGGCCGCGTCTGCGTCGCCGGGCTTCGGCTCCAGGCGATCGCCCACAGCAACGAAATGACCGGCCCACGCTGATGTCGTCGGATCGAGTAGTCTGCCGCCGTGTCTGGCAACGGGAGCGCAGGAACGCGCACGATTGCAGAATCGACAGCAGTAGACACAGTTGCGGTATTCGTTCTTCGCGTCTTCGTGGCTGCTCTGAGGGAGAAGGTGCTCAATCCAGGTCAGACCGCTGCCCTCGATGCCGGCGCCCCGGCCGAAATCGGCCTCGTGAAGCAGACAAAACGGGCACGTAAAGCCGAAGTCCCAGCGCAGGCAGGCGCGATAGGCTTGATAACCCTTGACACCATACACGGGGCCAGGTTTGTGACGCCTAGCCGTCGGTTGGGTCGGCGGTGATGTCCGGTCGGGCAATATTCGCATACTCGTGTAACAACTGGTCGGCCGTCTTCATCAGACGGGATGACTCACCGAGCGGCAGGGAGAGGCCTTGCGCGAAGTGCCGTTCCATAGCCCCCGCTTCCTCCTCCTGAAGGCGGCGCAGCGAGGCAAGACATTCGTGAATTCTCTTCTGGATGCCAATCTCGCCCGGCCGTTCGATCTGCGCCGAATTGAGCCTCGCCAGTTCGTCGTACAGCTCCTCGATCTGAGAAGTGGCGTCGCATTCCTCCCACAACTCGTCAGGCTGACGATGTGCCTGCGGCCCTTGCGTCACGAACTGGCCAGCCAACCCTTTCGCGAGATGACTACGGACGACCAGCATGCGCAACGGCTCGCAGATTACCGGCAACGCCTGAAGCAGCTCATCTTGGGCCATTGCCGTGGGTACACAGGATGGCACGGAACGCGCACGGACGAGAAGGACCCCCAACGGTTCCCGCTCGAAGCCATCCACGCGGGTCGCCACCATGGAACCTGTCGCGTGGCAAGAACTCGCTTCCGAAGTCATGGAACGGAACCGAGGGTCCAGCGTCGGCATCCACGAAATGGCCGTTCCGTCGCGCAGGGCGATCTCAGCCAGTTCGGCCCCGACATCCAGAGTGTCGATCTTCGGCACAGCGCAGCAGCGCCCGTCTTGACTGCCGTAGGCGGGTTCCAGTTCTTGCGTGGAGGTCACGAGAAAGAGAAGCGTGCCCTGGGACTCGAAAGGCGCAGCGACTGTCTTTGCGATGTCGATGAATTCCTGCTCCAGTCGCTCCAGTTGCTCGCAGATCGCCAGGTCCAACGTGGCAATGAGACAAGCAACGGCGGTCTCGAAGTCCTGTCCCGGCGTAGACTGTTTGAAGAAGTTCGTCTCGGGGCTGCCCAGCACGCCGATCAATTCGTCCCACGAGAGGTCCCTGTCGGCCAAAGCCTTGAGGGCCGCCGACAGCATGCATTTTCGATGCTCCGAGGCGTTGGCCGGCAATTCCCACGATGCAAGCCGATGGAAGTTGCTCTCTATGTCCGCAACGCAGTCCCATGCCCATTTTGCAGTCGCGGTGGGCACCAGCGCCTTGTGGGATCTCGGCGTTTCCGGTCGAACGGGCGGCTTAGGCAGCGTTTCTTGTTTGGACACGGTGGTTGTGCTCCATCCCCAGCGCGGCAGACGCGTGCAACAAGAGCCGATCCACGGCCGCCGGCAAGGCCTGGCGGATATGGTCGAGTCGAACCATGTTGGCCCCGGAGGCCCGTGCTAGCTTCGTCGCCTCGCAGTGGAGTTCTCGAGCGAACTCGCGCTTCCATTCGACGGCGGCAAGAGCGGCTTCCAACTCAACCGCCAATTGCTTTTCCAAAGCTAGCATGGCGAACTCCCCGCGTCCATCCTGTCTGACCAAACAGGCGGATTTTTAGCAGTCTACGGGGGGTCACGCAAGGTCGATTCAAAAGATGTCTCGGCTAATCCCGGTGTCTTGACCGCCACGCAACGTGAACCTCACAATGGGGCGATCGATCTGGACGGCGCTGAAAGTAGACTTCGACCTGAGGGCGTCCAGGCGGAGGGTGGATCTTCGCTCCCGATGGTTGAGGCTGTAATCGGTCGCCCTCCTGACTGCGAGACATCCATGAACCTGCCTTCGTTCTGCAACGGTGACGTACCCCGTAAGGCGACGTCTGCCTGTATCACGCGCTACTGGTGCGCCATCACGATCGCCTTTGGGCTGGTCTTCCTCTGGTTCCCGCCGCTGCTGGCGCAGGGGCTGCTGGGAAATCTCGCCACGCCGCAGTCCGGGCGGAGCATGCGGGCCAGTTCCACCAGCCGGCCGGGGCCGGACGGCAAGTACGACCCGAATGCGGAACCCCTGGGGGACCTCACCCAGCGCAGCAATTACGACAACCAATCCGTCCCGCCGGGCAAGACCAAGGTCCTGCTGGACGCCGCGGGGCCCGGCGCGATCACCCACATCTGGCTGACGTTCCTGGGGCCCGAACCGCACTCCTGGGCCAAGAAAGGCTCGGCCGATCACCAGGAGATGCTGCTGCGCATCTACTGGGACGGACGCGAGCGGCCGGGCGTCGAGACCCCCGTCGGCGATTTCTTCGCCAACTGCTTTGGCCGGCGAAGCGAGGTCATCAGTCTGCCGGTCGCGGTGGAGGACGCCGATTCGTACAACTGCTTCTGGCACATGCCCTTCCGCAAGTCGTGCCGCATCGAGATCGAAAACCAAAGCGAAAAGCCGATCAGCCTGCTGTACTACAACATCGACTGGATCAAGAAAGACAGCCTGCCCGCCGACACGCCCTACTTCTATGCCCAGTATCGCCAGGAGTATCCCGTGGAGAAGGGTAAGGATTACGTGCTGCTGGAAACGCAAGGCAAAGGCCACTATGTCGGCACGGTGCTGGCCGTGCGCAGCCGCAGTCCATCGTGGTTCGGCGAAGGAGATGAAAAGATTTACATCGACGGCGAGGCAAAACCGTCGATCTGGGGCACCGGCACGGAGGATTATTTCCTCTCGGCCTGGGGCCTGAAGACGACCAGCACGCCGTATTTCGGCGTGCCTTACTTTGACCAGTGGGGCATCGTGGGCGGGCACACCAGCGCCTACCGCTGGCACATCAACGATCCGCTGGTGTTCAACACCGGGATCAAGGTGACGTTGGAACACTTCGGCTGGATTTCGCCCGACGAGAACCCGAAGTACGAAACCAACAGCTGGAACGAGCGCGAGGACGACTACGCCAGCGTCGCGTTTTGGTACCAGACCGGCGAGCCGACATTTGCGGCCCGCGCGCCCCACGCTCGCGAGCGGAAGCTGCCCAGCCTGGAGCGGCTGACCGTGGCCGCGCAGGACTTTCGCGGCCAACAGCATCACGGTGCCGGTGTTGCGGTCGCCCAGCAACTCGATCTGTATCCACAGCCGCAGCTGCTGTACAAGCCTCAGACTGCGGAAGGAGCTTGGGTCGAGATTCCTTTCGAGATCCAGAAAAAGGAACCGCTGCGACTGCTGCTCAAAGCGACCTGCTCCTATGATTTTGGCAAGTACCAGGCGTCGTTGGACGGCGTCAAGCTGGGCGCGGCCATGGACTTCTACAGCGAAAAGATCGTCAACCGCGAGTTTCATCTCCTCGACTTCTGGCCGGAACCGGGGCAGTACATCCTGCGGCTGGAATGCGTCGGGAAGCAGCCGCGGTCGCAGGGCTTCTACCTGGGGCTGGAGTCGGTGCGACTGCGAGCGCGTCGCCCGCGCGTCGAACAATACGGCCACGACCGCGACAAAGACTGGCGGACCAGTCCGTTGCTGTACGATTGATAACGTGCGATCGGCGCAGCGATACGGGGCAAGTCTTCACACGGGCGTCGCCGGTAGATCGTAGACCGCTCGCTCCGCGAGCGGAACCCCGCTCGCGGAGCGAGCGGCCTACGGTCTGCAGCGTTTGCATGGAAACGCCGTCGCGCTCAGAGAACAGGGCTACCTTCGCGCCGGTTCGGGAGACTTGCCGGCCTCCAGGTAGAGCGGCCGCGGTTCCTCCGTGGGGCGTTGCACAAACACGTCGGCGGCACCGAGCGCAAAGCCATCGGGGGCTGCGAGACAGGCTCGCACATGGCACGGACCGGTACAGTCTGGCGGCACGACCAGTTGCAGGTCGAAATTACCGCCGGTGGAAGTGAACGGCTGGGCGGCCCAGACGGAGTCGTTGGCCTCGCGATAGGTGTCTTGGAACGAGATCAGGAATTCATGCGTGGGTTCAAACTGCCGGCGGCTGGCGAGATTGACGCGAGTCCGGTCTCGGCGGCAGACCAGTTCGATCCAGCCTTCCCCCGCCAACTCGCAACGCCCCGACACGGTCAGCGACTGGCCGCTGCGGGCGACATCGGCCACGCGGATTTCGATCGGGCGTGCGTGCGGCAGCCGCAGCAGCGGGTCGCCCAGCAGGTTGAACAAGGCGACGTGCTCCAAGCGTTCCGCCGAGAGTTGGTCCCCGGACGGGCTGAAGGCGGCGGCGAGGGCGTCCAGCAATTGCCGGCGCGAATTGTCCGGAGCGTCCGTCACCATTCGCCGCTTGGCTGCCAGCAACAGTTCGCCCAAGGTTGCGCGACGTTGAACGAAGTACTCGTCCAGCAGCGCGTCGCTCATCACGGCCATGCCGTAGGGCATCGTCACGCGCGAGCCGCAAATCGCCGCGACCGGCCCGCCTTCGGCACGCAGCAACGCTTCGGCCAGGCAGTCCTCCGCCTGGTCGAAAGCGCCCGTGTAGCAGGCCAGGAGAATGGCGATGGGCGGACCGCTAGATGCGTTCAGTCTGGCGGCGTCGTCTACGTCCAGGATCGGGAAGGCCGCGCCGGGAACTCGGACCGGGGCCAGAAATCGTTGCTGGCCGTGGCCGATGTAGATCCAAAACAAGCAGCCTTCGTTCAGGCGGAACAATGTCGCTTCGCGAAACCGCCGCGGGTCCGGACAGTAGGGACTCTGCCAACTGGCGTAAGTCATCGTGGTCTGGTAGGCGGCGGGAATCCCACCGGTCAGGAACTTCTTCGTGGCCATCTCCAGCACCGTGTCGGTCACCGCGCCAAAACTGCCGATTCCGGCGACCAGGTTGATCTGACGCTGCCAAAGGCCAGGACCCGGGTACTTCTCATACAACAGGATCTTCCGCACCTGAATCTGCAGTTCTTCCGGGCTGTCGACACAAAGTCGCCCGATGGCCACATCGGGCAATTGGTCGTCGTCCAGATCGGCGTACCAGTTGTCCGTGGCGATTTCAGGCTCCGAGCCCCACGCCACGTTGACCTTGGCTGGGACCAGTCCCGCAGGCAGGCGGCAATCCCCGGCCGCCGCAGCGTGCTCCCCGTCCGAAGATCCTGCGTCACCGACCAGCAGCACGTGTCTCAGCCGGCCCTGCCGTGCGATCTGCCGGATCGTCGCTCGGATCGCCTCCCGGGACGCTGCCGCGACGACCAACTGGACGCGATGGCCCTGCCGAGTGCGATGCACGATCCAGGGCTGCAATGCCGTGACCAAGGGTGCTGGAGAAACGACCAGCGTATCCGCCGCTTCCGCGACCAACGGCGGCGGCACCGCCGTCCAGAGGAGCAAGAACCAAGCCATCGCGACCTCCTTGTCGCCCTGTGGTTCGCCGGCTACACGCCGGCTCGCCATAACCATCCCGCCGCCACATCCAGTGGCAGCGACGAACAAACCACAACCCGGACTGCGCATCCGTTCATACGCGGTTCAGCCACGCCAGGACGGCCAGCCAAGCGAGAAACAGCAGCGCACTGGCGATCAGTAGCCCACGGTTTCCGCGCCGCGGGTGGACTGGAAGAGGCTCACGCGATGCCGTCGCAGGCGCGATCAGCGTCTTGCGGTCCTTCCCGCCGTTTGCCCCACTCGCTGGTTTGCCCGATCCTCGTCGACTCATGTCACTCCGGCGAACCGATTTGGAATTGGCGGACGAATGCTTCGTCGAAATCGTAGACGCCGTCAAAATCTTCTCGTCGATCCGTCGCGGATTTTCGCATCAGGTTCACCGCGATCATGTTGTAGACGATTTCGCCGAAATCACTGGTCGAGCGGATACCCCAGCTGGCAAGCACCCATTTGGCCATGAACCCGAATTGATCGATGGCAAAGCGGCGCAGTGCTTCGGACAGTTCCTGGCCGGTCAAGTGCGACTCCGGGGCCGGCTTCTCGACGCGTCCGATCGGCCGGCTGGCGCCCAGCTTCAACACGCGCTGGGCGTAATCCAAGCCCTCGCGCACGAACTGGTACGCTTCCAGCCGGTAGCGACGATCACGATTCAGCAATTGGACGAGAGGATGTTCTTCCGCCGACATGTCGCCCCTGCCGTCAATGGCCTCCCTTGCCCTTCCCGCCTCGACGCTTCACGGACAACACGTCCCTGGCCTCGACCAGCACTCGCCGTTTGTCCTCAAACTCCACAAGCAACTGCTGAGCCAGGACCTCCTGCCCGATGACGCGCGCCGGCCCCTTCTCGAATGTCACTTCGGAACCAACCGGAGGCAGTTCCCGCTGCAGTTCCACGTACGTATCGTATTCATAACGCAGGCAACACTTCAAACGGCCACAGCGGCCCGAGATCTTGGTCGGATCCAGCGTCGCCTTCTGCAATTTGGCCATCTTCATCGAGACGGGGGGCATTTCGATCAGGTGCGTGTTGCAGCAAACCGGCTTGCCACAATCCCCGTAGTCCGCCAACAGCTTGGCTTCGTCCCGCACGCCGATCTGCCGCATCTCGATACGCGTCTGAAATTCGCCTGCCAGACGTTTGACCAGTTCCCGAAAATCGATCCGTCCCTCGGCTAAATAGTACACAATGACCCGTTCGCCGCCGAACAAGTGCTCGACGTCCACCAAACGCATCTGCAAACCCAACTGCTCGACGTGCTGCCGGCAGACATTGAACTCGTTCTTGGCCGACGCCTGGATGTGCGCGGCTTCGTTCTCGTCCTCGGCGGTCATTTCGCGCAGAATCTGTCCCTCGGACGCCACGTCCGAGTCATTTAGCCTCTCCCTCGCGGCCTCGCACAAGACCTCCCCGACCTCCAGTCCTCGACTAGTGCGGGCGATCACCTTCTTGCCGCGGGCCAACGTCGCTGCTCCGCGCGCGGACAGAATCGCCAAGTGACGCATCACGCCGTAGCGGACAAGGTATTTGGCCATGGGCACACGGAACAAGGGTGCGACAATGCAAGCACGAAACGTCAGCGTGTGGCCGCGAGCGCAAGGCATTTACTCGCTCGCGATTCGTGCTTGCACGACCGACGAAAGTGACGCTCTCCAACGCCGAAACGGTGCAAGTATAGTCACTAGCAGGCGTCAAGCAAAGATTGACGAACCGACGTAGCCACCACAGATAAAGGCCTTACGGATCCCAAGAACCGCCCGACCATTCCATCTTTGACGGCAATTTGATGAAACCAGGACAACAATGCCCTTGGACCCTTAAATATGTTTTAGCGCGATCCGCTGCAGCGACGACGGATCGAGACTGTTGCTCCGCTGGATCGAAAGTTGCCCCCTGTAGCAGTGTTATCGGTTGCCAAGGCTCTCTCCCAAATCATCAACAGCTTGTCGATAAGCTGCCGATCAACCGGCTAGCGGAGTTGGGCGAGCGGGATGGCCGAAGTCCTCCAAACGCGGCGAATACACGCCCGGCCCGCATTCCACGGAGGGACAACGCAATGAAGTGCCCACGTTGCGGATCGGAGAAACTGCGCAAAAGTCCGGAGGACGACAGCCGGCTGTCCCTGTTCATTCGTCCTTTCCTGATTCGCGTCCGCTGCTATCTGTGCGGGCACGATTTTCTTCGCCCGACAGCCTGGACCGACACTCTGCGGTCAGCCCCGAAATACCGAAGCAATCGACGCGCGGCCTGAAAGTCAATCGACTTTGCAGCCGATGCGAACGGTGACCTGGTACTGCTTTACCTTGCCATCCCCGATGGCGCCTCGCAGTTCTACCACCTCGAACCAGCTCAGGCCCGACATCGTCTCCGAAGCTTTTGCAACTGCGTTGGCCGTCGCTTCATCGAAAGACTTGCTTGACGTACCGACGATCTCGATCTTCTTAAAGACGGAATCTGACATCACCACACCTCTTATCTCTGGGAGGCCAAAAAAATCGTGAAAACTGGGCACCAGTGTAGAGAGCGCGGCCGACTTGGCAAAGGGGGAGTGGCAGCCCGTATCCCTCGCTAGCAGCCTCTCCGGGTGCGGATTTCAAGAATGGGTTCGAGATCGCGCCGGATGTTTCCGATGTAAAACTTTGCGGGTTGTACGACGGCCGGCCCTCAAGTTGTCCGCGCCAAGTAATTCGCCGGATTGTCCGGTAAGGTTGTCCAAACGCCATGATCGCTGCTGTCGGAAGGTCCGTCGTGGAACCCCCTCCTGGAACAGATTCATTGTTGCGGCAGCTCGTTAATGACGATGTATATATCGCATAGACCGCATTTTGACAGGCCGCCAGTAACGTAGCCATTTGCCTAGATTGACAAGCCAGCGGGCAGAATCCGGAAGACAAGGGGGCGGAATTCCTTCCGTTGCCTGCGGAGTTCACGGATGCGACTGGCTACGAAACACGGACGGGGGCGGCCGGAGCGGTGCAACCGCCTATTGGGAGAGCAGTCTGACCAGACCCTAGAACCCGTTCAAGCTTGCCAAGCAAGGAGATCGCGCAATGAAGACGATGTATGGCGTAGCGGCGGCAGCCGTGCTGCTGGTCGCCGCGTATACGAACACGGCCAGCGCCGCGTACTTCGGTGCCAGCTGCTACCAAAAAGCCGGCTGTGGCGTCGAGGTGGCCGAAACGTGCACCCAGAAGCCGCAGTGCTACACGGTCATGAAGACCTGCCGCAAGGTCGTATACGAGAAACAACAAGTAACGTGCTATCGAACGGTCCGCGAGACCGTTTGCGAAACCCGCACCATCGACTGCGTCAAGTACGTCCCGCAAACGTGCTACCGCGAGTGTACGTACACGGTCTGCCGGCCGGTGTACGAAACCTGCTATCGGACCGTGAACTACACGGTCTGCCGGCCGGTGTGGGAAACCAAGACGAAGCAGGTTTGCTACACGGTCTGCAAGCCGGTGTACGAGACCTGCTATCGGACGGTCAACTACACGGTCTGCAAGCCGGTGTGGGAAACCAAGACGAAGGAAGTCTGCTATACGGTCTGCAAGCCGGTCTACGAGACCTGCTATCGCACTTGCACCTACACCGTCTGCAAGCCGGTTTGGGAAACCAAGACGCGCACGGTTTGCTACACCGTCTGCAAGCCCGTGTACGAAACCTGCATGAAAGAGGTTTGCGAGGTCGTGTGCAAGCCGGTCTGCTACCAGAAAACCATTCAGGTGCGCAGCGGCCACTGGGAGACCTGTATGATCGAGGCCCCGTGTGGCGTGTCGCAGAAGTCGTGCGGGTGCGAGCAGAAATGCGGTTGCGCGCCGCGGATGATCTGCAAGCGGGTCTGGGTGCCCGAAGTCTGCGAAAAGACGATCGACTGCGTCCGCTACGAGCGATGCGTGATCAAGAAGCAGGTGCCCGTTACGGTCTGCCGCATGGTCAGCGAGCCGCGGACGAAGACCTGCACCTACCAGGTCTGCCACATGGTGCGGGAATGCCGCACGAAGCAGGTGCCCTACACGGTCTGCCGCATGGTGCCGGAAACCCGCACCAAGCTCTGCACCTACCGCGTCTGCCACATGGTGCAGGAGTGCCATACCAAGCAGGTGCCGTACACGGTCTGCCGCATGGTGCCGGAAACCCGCACGAAGCTTTGCACCTACCGCGTCTGCCACATGGTGCAGGAGTGCCGCACCAAGCAGGTGCCCTACACGGTCTGCCGCATGGTGTCGCAGACGTGCGTCAAGCAAGTGCCTTACACGGTCTGCAAGCCGGTCCACTATTGCAAGACGATCCAGGTGCCGAAGACAATTTGCCGTCAAGTGCCCTGCACGGTCACGCGTTGTGTGCCGAAGGTTGTCTGCGAGCAAGTCCCGGTGACGGTTTGCTGCCCGACACCCTGCTGCCCGAAGAAACCGTGCCTCCTGGGCAAGGGTTGCTGAGCCGGCCGGCGGATTAGGCAAGTTTCATCGGTCTGGTCAAACCGAAAGGCGTCCCCTTGCTTGCAAGGGGACGCTGCTTTTTCGAAGCCTACGTCGCGCTGCAAAGTACCGGCAAGGTATCGAGATCGAGTTGGCTGATCCAATGGGGCAAGTGCGTCTCGATCTGGGCGGCACAGCGTTCGTACTCCGCAACGTCGCCGCCGATCGGATCGGCCACGTCCCGCCCGTCCCGGCCAAGGAGTTGGATCTTGCCGGCGGCTGCGGGCCAGTGCTCCAAGACCGCATGGCGATGGCCGCGCGTCATGGTCAAAATCAAGTCCGCAAAGCGGACCAGCGCGTCGGACACGGGCCGGCTTTCGTGATTCGAGAGGTCCAAGCCTCGCGACCGCATGGCCTGGATGGCGGACTCGGAGGCGGGGGTCCCGGCGGCTGCGGAAACGCCCGCTGAAATCACCATCACGCCGCGGTTGGGAAGGTCCGCGACGTCGCACTGGAGCGTCTCTGACACCCGCCGTTGGAACATCACCTGGGCCATCGGACTGCGACAGGTGTTGCCGGTGCAAACGAGCAATACGATCAGGCTGGCGAATCGCTGCAGGGCCATTTCACTCAACACGCCCCGCCGCAGAACCTCCAACGCCCGTCCCTGGACGCACACGACGGAAGAGGGCTGAGCGTACTTGCTGCGTCCGTCGCTCAGCACCAAATCCACGTCGTCGCCCAGCGCTTCGACCACCTCCTCCGCGCTGACGGCGTCCGGTTGTCCGCTCCGGTTGGCGCTGGTCAAAGTCACGGGAGCGGCGAGCAGGCGGAGCGTTTCCAGAAGAAAGCGATGATCGGGGACGCGCAGGCCGACGAATTCTGCTGGAGCAACGGCCTGCCGCACGGCGGCGGGCAGCAGGCTCAAAGGACTGCGCGGATGGCTGCTTTTCAGAACCAGCGTCAAGGGGCCCGGCCAGCAGCGCCGTCCCAACCGCTGCCCCACCGGTGACACCTCCGCGCAGAATTCCAGCGCTTCCTCGGCACTCTTCACAGCCAGCGTCAGGGGCTGTCCCGGCCGGCGGCCCTTGATCGACAGCAACCGTGCCACGGCCGCTTCGCTGCGGGCGTCGGCCGCAATTCCGTAGACGGTCTCCGTCGGAAAGGCCACCAATTTGCCGTCGGCCAAGGCCTGGACCGCGAGGTGAATCACTTCACGCTCATTCTCGGCACGCGCAGGATCGTTGAGCACACGCGGCATGGGACTCTGTCGGGGCCAGCGAAAAGG
This sequence comes from uncultured Pirellulaceae bacterium, assembly GCA_964409865.1. Taxonomy (GTDB): domain Bacteria; phylum Planctomycetota; class Planctomycetia; order Pirellulales; family Pirellulaceae; genus Anammoximicrobium. Next base: position 16,344 of record CAYPGE010000041.1, read on the forward strand.
AACTCAAGCGGCGTTTATATCGAAGCTTGCGTCTGTCGGTCAATAGTCAAATTGGAGGCGCAAGACGCAAGGCGCGGTAAATCCGGGCGTCGGCCAGGCTCTGGGCGACCAGGGCGACGCCGCCGAAATCGTGATCCCGGCTGTGGGGACCCGGAACCGCGACCGTGTAGGCACCGGCGGCGACGCCCGCCCGGCAGCCGTTTTCGCTGTCCTCCAGCACCATCAGCGCCGCGGGGGGGAGGCCGAAGCGTCGAGCCGCCGTCAGATACACCTCCGGCGAAGGCTTTCCCTCGCGCACGTCTTCCCCCGTGAGCACGAACTGAAAACGCCGCTCGAAGCCGGCCCGCGAGAGCACCGTTGCCGTGTACAGGCGTCCGCTGCTGGTGGCGATGGCCTTGGGAAGGGGAACGGACTCGAGCACCGTTAGCAACCGTTCCAGGCCGGGCAGAGGCCGCAGACGCGCCGGGAGGAGTTCGGCGAGCAGTTGATCCGATTCAGCCTGGAACTGATCGACCGTCACGTCCAAGCCGTGCCGGTCGATGATGATCTGCAGCGAGACGCGGTCGGGCAGGCCCATGGTCTGACGCTTCAGCGGTTCTGTGAAATGAAAGCCGCGGCGTTGCAGAAGGATTTCCCCCACCTCCTCATAAAGTTCCTCGGTGTTGAACATCAGGCCGTCGAGGTCAAAGACGACGGCTTGCAGGGCGGGCGGTGCGGGCATCGTCGCTCAGAATACTCCCTATTCCCTCTGGATTCCCACCAGGCAGATGTCATCGTTCTGTGGCTGGCCTTGGGTAAACTGTCTGACTTCCGTGAGCAGGCTTTGGCACAATTCGTCGACCGGCTTTGGGCCGGACCGCAGCACTTGCCGCACGCGTTTGCTGCCGAACACGCGACGATCCGGATTCATGGCCTCGTTAATGCCGTCGGTGTACATCAGCAGGGCATCGCCGGCATCGAGTTGCACGCGGAAGGGCCGATAATGCACGGCAGCGTCGCAGCCCAGCGGCGGACCGGCGAGTTCGTCCCCGATTTCCCGCACCTCGCCGTCGACGAAGCGGCGAAGAATGGGAGGCATGTGACCGGCGTTGATCGACATCGCTTCGTGCCGTTGAGGGTCCAGAACGCAGAGCACGAAGGTCACGAACCAGGCCTCGTTCTCCGGACGGCAGAGTTCCTGGTTCAACTCGTTCACCGCGTCCCAGGGCGTGGCGGCGGAAACCAGGCGGTAGCGGACTTCGCTGCACAGCCGCGCCATAATCAGCGCCGCCGTGATGCCTTTTCCGGAGACGTCGCCCAGCGTGATCGCCAAACGGCCATCCGCAAGCGGCAGGTACCCGTAGTAATCGCCGCCAACCTCCTCGGCCGAGTTGTAGAATTCGAAGAAGCGATATCCGGAGACACGGGGCCGGCTCTGCGGCAGGAAGTGCAATTGCACTTGTTTCGCCGTGGCCAACTCGCGCTGCCGCCGGTCCATCCGCAACTGGGCTTCATGCGTGCGGGCATATTCCACGGCTTGACCCGCCGTGGCCGCCAGACTGAGCAGCACCTCCAGGTCGTCTTCGTGAAAACGCTCGTAAGGGTCGTTGGTGTCAACGTAGATGATGCCCAGCGGCTTCTGCATCGGGCCGATCAGGGGAGCGCACATCATCGAGCGAATGGGAAAATCCAACACCGAGTCGCTGACGGGAAACTGGTTGTCGTCCAAGCCATCCGCGTTCAGGATCGCCTCCCCGCAGGACAAGACGCGATTGGCGATCGTCTGGCTGATCGGCCCCAGCGACGAGGTGATCATGGTGCCTTCGTCCTTGCGTTTCTCGCCGCGGACCTGCAATTCCCCCGTGTCCTCGTTGGGGAAAAGAATGTAGGCGCGATCCGTCTGCGGGAAAACCGTGATCAGGCTGTCGAGAATCTTGGGCAACACCAAGTCGATGTTCAAGCTGCTGCCGAGCGTGCGATTGATTTCAAGCACCGTGCGGAGTTTCTCGTAGGCGTTCACGCCCACGTTGCGCCGCAGATCGTCGATCCGGGCGGCCGCGGGCTCTAACGTCTCGGTCGTCATCCCCGCAGCCTGATCGCTGGCGCCGACGCCCGCCGAGCCCGCATCGCGCACCTTGGCCGCCGGGGCTTCGGGTTCCAGGGAATCGCGAAACAACAGCGTCACATCGTAGACGCGGATCAGATCGTGATCGCGCAGCTTGGTGCGAGTGCGGACGCGTTTGCCGTTGAGAAACGTGCCGTTGGTGCTGTCCAGGTCCTCCAGATAGTGCTCGCTTCCGGAACGCACCAATCGCGCGTGCTGACGGGAGATGTTCTTTTGCGGCAGAATGACGTCGCAATAGGCCAAACGGCCGATGACCGTCTCTTCACGCTCCAACGGAAAGACTTTGCCCTTCTCAGGACCGTCCACGATTTCGAGCCTCGGCATGCCCTACCCCCCACCAACCCACGCTAAACCGAATGCGGGATGCCGCTCTCGCCGCCTACGAGACTAGCCAAACCAACCTTTTTTCTGGAACGATTTCACCGCCTCGTCCACGGACTCGTAAATGCTGAAGACCTTGTTCAGTCGCGTGATCTCGAATACTTCCATGATGCTGGGCGCGATGTTGCACAACTTCACGATCGTGCTGCTGGCTTTGCACTTCTTGTTGAGCAATACAATCTTGCCGATCATGGCCGACGACATGAACGTGACGCCCGAGAAATCGAGCACCATTTTGCCATTCGCTTGGTCGGCGAACTCCAGCAACTCGCGGCCGATCTGGGCAATCAGCACGTCCGACAGAATCTTCTGCGAAGTGAACTGTACGAGCAGGATATCATCCTTGTGTTGGGACACCAATTCGGGCATGGCCCAGACCTCCGGGACAAATCAAGGGCTTCGATCGACACGCTTTATGTTACCAAAGTGCGGCGGAGATGAAAGGTACTCTCAAGAAAAAGAAAGCTCTGGGGGCGTTCGGGTCAAGATCGGCCAGGGGCGATCCGCAAACAACCGTGTCTGGCAGGCGACTCCGCGGGCCTTTTCGACCCCCACTTTTCCGCCAAAAACCAAAAAACCCCCCCGACGGGATTCCGTCAGGGGGGCTCCGATGCAAACCGCGTCAGCCATGCCGACTTCGCGTGGGCACGGACTGAGGCTCAGTCCATGTCGTAGTCGCCGCCCTGCCCTTTCTTGGCCGAATCGTCTTTCTTCGGCTTCTCCGCGACTAGGGCATCGCTGGTCAACAGCAGCGTGGCGACACTGGCGGCGTTCGCCAAGGCCGTGCGGGCGACCTTCGTCGGATCGATCACGCCCGCCTTGACCAGATCCTCGTATTTGTCCGTCAAGGCGTTGTAGCCGACGTTGCCCTTCGCCTCCGCCACTCTCTCGCCGACAATTCCACCGTCCTGCCCGGCGTTTTGAGCAATCATGGTCAGAGGCGCTCGGCAAGCTCGCAAGACGATGTCGTAACCGACCTTCTGATCGTGCGTCAGCGACTCGCCTGCCTTGGAGGAGGCCGCCGCCCGCAACAGACCTACGCCACCGCCGGGCAGAATGCCCTCTTCCACGGCCGCACGCGTCGCGTGCAACGCGTCCTCGACCCGCGCCTTCCTCTCCTTGACCTCGCTTTCCGTCGCGGCGCCAACATTGACCTTGGCCACGCCGCCCGCCAGTTTCGCCAACCGCTCCTCCAGTTTTTCGCGGTCATAGTCGCTGGTGGTGTTCTCGATTTCCCGGCGCAGTTGGTCGATCCGGGCCTTGATGTCGCTGCTCTTGCCCGCGCCTTCGATGATCGTCGCCGTATCTTTGTCGATAATCACCTTCTTGGCCCGGCCCAAATCCGTCAATTGGAGCGATTCCAGCTTGATCCCCAACGATTCAAAGACCGCCGTACCGCCGGTCAAGATGGCAATGTCTTCCAGCATCGCCTTGCGGCGATCGCCGTAGCCGGGAGCCTTGACGGCACAGCACTGGAACGTGCCGCGGAGGCGGTTGATGACCAGCGTCGCCAGCGCCTCGCCCTCGATATCCTCGGCCAGGATCAACAGCGGTTTTCCCTGCTGCACGACCGCCTCCAGCAAGGGTACGATGTCTTTCACACTGCCGATTTTCTTCTCGTAAATCAGGATGTACACATCCTCCAGGACGCATTCCATCGTCTGCGGATCGGTCACGAAATACGGCGAGAGATAGCCGCGGTCGAATTGCATGCCTTCCACCCACTCGACTTCCGTCTTCAGGCTCTTCCCCTCGTCGACCGTGATGACGCCGTCTTTCCCGACTTTTTCCATCGCGTCGGCCAGCAAATCCCCGATCTCGCGATCGTTGTTCGAGGCGATGGCGGCCACGTTGGCCATCGCTTGCTTGTCTTTGATCTTGATGGACATCTTGCGGAGCTTCTCGACGATGTCGTTGACGGCCATCTCGATTCCCTGCTTCATTTGCACCGGATTCACCCCGGCCACGACGGCTCGCAAGCCCTCATTGAAAACCGCCTCGGCCAGGATGGTTGCCGTCGTGGTCCCGTCGCCTGCGACGTCGCTGGTCTTGCTGGCTACCTCGCGGACCATCCTCGCCCCCATGTTCTCGTAGACATCCTCCAACTCGATTTCCTTGGCCACCGTGACCCCGTCCTTGGTGACGGTCGGCGAGCCGAAGCTTTTCTGCAGGATCACGTTGCGTCCCTTCGGTCCCAACGTGACTTTGACTGCCCGCGCCAGCTTGGATACGCCACGCCGGATTGCCTCACGTGCCTCTTGATCGAACGCAATCATTTTCGCCATGAGCTGTTGTCTCCTTCACTTTCTGCAATGTGACTCGCCTGAGTTCTTGCGCGCTGCCGAGCACAATCAGTCATCCGCCGATTCCCCGCCGCGCGTGATCTGTTTTCAGTCTTCCAGGATCGCCAGGATATCGTCCTCCCGCATGAGCAGCAGTTCCCGCTCTTCCACCTTGAACATCTCGCCCGCATAGCTGCTGAACACCACGCGATCTCCGACCTTGACTTGCGGGGTGCTGCGTGATCCGTTGTCCAAGAGTCGGCCGTTGCCGACGCTGACGATTTTGCCGCGAGCCGGCTTGTCCTTGGCCGTGTCAGGCAGCACGATGCCTCCCGCCGTCTTCTCCTCGGATTCGTCTCGCTCGACGACCACGCGTTCGCCCAATGGCTGAAGCTTCAGCCCCTTCTTCTTTGCTGCCATGAACAACCCTCCCTTAACTTGTGCACCGGAAGTATTCCAAAGTCCCACCCGCAACACCAGCGCGGATCGGCTTGCCGACTGTCACTCTGGCCGGAAACTGCTGACCGGCGAATAGGACAGCAACTGCCGGGCCAAACGCCTGGACATCCAGCGCAACTATCGATTCCAGAAAGCTTTAGACAATTCGCCTGTGGCCCACTCGCGTCGCAGTATAAGGGTCTGCCGCATCAACCCGCGGATCCCCTGCCATTTTGACAGATCCTGTTGCGGTCCTCGCAGATGCGGCGCACAATAGCAGCAACCTGTCGTGATTTCTTGGCCCTTCCTCCGGTGACAGTGAAGCGACTATGCCCATCAAAGTCAGTTGCCAGTGCGGCCAGCAGTTTGCCGCGAAGGACGAGTTTGCGGGAAAGGTGGTCAAGTGCCCGAAGTGCAAGCGACCGCTGACGATCGGCGCAACGTCAGGAGCAAAACAGGCGCCGGCCCCGGCCGGCGCGCCGTCGGCGGTCGCGGCCTTGCTGGACGAAGTCGGTTTCCACGTACACAAGGACAAGGAGGAAGAAGCCGTTCAGCGCTGCCCCGCCTGTGACGCCAAGATCTCGGACCATGCGGTGCTGTGCGTCTACTGCGGATTCCATTTGGAGAGCGGCAAATTCGTCAAAGGGGTAGCAGGTTCGGGACCCGGCGCAATCACGCAGAAAGCCGAGGGCCACGAGGGCGTCGCGCAGTTGCTGCTGAAGCGAGCCGAGCAGACGATTGAAACTGACAAGGATGAAGAACGCAAGATGCGCACGCAGGGCATGCCGATGTGGATGATCATCACGATTCTGTCCATCATCGCCACGTTTGCCGTCGGCATGTCCGTCCTGCCACGCCACCAGGCGATCATGATTTCCGGCTGCGTTTGGGTCGGGGTGTGCGCCCTGACTGCCTTTGTCTTTCAGGTGCGGTTGCTGATCATTGCCTTTACGGAAAGCGTCGCCTGTGGACTGATGTACTTGTTTGTGCCTTTCTATGCCCTCTATTACGTCATCACTCGGTGGGACCAGTGCGGCAAGTTGTTCCTGATCAGCTTCTTCCTTTCGATCGTCCAGCAATTTGGCTGGTTCCTGATCGCCATGGCACCGAGGTTCGAGGAGGCTCCCTCTCAAGATGTGAGACTGCGTGTCGAGTTTCCCGTCGCGTTGGCGTGTGTGATGCTGGATCCCAGCGGGTCGAAAGGACTGGAAGATGTCGCACGTCGATCCTAATCCGTTTGAGCCACCCGCAGCGGACTTGACCAACGGCCTTGCCGCGCGTCCCGACGGGATTCAGTACCTGGAATGCTACCGCTACGTGTTTCAGAGCCCCGATTGGCTCCTGAACGTCCTGTTCGTCTTGATTTGCCAATTCATTCCCGTCATCGGGCCGATCGTCGTGCTGGGCTACCAGTTCCAGATCGTCGAGGAGTTGACTCGCAATCCGGCGGCGAATTACCCGCGTTTTTCCTTCGATCTGTTCGTCGAGTACTTGAAGCGCGGAGTGTGGCCGTTTTTGGTCTCGCTGGTGGTCTCGATGGTCGTCGTGGTTCCCGTCTGCCTCGTGTTGTACGCCCTGTTCGCGCTGGTTTTCCTCGCTGCCGCCGCCGTCGAGGGCGAGGGCGGCGTCGTTGTCGTCGTGCTGGGGTTGGCGTTCGTGGGGTTGGCCGTGGTTCTCGTGTCGGCCGGGACTTGGATCGTGCTGATGCCGATGATCCTGCGATCGGGCTTGGCTCAGGATTTCGCGGAAGCGTTCCGATTGGATTTCCTGCGGAGTTTCGTCGCCAAGGTGTGGAAGGAACTGCTGCTGGGCGGGCTGTTCCTGGTGGCCAGCGGCTGGGTGGTGGCCGGCATTGGAGCCCTGGTTTTCTGTGTGGGGATGTACTTCGCCGCGGCGGTGATTACGCTGGCGCAGGCACATTTGTTTTACCAGCTTTATCAACTTTTTTTGGCCAGGGGCGGAAAACCGATTCCGCTGAAAATCCGTTGAAGGATCAGCGGAAGTCCGATACATTAGAAATAGGAGTGAGAAACGAACCCCGCGTTGCGGAGCGCCGCCATGTACCAGCGTTTGGTCATCGCCAGTTCGGTGTTCGCCTTTTGGGCCGCCAGCCAGGCAGCCGCGCAGCAGAACCTGACCGTCCAGTTGCCGACGTTCAACGTGACCACGGTGCAGACGACCGTCAGCGTTCCGGACGGCGGCACGGCGCTGCTGGGAGGAATCAGCCGATTCAGCGAAGGCAGTGTCAGCCGCGGCGTGCCGATGCTGAACAAAGTCCCCGGCGTCAGCCGGCTGTTTGGCAATCGCGGGATCGGGCGTGACGTGGGCCTGAGTCAAATGACCGTCACGCCGCGGATTATCATCCAGGAAGAGGAAGAACTGCGGCAGACGGGCGTATCTGCGGAGATGCTGTCCCAGCTAGGTTCGGCGCCGAACTTCGGTGGTCCCGCGGCTTTGGCGGGCAGCCGTCCGGCGGACCCGGCCGTCGCGAGGAAAGCGGACTTCATCGCCAGGAACATCGCGCGGCACCCGGCTTCGGGACCGGCGGAAGACGCTGCCCCCGCCCTGGCGACGGCGGAAGAAATCCGCCAGCAGAACGAGTTGGCCAAGGTGCAGCGGGCGGCCGAGGCGGAGGAGTTCTTCGTCAAGGGCCAGCGTGCCGAGGCGGAGGGCAAGGCTGGCGTGGCCAAGATCTGGTATCAGATGGCCGCTCGCCGCGCGGCAGGCGGACTCCAGCAGGAAGTCGCCGCACGTTTGGCGATCTTGGAGGGCTCGGCGGCCGGCGAAAAACTGGCCGGACGCTAAGTGGCCAGCGGCACTTTGGCGTGGATCTGCGACAAGACAAGCACGCAGCGCAAGCGAGTGCGGCCGAGGACAAGTCGATCGCTCGCTTGCGTTTCGCGCTTCTGCGACCAACGAACGTATCGTTGTCCAACCAGCGTCGCAACTCCTGCGACCTGTTTTCGCTCGCGATTGTTCACGTTGCGAGATTGCCCTGTTACGTCGCTGTGCGCCTGTTTCTCTCTCGGGCCATTTCTGCTACCCTAATTGCCTTGGAAGATGATTCCTCTCTGGGCTTCACCCTTTCAGGAGCAACACGATGGCAGCACAGCAGACCAAGGGCCTGCCGATGACGGCCCGTTGGGATCCCGAGAAACTGCAACGCGAGATCGACGAACTGCAGTCGTTGGAAAGCCGTCCGTTTCTGAGCCGCGCGGGAGGGTATCTCAAGCGGACCGGGCCGGGCCTGCTGCAGAGTGCGATGACGCTGGGGGCCGGCAGCGCCGCGGCGTCGGTCGTCGCGGGCGCTTCGTTCGGCTACACCCTGCTGTGGGTCCAACCCATCGCCATGTTCTTGGGCGTTTGCATGTTCGCGGCGTTGGGCAACGTGGTGCTGACCACCGGCGAGCGGCCCTACCCGGCGTTCGGGCGCGAACTGCACAAATCGGTCGCCTTCTTGTGGGCGCTGGGCACGATTGTCGCCTCGGTGATCTGGCACTTTCCCCAATACGGGTTGGCCGCCGGTGCCGCGCGAGACCTGGCGGAATTGGGAGGGATCCCCACTGCAGACCCTGCCGGCGGATTCACGGCTGCCGGGTATCTGGTGAGCTTCGGCATCGGCGCGGGGATCCTGGGCCTGAACATCTTTACCACCTGGAACTACGGCAGCCACGCCCGCGGCATCAAGTTGTACGAATGGTTTCTCCGCAGCATCATCGGCCTGGTCATCCTCTCGTTCGCCGTCGTCGTCATCAAGACGGGAGTGAACTGGTCCGAGTTGAGCCGCGGCTTCTTCGGATTTCAACTTCCCGGCACGTCCGGCGCGGCGACGGTCGTCCTGGGGGCGATCGGCGCGGCGGTGGGCATCAACATGACGTTTTTGTACCCCTATTCCTTGCTGGCCAAAGGCTGGGGGGCGCACCACAAGGCGCTCGCCCGCTGGGACTTGGCGATGTCCATGTTTCTGCCGTTCGTGCTGGTCACATCGCTGGTGATCATTGCCATGGCCAACACGGTCTACGATCCGACAGCACAGCGGACGCTGCACGACATCAAGCCGGTGGACGCCGCTCAGGCGTTGGTGCCGGTGATGGGCTCTTCGCTGGGGCGCATCATCTTCGACCTGGGCCTGATTGGCATGACCTGCGGCGCGATCAGCGCGCACATGGTGGTTTGCGGCTTCACGGTCTGTGAGATGTTCGGCCTGGAGTACACCACCGCCCGCTACCGCGCCTGTACGCTGGTTCCCGCCGTCGGTTTCTTGGGCGTAGTGACGACGACCCCTATCTGGCTGCCCGTCGCGGCTTCGGCGATTTGCCTGACGATGCTGCCGATTGCGTACATCATGTTTTTTGTCCTGAACAACAAGCGCAGCTACATCGGCGATGCGGTCGGCTACGGCTGGAAGCGGGCCGCGTTCAATTTCATCTTGCTGGTTGCGATTGCGATGGCCACGATCGGTGCCGCGATCAAAATCAAGAGCGGCGTCGTGGACAAGATCCCGCAGTTGTGGGATCGGCCGGCTGCGGCAGCCGCCAAGTGACCTTCTGCCGATTCGGAATCCCGCTCATTTCAGAAACCAAGCGAAAATGATCCGTAACGCACCGATCAAGCGACTGGAGCACGGAGGCCTGACCGTCGAGGGCTATTCGCGGGCGGCGGTCCAGACGTATTGGCGCGTGCCGGAACTGAAGTTGGGTTTCGACCTGGGGGCCCAGCCGTGGGACTTCATGGGCACGGCGACGTGGTTCGTCACGCACACCCACCTGGATCACATCGCCGCGCTGCCCGTCTACGTCGCTCGGCGGCGGCTGATGAAGATGGAACCGCCCACGATCTACCTGCCGGAGCACGCCGTCGGGCTGGTCGAACGGTTGCTGCACGTGGTCAGCCGCCTGGATCGCGGCCGTTTGCCGTGCGAGTTGATCGCCGTGCGACCGGGCGACGAGATCGAGTTGTCGCGCGAGTTGGTCGTGACGGCCAGCGCCACCAGGCACACAGTGCCATCGTTGGCTTACCTGGTTTGGGAACGCCGCCGCAAGCTGAAACCTGAGTACCAGACGCTCGCTGGCGACCAGATCCGCGACTTGCGGCTGTCGGGCGTCGAGGTGACCGAAGAGCGGCGGATTCCCATCCTGGGCTACCTGGGCGATTCCGAGCCGCACGGTCTGGACGACAACCCGGCCATGTACGAGGCCCGCATCCTGATCGCGGAAATGACGTTCGTGTCGCCCAGTCACCGCAAGGAGAAGATCCACAAGCACGGGCACATGCACCTGGACGATTTCGCGGAGCGGCGCGAGCGGTTCAAGAACGAACGGATCATCGTGGCCCATTTCAGCACGCGGTGCAACGAACATCAAATCCGCGACCTGGTCGAGAAGACCTTTCCCGACCTGTTGGACGGCCGTTTGCACCTGTGGCTGTGAGGGGGCGCATGATGCCGCGCGCCGCGTACGTCCATGTCCCGTTCTGCCGTCGCCGCTGTGGCTACTGCAATTTCACCGTTGCCGCAGGACGGGAAGATCTGGTCCCGGACTACCTGCGGGCCGTCGAACTGGAACTGCGGCAATTGCAGACGCCTCGCGAGGTCGACACGCTCTTCTTCGGAGGCGGTACTCCGACGCAACTCTCACCGGCCTCGCTGAATCGTTTGTGCCGCTTGTCGCGCGAGTGGTTCCCCTTCGCGGAGGGCTACGAGTTTTCGGTCGAAGCGAATCCTGCGGACTTGGACGAGGCCAGGCTGGCCGTCCTGCAGGGGGCCGGCGTCAATCGTCTCAGCCTGGGCGGGCAATCGTTTGACGACCGGAAACTGGAAGTTCTGCAGCGCGATCACAACCGCAGCCAGTTGCAGCGTGCCATCAGCCGCTGCCGCCCGCGGTTCGCATCGCTGGCGTTGGACCTGATCTTTGCCGTTCCGGGCGAGACGCTGAAAGCCTGGACGGCGGACCTGCGGGCAGCCATCGCCGCTGGCGTCGATCACGTGTCGACGTATGGCCTGACCTACGAGAAGGGTTCAGCGTTTTGGGGGCGCCGGCGACGCGGCCTGCTGCGGCCTGTAGACGAGGAACTGGAACGGGCGATGTACGAGACAGCCATCGACGCGCTGAAGGCGGCGGGCTGGGAACATTACGAAGTCTCGAATTTCGCCCGCCCCGGCCATCGCTGCCGACACAACGAGGTGTACTGGCGCGGGGAGAGCTATTTTGCCGTCGGGCCCGGCGCAGCGCGTTATGTGGACGGCTGGCGGGAGACGAATCATCGCAGCACGACGACGTACCTGAAACGCGTTCTGGCCGGCCAATCGCCGGTGGCGGAACGGGAACGCCTGCCGCCCGCGGATGCTGCGCGAGAGCGACTGGTGTTCGGCCTGCGGATGCTGGAGGGCCTGGACCGGTCCGAGTTTGCCGCCGCGACCGGCTTTGAGTTCGACGACTTGGTCGGCCCCGCACTCCGCCGCTTCGTCGGTCAGGGATTGCTGGAAGACACCGGCGGCCGGATTCGTCTGACCCGCGCCGGCCTGCTGGTGAGCGACGCACTCTGGCCCGAATTTCTGAGCTGACCAAGCCATGCGTTCGGCTCTCCTGATTGCTCTGAACTTAAGAGAACGATTAGGTGAAAGATGTGGGTGCTCTTGGCCCCCGCCATCCCAGAGCCGTTACCGTTACAAATTCCTGTAGGCCCGTGACACGGTCCCTGAGGTTCTGTATAAACGCTTTTGCGAATCAAGACCCTTTGGTTGCGGCCAAGCCCCGCAAAGCCGCGTTGGTTAGTCTGGAACCCGAAAATCCCCAACCTCCTATGCCCTACTTCCGCCCCGAAATCGAAGCCATGGCCGGGTACGTGCCCGGCGAACAGCCGCAGACCGGCAAGTTCATCAAGCTGAACACGAATGAGAATCCCTACCCGCCGTCGCCCAAGGTGGTCCGCGCGATTCAGCAGGCGGCGGAGGCCGGGTTGATGCGCTACCCCGACCCGATGGGCAACGCCTTTCGCGACCGGGCTGCCGACATTCTGGGCGTCCAGCGGGATTGGATCTTGTGCGGCAACGGCAGCGACGACATCCTGACGATTGTCACCCGCGCCTTCGTCGGCGTCGGCCAGCGACTCCGTCTGCCCTATCCCAGCTACATCCTGTACCGGACGCTGGCCCAACTGCAGGGAGCCAAGTGGGAGGAAGTGCGGTTCAACGACGATTGGAGCCTGCCGCCAGAATTCGCCGCCGCGGTCCCTGATCTGAAGCTCGTCTTCCTGCCCAATCCGAACAGCCCCACCGGAACGGCCGTTTCCCGTGACGCCATCCGGGAACTGGCGGATCAGTTGCCGTGTCCATTGCTGGTGGACGAAGCCTACGTCGATTTTGCCGACGAGAACTGCGTCGGCCTGGTGGCCCAGAGCGAGCGGATTATGGTGTCGCGGACGTTAAGCAAGTCATACGCCCTGGCGGGTTTGCGGTTCGGATACCTGGTCGCCCAGCCGCATCTGATCGAGCAACTGATCAAGGTCAAGGACTCCTACAATTGCGACGCCCTGTCGATTGCCGGAGCGACCGCGGCCATCGACGATCAGGCTTGGCTGGCCGAAACCACGGCCAAGATCCGGCAGACTCGAGGCCGATTGGCCGAAGGACTGGCATCGTTGGGCTTTTCTGTGCTGCCCTCCCAGGCAAACTTTGTCTGGTGTACCCATCCAAACCGTGCAGCCGTCACGATTTACGAGCAATTGAAGCAGGATCGCGTGCTGGTCCGATACATGAACTATCCTGGCTGGGGGGACGGGCTGCGGATTAGTGTCGGGTCGGACCAACAGATCGAAGCGCTGCTGGCTCTGCTGAAAGCGATGGTGTAGACGAATGGCACGCAAGGCGAAGATCGAACGCCGCACGGCGGAAACCGAGATTGAACTGGAACTCGATCTGGATGGGACGGGCCGGTCCCAGATCCGTACCGGAGTGGGCTTCCTGGATCACATGCTCGATCTGCTGGCCAAGCACGGAGCGCTGGACCTGACAGTCACCGCCCGCGGCGATCTGCACGTGGACCAGCACCACACGGTGGAGGACGTCGGCATCTGCCTGGGGCAGGCTCTGCGGCAGGCGTTGGGAGACAAGGCCGGGATTCGCCGCTATGGGCACTTCACGCTGCCCATGGAAGAAACGCTCGTCACCACGGTCGTGGACCTGAGCGGCCGCTATTTCCTGGTCTTCCAGGCCGAGTTCCCCACGCCCAAGATCGGCGAGTTCGACAGCGAATTGGTGGAGGACTTCTGGCAGGCCATGGCCGCCAACGCGCTGTGTAATCTACACATCCTCTTGCACCATGGCCGCAACAGCCATCACGTCGCCGAGGCGATCTTCAAGTCCGCCGCCCGCGCCCTGCGCATGGCCGTGGAACGCGACCCACGGGCCACGGGCGTACCCAGCACGAAGGGCACGTTGACGGTCTGAGGCCCTGCGCGGCACCTGATCGCGTTCGGGCTGTGGCGGAGCTATACCGCACGCGGTTGGCGATGGCACAATTCACACTAGCCCGAAGCGCAAGCGAGGCAACGACTTGCCTCCCTCGCTTGCGCGTCGGGCTAGTGTCAACGGCAACCGCGTGCGGTATAACATCCCTGGCCGGAAGACAACGCCTCGATTCTGGGGCCATGCAGGCCGGGGCTTTCTTGTTGCCGGCACTGCCGAAGAAAAGTTGGGGCTGAGGAGGGCTGCTGATGTCTCATGCCGCGATGACACCCCGCCAGCGAGTCCGCCGGGCGCTGAACCACCAGGAGTCGGACCGCGTACCGTTCGACCTGGCGTCCACGCAGGTCACCGGGATCAGCAACACTGCGTATATCAACCTGCGCCGGCACTTGGGCCTGGCCCCGATCGAACCCGACACGATGGACGTGGCGCAGCAAGTCTGCATACCGCACGAGGACGTGATGCAGCGTTTGCAGGTCGATACGCGCGGCCTGTTTCCACGCGTCGGCACCAACTGGAACATCCACTTGCGCGACGAAGGCGACGCGTGGGCGTTCGTCGACGAATGGCACTGCAAGTACCGGATGCCGAAGGAGAACGGCTACTACTTCAGCCTGTGCGCCAGTCCCCTCGACGACGCCTTGCTGACCAAGGAAGCCATCGACTCGCTGGGCTGGCCCGAGCCGGATGATCCGCGCCGCTGGGCCGGTCTCCGAGAGCGGGCCGAGTCATTCCGCCGTGCGGGCTATGCCGTGGTCCTAAGAGGACTGTGCGCGGGGATTCTGGAGATGGGCTGCCGGCTCCGCGCCATGGACCAAATGATGATGGACCTGGCGCTGGGCGAAACCGCGGCGTTGCACCTGCTGGCAAAGATCGCCGAACTCAAGGCCCGTTTCTGGGAAGCCGCGCTCGACGATCTGGGCGACGTGGTCGACGTCGTGGTCGAAGCCGACGATTACGGCACCCAACAGTCCATGCTCGTCAGCCCGGAGATGTACCGGCGGCTGTTCAAGCCGCTGCAGGCCGAGTTGTTCGCCGTCATCCGAAAACGCCTGGCGGACGGATTTATCTTCTTCCACTCCTGTGGCAACGTGAGGCAACTGATTCCCGACTTCATCGAGATCGGCGTGGACATCCTGAACCCGGTGCACGTGCGGGCCGCCGGCATGGAACCGGCCGCCCTGAAACGCGATTTCGGCCGCGACATCTGCTTCTGGGGCGGCGGTGTGGACACTCAAGGCGTGCTGCCCAGCGGCAGTCCTGAGCAAGTCCGCGAGGACGTGAAACGCAACGTGGCCGCGCTGGCTCCCGGCGGCGGTTACGTCTTCAACACGGTCCACAACATCCAAGCCGACGTGCCGCCGGAGAACGTCATGGCCATGTGGGAGGCGTTTCGGGAAGCGGGCGTCTACGGCTGATTCGCTGTGGAAATCGCGATTCCGGAACCGTGCCGGCTTGCGGCCAGCCGCGCCGATCAAGGTATCACCAGGCGGAAGACGGAAAACGCGTAGGCGTGCCGTTTGGACGTGTGATCGAACGCCGCACAGCTGAAAGCGTACGAGTGCCCCGGCTCGAACCGCACGTCGAATTCGCTGCCGGTATCCAACTTCCGCCTGAAGAATAGCGCCCAACGGCCGTTGTGGTGAGCCGATTGGCATTTCACGTCGCCGCGGTCTCCCACAAAAGGCGAGCACACCATGCCGGGGATCATCGTCCCCGGCGGAATTTCCGCGGCTCGCTCCTGCGTGTACTCAACGGCATGTTCTTTGCCGATCGCACCGAGCAAGATGTCGGACGGGTCGCCGGGGAGGAATGCAGGATGTCCCTGCTCCGAAGAACCGTTCGGCTTGTAGCCGCCGACCTTTTCCTCCGGGTCGCCGTAGCGGCCGCTCAGCTTCGTCTCTGACTCCGAGTGCGACCAGTATTTGTCGTCGGCTTGCCCCACAGGATCGGATCGAACCGCCTTCCAGTGCCACACGTCCACGAGCCGGTCGCTGTACTTGCAGCCATACGGATTGCCTCCGCCGGCGTGACAATACAGTGCACAGCCCGCCTGCTCGAATCGCCAATCCGGCTGGATGGGGAAAATCATGGCGAACTTGTCTTCGTAGCAGACGCTTTCGTCCTTCGGATTGGTCTGCAGGTGCTCCCAGCCTGTGGCCGTCTTCTTCCACGGCGTGTAGCGGCGTTCTTCTGTGGGATCGTTCCATTCTGCCAGCAGGAACAATTCGTCGCCGTTGTGCAGGGCCCGTAGCGTGACTTCGGTCTGGCCGGCGTCCAATCCAATCCCATTCGCCAAATGGGCCTGCACCGGACGAGCCTGATCCCAGGGCAGTTGAGCCATGTCCACACTGGAGGTCTGCTGCGGCGAGATGGCTTCGGCCACCAAGGTCCGCCAAGGATTGGCGAGGGGCCAGCAGGCCAGCATCAACCACATCGCTACCGGCACCAGCACAAGGAAGATTATTAACCGGCCCCACTGGGGATCGGCGAAGGGACGAAAGGCAGGAATCAGCAGTCGAATCCGGCGCGTCAGTCCCGTCACGAGGTGCCACAAGAAAGCAAAGGGCAAGAGCATCAGGGCCAGCGAACTGTGCAGCCAAACGATGACCTTGGCGATCTCGCCTGATACGATACCGCCGTGCATCAGCAGGCCAGTGACGATCATTACCAGACCGCCGCCCAGCAGCATGGCGTTGATCGGACGAGACCAAACCCGGCGCGGGCAGACGAGGATGGTCGCCAGTAACGAAGGGCCGAAAACGAGCGCCGTCGCAAAATGCCACAGGTGGACATGGCCCGACCAGAGATAGTCGGGCAACACGCCGGAGAAAAACGAACGATCCGGCCGCGCGATGGCGTGCAGACTCAAGCCTGTCAGCAGCAGCAGCACGAAGGCAGCCGTCAGCACCCAATGCAGCAATCGAAACAGGTGTCCGTAATGGGAATGGTGGGACTCGGGTGGGACCGTGGCACTGTTTTCTGCTTGCATGTGCGAAACCTCAATGTTGCGATTCGATTTGGCCGGGGTGTACGCCCCACAAAAATACCGAACATCTCCGCGGTTGTGGACAGGGTTCTTGGCAACTTTCCTGCCGGCGGCCCCAAAGCACCCTTCCAAGGGGCAGGCCGTGACGCCAACGTAGAGCGGGTTTACGTCCACTCCAGAGTCCGCTCAAGCGGAATGAATTCCGCGCTTCGGAGGATCACTTGAAAACGCTAAGAACCGCTAACAAAACCGAAATCGGAGACCT
>CAYPGE010000042.1:0-20020 GCA_964409865.1 uncultured Pirellulaceae bacterium
GGCCATCGGCCACAGTTGGGGCCAGATCGTGCTGATCGTGCCGCCCTGGAGGAAGACTTCACGGCAGGCCGCGACGATATATCGCAAGGGGTTGATCAAGGTTCCCCACTGCAGCCAGCGCGGCATGTTCGCAATCGGCGTGGTGAACCCGGACAGGATCACGTTGGGCATGATGAAGATGAACGAGCCAAGCAACGATTGCTGCATCGTCGCCGAGAGCGACGAGATGAACAGTCCGACACCCACGACGCAACAGATGAAGACGCTCAACGCCACGACCAACGCCAGCAGGCTGCCGCGGAACGGCAGGCCGAACCAGAGCACCGCCGCGGCCGCCAGCAGCAAGGCGTCGAACATCCCGCAAGCCATCGGCGGCAGCGCTTTGGCAAGCAGGATCTCGCCGGAGCGGAAGGGGGCCACGAGCAATTGATCGAAAGTCCCAAACTCGCGCTCGCGTGAGACCGAGAGGCTGCTCAGCAGGAGCACGACGATCATCGCGATCAGGCCGCCAAGGGCCGAGATGATGAACCAGCGGCTTTGCAGATTGGAATTGAACCAGGCGCGGCCGACCAGTTGCAGCGTGGGCCCGGCTGCGGTCGGTGCGCGCCCCGCGAACGTCCTGACACGATCCGCATTGTACCGCGCGACGATCGCGTTGGCGTACCCCAGCGCCACGCTGGCGACGTTGGAGTTCCGGCCGTCGACGATCACCTGAACCTGCGCCGGCCGGCCGGCGTGGAGATCCCGGCTGAACGTCTGCGGGATGTGCAGCACCAGGCGCGCGCCGTGCCGGTCGATCAAGCCGCCGATCTCGCGATCGCTGTCCAGCTGGCCCACCAGGCGAAAGGTCGGGGAACCCTGAAAGCGGGAAAGCAACTCTCGCGACTCAACGCTGTGGTCCTCGTCCAGCACGGCGTAGCGCACGTTGTTCAGGTCGAATGTGGCGGCGTATCCGAAGACGAAGAACTGGATGATCGGCGGGCCGATCACCACGATCCGGCTCTTCGGATCCTTCAGGATGGCGAGGAATTCCTTGATGACCAGCGTCCCGATGCGGACCAGGGTCGGAGCCATGCGTCATCCCTCCAAGCGTTGGCCCAGGCGCGACCGGGCCAGACCGATCAGCACGAGGGCCATCACGCCCAAGGCCAGCGCGTCCCACCCCAGAACCGACCACACGTCGCCGGCCAGGAACATCGTGTGGCTGGCCGAAACGAAGTAGCGAGCCGGGATCACGTGGCTGATGGCTTGAATCGGCCAAGGCGTGCTCTCCAGATCGAAGAGCAGCCCGGACAGGAAGAACGCGGGTAGAAAACCGGCGATGATGGACGCCTGGGCGGCGACAAACTGCACGCGAGCGGCGGCGGAGATGAACAGCCCCAGCCCCAGCGAGGCGAGCAGAAACAGCGTCGATAACAGCAGGTACACGCTGAAGGACCCTCGAAACGGTACTCCGAACACCACGCGGCCTAACCCTACGCTCAGCCCTAGCCCCATCATGCCCAAGACGAAGTACGGCAGCAGCTTGCCGACCATGATCTCGCCGACCCGCAGGGGCGTGACCAGGATGGCTTCCATCGTGCCGCGTTCCCATTCCCGAGCGATGACCAGGGCCGTCAGTAAGACGCCGATCAGAGTCATCACCAGCGCGACCAGGCCGGGGACCAGGAAATGCGTGCTGTTGACGGCGTCGTTGAACCAGATCCGCGGCTGAATCGTGACGGCCGGGGGCTGGGCCGGCAGACCCCGCGCCGCCCGCTGCCCCGACCAGAGATTCAGCACGCCCAGGGTGTAGCCTTGCACGAGTTGCGCCTGATTGGCGTCCGTGCCGTTGACGATGATCTGGACCGGCGTCTCTGCGTTGCGCGCCAGGCGCTGCGAAAAATCTGACTGCACGTAGACAATGGCGTCGACCGTCCGCCGGTCGAGCAGCTGTTTGGCCTCGTCCAGAGTGTGGACGCGGATGGGATCGAAGTAGTTGCTGAGCGCGAACCGCCGGGCCAAGTCGCGGGCCTCGGCGCCAGGGTCGTCGAGCACGACCGCGATCGGCACGTTTTGGACATCGAGCGAGACGCCGAATCCAAACAGAAACAGTAGCACCACGGGCATCACCAGCGCCAAGGCGATGCTGCTGAAGTCGCGGCGGATCTGCAGGGTCTCTTTCCGGAGGAATCCCCGCAATCGCATCAGGCTCCGTTGCAACGCGTTCACGGCGAGCCCTCCCTGGCAGGCGGCTGGGCAGTGCCTTCGGCCAGCGCGATAAATGCATCCTCGATCGTTGGGTCGGGATGTGTGGCCGTGCGTGCCAGCGCGCGAATCTCGTCGGGGGTCCCGGTCGCCAGTTCGCGGCCCTGCGACATGATCAGCATCCGGTCGCAGTACTCCGCCTCTTCCATGAAATGCGTGGTGACGACCACGGTCACGCCGCCCTCCGCGAAGCTGTTGATGCGCCTCCAGAAATCGCGGCGGGCAAGCGGATCGACGCCGCTGGTCGGCTCGTCGAGGAACAAAATGTCCGGCTCGTGCAGCATCGCCGCGGCCATCGCCAGCCGCTGCTTGTACCCCACAGGCAACTTTCCCGACATCGCGTCACGCTGGCCGCGGAGATCGAATTCCTCCAAGCCCCACTCGATCCGCTCCGCCAGCCGGGCCTTGCTCAGCCCGTAGGCCCGGCCAAAGAAACGCAGGTTCTCGATCACCGAAAGCTGGCCGTACAGAGAAAACTGCTGGGCCATGTACCCCAACCGCTGCCGCGCAAACGAACGGGCGCGGCGCAAATCGCGCCCGGCGACGCGCACCTCGCCGCCGGACACCTTCGATAGCCCGCACAGCATGCGGAAAGTCGTGCTCTTGCCGGCCCCGTTGGGGCCGAGCAGCCCGAAGATCTCGCCGCGATGGACGTCGAAGCTGATCTCCGAGACGGCGGTGAAGCTGCCGAACCGCTTGGTCAGGCCGCGCGTATGGACGACACTGTCAGCACCCGCTGCATGCGTTGTGGCCGGTCTCTGACCGAGCCACGAGTCCGACCGCGTTGTGGCCGGTCTCTGACCGAGCCACGAGTCCGACCGCAGGTCTCCAGTCCAGGGAGGGAGGCCTGCGGTCGCCGGTTTCGGCGGGGTCGGGAGCCCCGCGCCGAACGCGGGACCCGCGCCGAGCGCGGTTTGGGAGAGGCTCTTGGCCCTTGCGCCAGTGACGTCGGCGTGACCCTGGCTGGATCGCGCATCGGCCAGCAATTTCAGGAAGGCGTCTTCAAACGTCGGACCGGCCGCTTCCATCCCGGCGGCCAAACCGTCCGGCAGCGCCCGCGCCACGGCCGCGTTATCGCTTTCTTCGGTGACCACACGGACCCGCCCGCCTCGGATCGTGGCGTCCACGATGCCGGGCTGTCCGGCCAATCGGCCTTGAATAGCCCGCGGCCGCACGCCTGGCCGCGGCTGGACCACAAACGTGTGTCCGCGCACCCGCTGGCGGAATGACGCGGGGGTACCCTCCTCCAGCTTCTGCCCCTCGTGCAGTACGACGACACGATGGCACTTCTCGGCCTCGTCCAGGTAGGCCGTGGCGACCAGCACTCCGATCCCCTCCTGCTCGACCATCTGGTAGACGATGCGCCACAGTTCCCGCCGGGACACCGGGTCGACACCGACGGTGGGCTCGTCGAGGAGCATGAGTTCCGGGCTCTTGATCAACGCACAGGCCAGGCCGAGCTTCTGCTTCATCCCGCCGGAGAGTTTGCCCGCGAGCCGGTCGGTGAACCTCTCCAGTCCCGTCATTTCCAGAAGCCGCGCGTAGCGGGGCGCTCGTGCGGCCGGCTCCACGCCCTGGAGGTCGGCGTACAGGTCGAGGTTCTCCTGAACGGTCAAGTCCTCGTACAGGCCGAACTTCTGCGGCATGTAGGTGATGCGGCCCCGGATCTGTAACGTGTCACGGACCGCGTCGAGTGCCAGGACCGTCGCCGTCCCGCGATCCGGCACCAGCAGCCCCGTCGCGATCCGCAGGAGCGTCGTCTTACCGGCTCCGTCCGGGCCGACCAGTCCCACCACCTCGCCGCATCGCACGTCCAACGAAACGCCTCGCAACGCCTCGACCGGCGGCCCGCCCTTCGAGGCAAAGCTCTTGTGCAGGTCCCGAATACACAGCACCGTTTCGACGGAGCGCCCGGAAACACACTCGTCGGTGGTTTGGCTCACGGTACAGGCCCCTTTGGCAAGGCGGATTGGTCAATCCCGGACTGTGCGGCAGGCACCGGCGCAGCGGACGGCGGGGACGCTTCATCGACGACCACCGTCGCCGGCATGCCCAGACGCAGCCGGTCTTCAGGATCGTGGACGTAGATGCGAACCTCGTACACGAGTTGGGTGCGCAGTTCCGTGGTCTCCACGGATTTCGGAGTGAACTCCGCGACCGGCGAGATGAACCCGACCCAGCCCTCAAACCGATCTGCGGGGAACGAGTCGGTGGTGACCCAGGCACGTGCTCCCTGCCGGACCCGTCCCAGGCTCGGTTCCGGCACATACGCGCGAATCCATTTCGGATCGGTGAGCGCCAGCGTGTAGACCGCCCGGCCGCGGTTGGCGTAGTCGCCCGGTTCCAGCAGGCGGCTGCGGATCGTGCCGGGGGACGGGGCGCGCAACTCGGTGTCTGCGAGCCGACGTTCCAGCAACCGCACGCGGGCACGGCCTGCTTCGAGCCGGGCGTGAGCCTCGTCGATGTCCTCTGCGCGTGGCCCTTCCAAAGCCAACGCCAGCGCCTGCTTCGCCTCGTCCAGACCCGCTCGCTCCACGCGGACTTGCGTCTCGGCGCCGTCCAGCTCTTGCTGGCTCAACCCGATGGGGGCCGTCCGCTGGTATCGCTGCAGGATCTGCTCCGCATTGGCCAGCCGGGCCTCCAGGGAAGCGACCCTCGCCCGCGCCTGTTCGATTTCCTGCTTGCGCGTTCCCGATTCCAGTCTGCGGACCACCGCCTCCTGCGCCTCGACCAAAGCCTTGGCTTCGTCCAGCTCGGCCCGCGTGCGCGAGGAATCGAGCGTCGCCAGGATCTGGCCGGCCTCGACCCGCGCGCCCTCCTCGACCCGCATTTCGGTCACCAGGGCATCGCCGTCGAAGGCGAGCTGCGCCGTGCGGATATCCACATTGCCGTACAGCGTCAGTGGTTCCGGTTGCCCCTGGGGCCTCCCGTAACGCCACCACACGATGCCTGCGGACAGCGCCGAGACCAGAAAGAGAAGAAAGATGACACGTTTCTTCATCGGCGTCTCTTGATGCCCCGGTTATTATGTCATACATTTGTGTGACTTATTGAAGTATAATTCCCTCGGAGATGATGTCAAACGCCTGGAAGGTCGCCCGTATGGCCAGCCGACAGCCCAAGCGAAGAGATGCCGTTCAGACCCGCGCCGCCCTGCTGGCGGCCGCCGCGGACGCGTTCGCCCGCCGCGGGTTCAAGGAGACCAGCTTGCGGGAAATTTGTGCGGAAGCGAAGGCCAACCTGGGGGCGGTCAGCCATTATTTCGGAACCAAGGAGGCCCTGTACCGCGAGGTGCTGGTTTTGGCGCACCGCCAGTTGGTCGACGTCGAGCCGGTCCCCGAGATGCCGCCAGGGGACGATCCGCGTGCCGCGCTCAGGAGTTGGGTGCGGTATGCGCTGCGTCTGTTCTTGTTGCGTCGCCCCGCACACCCCTACGCGGGACGGCTGATCGCGAGGGAACTTCGCGAGCCCACGTCCGCGCTGGACGAGTTGGTGGCCCAGGTGATGTGGCCGGTGCGGCATTCGCTGGAGCGCGTCATCGCCGCGCTGCTGGGAGACGTCGACGAACCGAAGCTGCGGGGCCAGTGTACCAATTTCGTGCTGGCCCTGTGCGTCATGCACGAGCAGGGCAAGGAAATCCTCCGTCGCTTCGGCTACCCCGTGCCTCGCACCGAGTCGGGCTTGATTCCCCTGGCCGACACGATCACCGAATTCGCCTTGGGCGGGATCGACCGAATTCGTCAGCAGTCGCAACTCCGATAAACGGTGCGAGAGCATAAACTGGGCATTGCTGATTTCGGGGGAGGGAAAAGCACAGTCGCGGTGTACATCGCTCCGCTGCTCTTTCCGGGACGTCCATCTTTCTGTCGCTGCATTTTTCTGTCAGCTTTTCCTTGGTCTTTCTCTGCTCGTGGCAACGCAGATCGAAAGTCGGGAAGTTACTTCGGTCGTGCTTCACACACACGATCACTCGCTGGGACTGAGCACCGCCGCCGTCAGTACCTTCAACTCGTGGGGCTTGAAGACCACCGCTTCCGCGGGCGGCGCGGGCGTGGCCGCTGAGGTGAACGGATCCAGCCACTGGCGCGTCCCGGGTGTCGGAAGGTCGATCTTGGCCGTAACCGGCGACTCCTCTTCATTGAACAGGATGTAGAAGTGCCGTCCGCCCTTCACGACGTGGCGATAGCGAATGTTTGTGGACGGCGGCGTCAGGGTCAGATCGGGCTTGACGAGGGCGTCGATCGCGGCCGGCAACTCTGCGGCCGTCGCCGCCGCACGAGCGCCCGGCAGTTGGGCCGCATACGGCGAATCGCCGAGCACGATCAGCTGCTGGTGGCCGGCCAGCTTCTGCAGCGCGGGAAGCGCGTCGGCCGGGACGTGCAACGCTCCGTCCAGGATCACGGCCCGGTAGTGCATGCCTGCCAGGTGTACGCCGTCGGGTTCGACTTGGGCGTCCTCGCCGAGGTGCCGCATCTCCAGGTAGTTGAAGTCGCGCTGGTGCTGATAACAGACCTTGGCCGACCGGTCGGGCAGCCGGGTCGGCTCGGCCAGGATCGCGACCTGGCAAACGTGCCGCGAATCGGTGTTCAGCCAGCTCAGGCGGCGGCAATAGTCGGCGTACGGTTTGTACTTGCCCCACCAGGCGGCGTTCGGACCCACGTCCGGCGGACGCTCGTCCTTGCGCGGGCCGCGCATCGAATAGTAGAACGCGTGCGGGTACAGCAGATTGTGCCCGCGCACAAAACACCAACCGGCCAGCCACTCCATTTCCTCATAGGTGAGTTCATGCCCGTAAGCGCCGTACAGCTCGTTGGAGTTGCGGCGCCGGCCGAGATGGACCATGGCGCTGGAGGCGCACTTGGCCGTCGTCGAATCGGGACCCTCCAGGGCCTTGGCGCCCGGCACGACCATCCGCCAGACCAGGTCCTGGCCGGGCATCTGGAAGTAGCGTTCGGCGCCGATGTCCATCGAGCCGCCCGGATGGCCGGTCAGGGCGATGCCGTGCTGGTCGCACCACTGGCTCAGTCGCCGATAGTAGTTCTCCTCCAGGCAAATCGCGATCACCCGGTGGTAGTCGGCGCGGCGTTGCGCCGCATTGGGGTTGTCGCTGTACCACAAGTCGGCCAGATATGGTTTGAAGTCGTAGCCCAGAATGCGGTTCACTTGCTCCAGCAGCGCCGCATTGCCGGGCACGATGCCGCGTGCGCCGCCGCGGCCCGTCGGCGACGGCTCGTCGGTGAAGATGGCCAGGATCGTCTTGCCGAAGTGCTGGCCAAACTCCTGGGCATAACGATCGTAGACCAGCTCGATGAAGCTCGACACGGCCGCGGGATTGAGGATGTCGCCGGCGGGCGGCAGTTCTTCCTTGACCTTGCCGGTTTCCTCGCCGAGGTAGTGCAAGCCGCGAATCACGCCCCCGGTGGGCCGCTCGATTACGGCCAGGCGCTGGCCGTTGGGGCGATCGAGCGTGACCACGAGCTTCCACCCGGCTTCCAGCTTGGGCTCCTCCCCCGGCTGTAGATCGATCTTCGCCAGTCCGCGCGCCGCATGGCTGGGATTCCGCGCCACGACCTGTCCCGCCGACGAACCGGACGGGTACATGCCTTCATCGTACAGGATGACGTACATCTTGCGGCGGACCGCCTCCTCGACGGCCACGTGCATGGCGTGGACCATGCGCGGCGAAAGCCAGCCGAGGTCGCGCGGCAGCCCGATCCGCGGATGGATTACGAATCCGTACACGCCGTGGGCCTCAAAGTCGGCGATCTGGCGCACGATCTCTTCGTCCTTCAAGTCGTCGTTCCAGAACCAGAACGGCATGACGGAGAATTCGCGCGGCGGGTCCTGGAAGTCGGCCAGCACGTCGGCCGCGAGCGCGGCCGTCGAACAGGTGCAGGCCTGTCCCGCAGCCAACGCCGCGATCGCCAGGACCAGCATTCCGCCACGGACCGCACTGGAAAGCGAGAATCGGTTCATCGTTCACCCCCAATGTTCTTGACAAAGTTCCCTGCACCGGCCGGCTGCGTCCCTCGGCACTTGCCGTGCCTGTCGATAACTTTGTCCTCGTCGGCTGTCAAGGGGACCAGCGTCAGCCCGATGGTTTGGCCCGATTTCTTCTCTCCCCTGCGCGCATTTTGAACAGGAGGAAACAGAGACAACGGAGAAAGAGCCGGCACTCCGTTTTCTCTGTTTCCTCCTGTTCAATGTGGATTCATTCGGTTGCGGCCGAAAGCTGCGTTGGATCACCGTCGTGGCGACTCCAGCACGGCCTTGGCGTGGCGGGCGAAGTGGCCGCGGAGGTCGCGGGTGTACTGGGTGAGAATCCCTTTTGCCAGCCCCTCGTGGTCGCCGCAGCGGAACAGCGCGCGGGCCAGCGCCAGTTCGCGGACCGCATCCGTGCGGCTGGCGGCGTCCCAGGCCGTGCGGACCCGCTCGGACGTGTCCATTTCTTGCGCCGGCTCGCCCTCCGTGGCGGCTTCGTCCAGCGGCAGGTGCACGTGGCCGGTCATGCCGGGCTGGCGCAGCAACTCGGCCAGCGGCTGCGCCGCCTGCGGGTCGCCGATGGCTTCCAGGGCGAGCGCTACCGAGCGGTAGTGGGAGAACGCGGACTTGGGTTCGAGCAGCTTCAGTTTCTCCAGGATCGCCGGCACCGCCTCGCGGCGGCCCGTGCGGCCCAGGGCCACGAGCGTGTTGTCCAGCTTGCTCATCGACCAGCCGACGTCGCGGTAATCGGGATAGTCGGATTTGATCTGATAGCTCGGCGTCTCGTCCCACGCCTCCGCCGCCTGGACCGCCGCGATCAGCGTCTGCATCCCGGCGGCGTCGCCCAGCATGCCCAGGATCTTGGCATAGGCCAGCTTGTCGCGGCCCTCCGACGCTGTGTGCGCCTGCTGCAACAGCGGCAGCGCTCGGTCGGCATGAGCCAGGATGATGGCCAAGCCTTCAGACTCGCCGCGAATCGACTCGACGGCCGCCGCCAACTGGTCGTCCGTGGCGGGGAAGGAATCCTCGTGCTCCAGGACTTCCGCCGGCAAGTTGCCGATCTCGACCAGGTACCGCTGCAGCGCTCGGATGTCGATCTTGCGCAGCGGCAAGCCGGACCGGGCCGACATGGCCGCAGCCATCCCCGCCGCATAGCCCTGGTTCTGCACGTCGGGCTGCATGCGCACCAGCGGCTGGGCGTCGCGCTGGGCGCTGATGCCGATGCCGGAGACCAGGATGCCTTCCAGGCCCTTGGGCAGCAGGCAGCGGTACGGCAAGTAGCTCCAGAAGCGCGTCCGCAGCGGGTGCTTGAGTTGCGAATACGGGGCGACGGTGAAGCCGTGCGTGTCATAGTTGCTCATCGCGTGGACGATCGTGTCGGGGTAGGTGCGGCCCGCCATTTGGTCCAAGAGCGTGACCGTGAAATCGCCCACGATCTGCCGCCGCTCGCGGGTATCGACCAACTGGCCCAGATCGAACGCCGCCGCGTACTGCTGCTTGGCGTACACCATCAGGTGCCAGACGTCGACCAGATCGGTCTCGTCGGTGTACGTATAGTCGGTGTTGGTGTACGTCGCTCCCAGCTGCCGGGGCGGCAGTCCCGTGCCCTGCATGGCGAACTCGCCGGCGCCGGTGTACAGGCACTCGGCCCCGGCGGCGGCCGCGATGTCGGAGTTGCCCGTGGCGTCGATCACCACTTTGGCCAGCACCACGCCGCGGCCCTGGTGCGAGGCGATCACGGCGCCCCGTACCTGGCCGTCGCGGACAAAAGCCCCGCAGCCGATCGCGCCGAACCAGATGTCCGCGCCGGCCTTGCGCAGCTCGCTGCGGTACCATTCCTGCCGCTGTTCGATGACCCAGGACGATCCGCCCTCGATCTCGGCAGTAAAGCCGACCACGTTGCCAAAGTAGTACTTGCTGATCGCGCCCGTCGTGCTGACGCCGCCCAAGCCGTGCAGGCATTCGACGACCAGCGTCTTGGCACCTTGCCGCGCGGCTCCGATGCCGGCGGGCGCTCCGGCCGTGCCGCCTCCGATGACGACCACGTCATAGCTGCCCAGAACGGGCACCGCGCGCGCGTCCTGCGGCACGGTGGGCAACTCCTGGACCGGGCGGACGCCAGCCAGAAATTCTCTGACGTCGCCTTCCGCCGCGGGAGTCGCAGTCGGTTCGCCCGGCAGTCGCACGTCCGTCGGTTTCGCCAGCGCTGCCGCTTCCTGGGCAGCCGCCCGACCGATGCGCCGGCCCAAGTCGATCAGCGCCAGCGGGCGCAGCAGCCGGGCGGCCTGGTCGCGCGAGACGTCGGCACAGCCGCCCAGGAGCCAGAGCCGGTCGACCTGCTGGGGACGAAAGGCGTCCAGCGGCAGGGCGTCCCCGCCCGTCCAGGGACCGGAGGCGGTCGCACGGCCCTGCACCGAGTCGGGCGGGACCAGGAACAAGGCGTCGGAGGTGAACTGCTGTTCGGGGTGATACGTCGCCGTGCGGGCCAGTTGATCGGCGGCGGACCAGGAGGCGATGCTGTCGTCGGGCAGCGGCACGCTCAGCGTGTAATCAAGGACCGAAAAGATGCCGCTGGACGTTCCCGCCGCGTTCGGATGCGGCCCGCGGAACGGCGGTGTGACCTCGCGTGCGGTCAGGTTGTGATGGCGGAGCATCTCGCCGCCGATGACGACCCGCTGGACCGAATGGCTCCCCGCAGGGAAAGGCCGAAAGTTGGCCCCGGCGTGGCGAGCCACCACGGCCCGTTCCGTCGCATCGATGATCGTCCTGGCCGCCACGGCTTGCCGCCCCGCGCGATTGGCCATCACGATCCCGGCCGGACGGCCCGCAGCGTCGCGCAGGACGTCGGTGGCATAGCAGCCGTACAGGAACTTGACGCCGGCGTCCAGCAGCGCCTGATCGAGCACTCGTTTGACGTGCATCGGCCGCGGCATGGGATCGCCCGCCAGACGCCTTTCCACTTCGGGCGTCACCGGTCCGACGATCTCGATTTCGCCCAGCAAGATGCGCTTGGCGGCGGGCGTCCGCTGGAACGCGAATTTCACGTAGCGAGCCTTGATCTTCAACGGCGCAACCAGTTCCAAGCAGGCACCGCTGGGCCCCTGGAGGTCATTTGCGACCACCAGAGGTTCGGTCCAAGTCTGCTGATCGCTGCTGGCACAGACGGCCACGCGGGCGACCTGGTACGCGCTGGGACCGCCCCCGTGATGGACCAGCAGACGGACCTTGTCGATCTGTTGGACCGTCTGCAGATCGGCGGTGATCGTCACGTCGCCGTCGTACTGCACCGACTGCCGAATGGGATCGCCCCAGATGCCGTCGGTCAAGACGCCGGGCGGTTGCGAATCCTTGTGCGGGGCGGCGCTTTCCAGGTCCGCCTGGTAGCGGAAGACCAGCCGGTTCGGATCGGGCCCGCCGGCCGCGTGCAAATCCTGAAAGATCTCCTTGGCCAGCGGGTCCGCAGGCTGCTCGCCCGGTTCCAGCCACAATCGCAGCGTGGCCGTCATGTCGTCACCGAGGTACGGCCGAGGCGCGGCCAGGAAGACCGTGGCCCCCGCTTCCGCCGCCGAGACCGCCGCCGCGACCGCGCCGGTGCTGCCGCCCACGACGACGACATCGACCTCGTAGGCCAGCGGGATCTCCCTGGCCGATTCGTTCACAGCCGGACCAGCGGCGAGCGTGGAGGAAACCGGCCCAAGGATGGCAGACACGGCCGCGACGATGGAAATCAGCGGGAACTTCATTTCGTTGTCTCCTGAGACGACATGGAACGACAGAGCAAGACCGGCATTATATGTCACGCGATTGCGAATGACGCAACTGGCACAATCATTTCTTGGAGTGCGGCGCCTTGTCGCCGCTTTGGCTCGACCGCGGTGCAACGACCGTCAATTTGTGTTCCAATGCCCTGCACTGTTGAACCCCATCCGCTACGACGCCCAGGCCGCTGCCCAAAGCGGTGACAAGGCACCGCACTCCAAAACTTGTGGGGGCGAGACCGTTGACACGGGCCGGTCTGAGGACAAGACTCAGCTTCGTTGCGGCGGCCAGCGTGGGGCCAGCGTGGGGTTCCGCTGGTCGCAGCAGAAGGTACGGACCCAGCAATCGTGACAGCCTGGAGCAAAGGAGACAGCTATGCGACGAGCGCGTCAGACCGGCAAGAGTCGGCGAACCTTTCTGAAGAGTGCGGGGGCGGCCGTGCTGGCCCCGTGGGCGTTTCGGATCGTCCCGGCGTCGGCACGGGGTGCTGACGGCGCGACGGCGCCGAGCGACCGGATCTCGCTGGGATTGATCGGCGTGGGCATGGTGGGCCAGGGGCACCTGCGCGGGTTCCTCAGCGCGGCGGACGTCCAGGTGGTTGCCGTGTGCGACGTCGACCGGTGGCGGCGGGAGAACGCCCAGGCCACGACGGAGCAGGCCTATGCCGAGCGGCGGACCAGCGGCACTTATCAAGGATGCGCCACCTACACGGATCTCCGCGACTTGCTGGCCCGCGACGACATCGACGCGGTCTTCATCGCCACCGGCGACCGCTGGCATGGCGTCGCTACAGTGATGGCCGCCAAGGCGGGAAAGGACATCTATGTCGAAAAGCCGATCTCGCTGACGATCGCCGAGGCGCGGGCCATGGTCCAGGCCGTGCGGCGTTACGACCGCGTCTGCCAGTGCGGTCTGCAGCAGCGATCGACTCGGGAGTTCCGTCTCGCCTGCCAGTTGGTCCGCGACGGGGCGCTGGGCAAGCTCCAAGCAGTGTACGTGACCGGGCCGGGCACGAGCCGGGAGGTCAACCTGCCGGCCGAGCCGGTCCCCGACGGCCTGGACTGGGACTTGTGGCTCGGACCGTCCCCTTGGCGGCCGTTCAATCACCGCTTCGTCTACCTGGGCAAGCCGCTGAACGTTGTCCCCTGGGACTTCTGCCGCGACTTTGGCGGAGGAAACTTGACCAGCGGCACGGTCCACGCGTTCGACGTGGTCCAATGGGGACTGGGCATGGATCACGGCGGGCCGGTCGAGGTGAGTCCGCCCGCCGCCGGGAGCTATCCCGATCTGACGTTCCAGTACCCCGACGGCTTGCTCGTGCAAGTCGTGCCGGGCCGGCTGAACCGCACGCGGCAGGCGATTCCCAAGGGCTGGGACGAGAGCACGCCCCTGCAGGTGTTCGGCGCGCTGTTCGTGGGCGAGCGGGGTTGGATCCATGTGGGCCGCGAAGGCTTCCTGCAGTCGTACCCCGCAGAGGTGGTCAAGAACTATCCGGCAGGCTACGAGCCGATCATCGCGGGCGAGAGCCACCATCGCAACTGGTTCGACGCAATCCGCACCCGTGGCCGCCCGGCGTGCGACGTGGCGGTGGGCTGCCAATCCACGATCGTCTCTCACTTGGGCTGCCTCGCGTACTGGACCGGCCGGAGCTTGAAGTGGGACCCGGCCGCCGACCAGTTTTTGGGCGACGACGAAGCCAACCGCCTGCGGTCGCGGGCGCTGCGCGAACCGTGGCGGGTGTAGGGCCTGGAACCGCTGGAACCGAAATCGGAGACCTTCGGTCGGCGGTTTCGGCGGGGTCAGAGACCCGCGCCGAACGGCGAGACCCGCGCCGAACGGCGATTTCTTGCTGGCAAGCTGGAAGCTTGCCCCACTTCTGAGTCTTACAGCGATTTTCCCACGTCGGTGCGGTAGGCCGAAATCGCCGGGAAGAAGCCGAACAGAATCGCCAACAGAAGAATCGCCGGAATCAGGAGGGCTTCGCTCAACTCGATGTCCCAAAAACTGATGGCGACGCCCGTTTGAGCGGCGATCAGGGGCGCGGCCAGCGCGTTCAGCGCGTGCGCGATCAGCCAGCCGGCCAGTCCGCCGCCCAACGACAGGAGCACGGACTCCAGCAGGATGATGGTCATGACCGTGTCGCGGCCGGCGCCGAGAGCGCGCATCACCGCGATCTCGTGCCGCCGCTCGCTCATGGAGTTGTAGATGCTGACCAGAATGCTGATTCCGGACACGACACAGATCATGGCCGTCAGCACCAACAGCACCGTCTGGATCGGGCGCACGATGGCTTCAAACAGGTTGTAGATCTCCAGCACCGGCAGAACGGCTTGCGCTTCGCGGCCCTCGTTGATCGTGTTCTGCAGACCGGGCGTGACCGCGGTGTCGACCGTCTTGATCAAAATCGCCGTGACCTCGCGCTGGTTCATCGGAATCGGCGTGGACGGCGCGTGATCGTGGTCGTGAGCATGATCTTCGTGGCCGTGTTCTTCGTGTGCCGCTTCCGGGATGGCGGCCTTTGCCGGGTCCTTGGGACTTGGCGAGTGCCCCGCCTGTTCCGGCTTCGCGTGCTCCGCGTGTTCGTGCGACTCACCCTCGTGCTGGTGTTCGTCCTCGTGCCCGGCTTCGCCAGAATGCTCCTCGGCCGCCGCATGCCCGTCGTGGGTCTCATGTTCGGCATGCTCGTCCACCGGTTTGGCGTGGTCCGCCATCAGGTAGAAGCCTTCCATATTGACGAACACGGCGCGGTCATGGGGTGTGCCCGAGCGTTTCAGAATGCCGACGACCGTAAAACCCTGGGCGTGAACGTGTCCCTCCGGGTCGCCATGCGCAGGATGGATTTCGGCGCCCAGCGTCAAGCCCATTTCCCGCGCCGCCACGGCGCCCAGCACGGCCTCGAAGTAGCCGTGCTCGTCGCTCTTGTGCTGGAAGTTGCGTCCGGCGGCGAACTCGAACTTGCGGTCCATGTCGGGACCGAAGCGGAGTTCGTCCAGAAAGGCGGGCGTGGTGCCCACCAGGCGGAACTCCTCGACGTAGTCGCCCAGGCAGACGGGAATCGCCAAGGCGACAGAGCGGCCAAATCGGCCGTCGCGTTTCAAGTCGATGCGGCCGGGGTCTGCCTCTTCCCGCTGCCGCTGCTCGGCGGTGAGAAACTCCAGGTAGTATTCGTAGGGGATGTTTTCCACCGGTTGGCTCAAGTAGTAGACCGTGTTCAGCGTCAATTGCAGCTTGCCGCCTTTGGCCCCCACGATCATGTTGTAGCCCAGGCTGGCGTTGCTGCGGAAGGACTCGGACACGACGCCGTGGATGGACAGCACGGCCACCACGAGCATCACGCCCAGGCCCATCGACAGCGCGGTCAAGCACGAGGCCAGCAGCCGCTGTCGAATACTGCGCCAAGCGATCCCAAACAGACTCATGAGCGGTTCCTCTTTCGCAGGTTGGGACTCCGTCCCGACCGGGTCGGCCTATCTTGGTCGGGACGGAGTCCCAACCCACCTTGGTCTACGCTCGGTTGATCTCCTCCAGCCGATCCACACGGTCGAACTGGGCGGCCACTTCTGTCGAGTGTGTGACCATCAGCAAGCCGATGTTCTCTTCGCGGCAGGTCTCGCGGATCAGCGCCACGATCTGGTTCTGGTGAGCGTGATCGACGTTCGCGGTCGGTTCATCGGCCAGGATCAAGGCAGGGCGATTGGCCAACGCTCGGGCCACCGCGACCCGCTGCTGTTCGCCCACGGACAGCGCCGCGGGTTTATGGCTCGCGCGGGCGGCCAGTCCGACGCGCTCCAAGAGCATCCGGGCTCGCGGCGGGTCTTTGCGGTTGCGGGCAAAGGTCATCCCCAGCAGGACGTTCTCCAGCGCCGTGAAGCCGGGCAGCAGGTTGAAGGCCTGGAAGATGTAGCCGATCTTGGCGGCGCGAAACCGGTCGCGGCCGGCTTCGGACAAGTTGGCGACGTCCGTGCCGTCGACGCGGATCGAGCCGGCATCGGCACGGCGGATGCCGGCGATCACGTGCAGCATCGTCGTCTTGCCGCAGCCGCTGGCGCCGACGAGCACCATTTGTTCATTCCGCTGGAGTTGAAAACGGGGAATGTCCAGGATGGGCAAGCTCTCCCCATTCGGCTCGAGAAACGATTTCTTGACGTTTTCCAGTTCTAGCAACACGGCGATACCGTCCCAATCGCTGGGGTTAGAGTCTCAGCTCGTACGATGCCCAATCGTTGCCCAATTCGTCGCCGTGCGCCTCACACGGACGCCGTTGCCCGCGTCCGTTCCAGGCCCAGCTGGCGCAACGCCCGCTGCACCTGTTCCCGTTCTCGCGGGCGGAAACGCTGGAACGGCTCGGCCATCGCGTCTTCGCAGATCCCCAGACAGGCCAGCGCGCACTTGACGCCCTTGACAAACGCCGAGGAATGCTTGCCGATCGTGTACAGCAAGTTGCCCAACCGTTCGACCTGCTGCTGCAGTTCGGCCAGCCGCTCGCGATCGGCTTGCGCGGCCGCTTGATAGACGGCAACGAACAACCGCGGCAACAGATTCGCTCCGCCGCACACCCCGCCGTGACCGCCCAACGCGAGCGATTCGGCCAACAGCCGCTCCGGCCCCATCAGCAACGCCGCGCCGGGAAACGCCTGAATCACCCCGGCTGCCCCGCGAAAATAGGCCAGATCGCCCGAACTGTCTTTCAAGCCGACGATGTTCGGCAGGGCCAGCGCCTGCCGCAGCGTGTCCAATTCGAACTTGATCTTCGTGTGGCTGGGCATGTTGTACAGGAACACGGGCAGCGGCATCTCGACGACGATGTGTTCCAGGTATTCCAGCAGTTCCGGCTGGCCGGCAGGGAAGTAGTAGGGCGCGGCCAGCACGACGCCCGCCGCTCCCTCGTCCGCCGCGATTCCCGCCAGGTTGACCGATTCCACAAAGGCGGTGTCCGTGACGCCGACCAAGACAGGCACTCGTCCGTCCACTTGGCCGCACACGCGCTCGATCAACTCGCACCGCAGCCGGTAACTCAGGCTGGGCCCTTCGCCGGTCGTGCCCAAAATGAACAAGCCGTGAACGCCGCCGGCCAGAATATGTTCCACCAGCCGCTCCAGGCCGGCCAGGTCCAGCGTGTCGCGGTCCTTCAACGGAGTCACCATCGGCGGGACGATGCCGCGCAACGGACGGGGGAGAGGAGGGTTGGACATAGGGAAGAAAACTCGCCTTTCCGGGAACGTAGAAGTCCGAACTCCGCCGCTACATTCCTCGCATCTGTTCACGTCCACTCACTACGTTTCCCAGCCCGAATTAGTTCGGAGAATTCGGCCACTGGCCGTCCACCAGGTCGCGCAACACCAGTTTCGCCGGGTCGACGACCACGTGCTTGACGCGCTGCCGCTTCCAGGTGTACGTGATCTGCACCGATCCGTCCTGGGCCTGCATCACGGCGGGATAGGAGTACTCGCCCGGTTCGCGTTCCAACACCAAGGCGCCCTGCCATTTCTGGCCATCGGCGGACACGGCGACGTTCAAGGGACTACGGCCCCTAGGGGTATGATTGTAGACCAGCAGGTGCCGGCCATCGGCCAGGGTGACGGCATCCAAACCGGAGTTCGGATTGGGAAGTTCGGTCAGGCTCATGGGGCTCCACGTCGCGCCTTGGTCACGCGACACGGTCTCCCAGATTTTGCCCTGGCGGCTGCGGCCGACGGACCGCACGACGCCGTCCGATTGCAGCAGCAGGGCCGGCTGAATCGCGCCGATCTGGGCCGGGTCGTTGATCGGTTCGGTCTTGGACCACGTCTTGCCCAGATCCTCGGTCCACTCGAAATGCACTCGCCAGCCGGCGTGCTCGGTGCTGGAGCCGCACAGGATTCTGCCGCCGGGCACTTGAACGGGCTTGTTCTTGATCGGACCGAGGATGCCGTCCGGCAAGCGGCGTGCGGCGGACCAGGTCTGGCCGGCGTCGTCGCTCGTCTTCAGCACGCCCCACCACGTGCTCGGACTTGGCCCGACCTTGTAGAACAACATCAGCGGTCCGCCCTTCGGCTGGAACAAGACCGGGTTCCAGCACGGATGGCGCAGCTCGGGCGATTCGACCCCGTCGGCGACTTCGACCGGCGCGGTCCATTTCTGACCGACGTAGCGGGAGAACCAGATGCCCACGTCAGGGTGCTTTTCCCGCGTGCCGCCGAACCAGGCGGCGACGAGCGTTCCGTCGCCGGCTTGGGCGATCGTCGAGGCGTGACATTGCGGGAACGGCGCCGTCTCGTAGATGAACTCGTCCCGCACGATGCCTTCCCGGAACGGTTCGGCCGCGGTGGCAGTGAGCGGACGAACGATCGCTAGGGCCCCGCAGGCGACGAACAGAACAGTACGCATCGGCTTTCTCCCCTTGGTCGGCACAACCGTAAGTCTCGAACCAGCTTGCCGCAGAATCCGCACAGGCAGGCAACGGCTGCAAAATGAGTGTGAATCCCCAGGGAGACGTTGTCAAGTTATTGCCAGCGGGTGACACGGTTCCCGGGGCTCCGGGATGTGCGATGTAGCGATCCTATGTGGGATGGAGACGTGGGTGAGACGCGACAGGTCGGGCACGCATCAAGGGCACGCCTGCGGTGGTGCCTCGTTGTTCGGGCAGCGTCCGGCGTGGTAGAATCTGAGCATTACGCGGCGCAGGACAGTTGGGACGCGTGGTTGAGTGTCTTCGATGGAGTGCCAGGAGCGAACCCATGAATCGACGTTGGTTTCTTGCAACGACGGCATCGGCCGTCGCGTGGCTGGGCCGGACCGGCACCGTTTGGGCGTCGGTCAGCGACTCGCTGATGGCAGCGATCAGCAATCACAAGCTGCGGCGGAACCGGGACGGACGCGGGACGACGTGGTTTCATCCGCGAGCCTGCATGGTGCCGGGTGCCGATGGGAAACCGCTGGCGCTGATGACGCTGCAGGAGATTGCGGGTTCGGACTATTTCGGGCCGGTCCAGTGGTCGTCGTCGGCGGACCTGGGCGAGACGTGGAGCGAGCCGGCGCCGATCCCAGCGCTGGGCCGCGAGCCGGTGGCGGGCCACGAGGGCTTGCTGGCGGGCGTCTGCGACGTGGTGCCGGAGTTTCATCCGCCCACCGGGACGGTCCTGGCGATGGGCCATGTCGTGTTCTATCGCGGAGCGCGGTTTTCCACTGCCGAACAACTGGCTCGCTATCCGGTCTACGCGGTGCGCCGCCGCGACGGCACGTGGTCGCCGCGGCGTATTCTGCGCTGGGACGATCCGCGCGGGACGAACATCTACTCCAACGGTTGCGGCCAGCGCGTCGTGCTGCCCGGCGGCGACATCATGATGTCGTTCACGTTCGGCCCCGGAGCGAACAACCGCATGGTGGCCGGCGTGCGGTGTACGTTCGACGGCGCTCAACTGCGGGTGGCGGA
Source organism: uncultured Pirellulaceae bacterium (assembly GCA_964409865.1). Taxonomy (GTDB): domain Bacteria; phylum Planctomycetota; class Planctomycetia; order Pirellulales; family Pirellulaceae; genus Anammoximicrobium. The sequence continues at coordinate 19,400 of CAYPGE010000042.1, forward strand.
AGTGGGCCGGCCGCTGGAAAACCGGGTGGGCCGCGGACTGCTGGAACCATCCGTCGCACGCTGGCAAGACCGGTTCTATCTGACCATGCGCGCCGAGGACGGCCACGGCTATGCGGCGGTCAGCGACGACGGACTGAACTACCAACGCAAGACGGCCTGGGCCTGGGACGATGGCGAACCGATCGGCATGTCCACGACCCAGCAGCACTGGCTGACGCATTCCGACGGCCTGTTTCTGGTCTACACGCGCAAAGACGCGTCGAACGCAAACGTCATTCGCTGGCGCTCGCCGCTGTGGGTGGCCCAAGTCGATCCCGATCGGCTGTGCCTGATGCGCGAGACAGAGACCGTCGTCCTGCCGCTGGTCGGCGACGGCGTCGGCGCGCCGGACGACGTGGCCCTGATGGGCAACTTTCATGTGACGAATGCCAGTCCCGACCAATCCTGGGTCACGGTCGGCGAATGGCTGCCCAAGCGCGGCGCAAAAGGCGACCTGCTGCTGGCCAGGATCCGCTGGGCCAAGCCGAACCGCCTCGGCGAGCGGTGCGGCGTGAGCCCACCGGTTCCGGCGAGCGGTGCGGCGTGAGCCCACCGGTTCCGGCGAGCGGTGCGGCGTGAGCC
>CAYPGE010000042.1:20120-33209 GCA_964409865.1 uncultured Pirellulaceae bacterium
CACCGGTTCCGGAGGGGCTAATTGTCAAAAGTTGGGAAAAACCGGCGGGCTGACGCAGGCCGTTCGTCTAGGAACCGGCGGGCTGACGCCCGCCGCTCGCCGGGGTGCATCATGCGGAGACACAGAGATGGAGTTTTCAGGATTCGAGGCGTCGATCTTTCAGTTCCTGGAAGAGCTGGCGGACAACAACAACCGTCCGTGGTTCCAAGCGAACAAAGCGCGGTACGACAGCGAGGTGCTGGAGCCCAGTCTGGCGTTCATTCGCGCGTTCGCGCCGCGGCTGAAAAAGATCTCGCCGTATTTCGTGGCCAGCGATCGGCGGATCGGCGGATCGTTGATGCGAGTCTATCGGGACACGCGGTTCGCCAAAGACAAGACGCCCTACAAGACGAACGTCGGCATCCAGTTTCGGCACGAATTCGGCAAGGACGTCCACGCGCCGGGCTTTTACGTCCACCTCGCGCCCGGCGAGTGTTTCCTGGCGCTGGGCGTATGGCGGCCGGACGCCGATTCGCTGGCGATGGTCCGGCAGGCGATCGTGGATCACCCGGACCGCTGGAAACGGGCTCGCAACGACCGCAAGTTCCGCGCCCGGTTTGAACTGGATGGCGGCAGCCTGAAAACGCCGCCGCGCGGTTATCCGGCCGAACATCCGCTGATCGAGGACTTGAAGCGGACGGATTACATCGGGCTGGAGGAATTGGGCGAACAGGACGTGTTGAAGCCGAAGTACATTGACGCCGTGGCCGCGTCCTTCGCCGCCAGCCGGGCCTTTATGCGGTTCCTGTGCGACGCGCTGCGGGTGCCGTTCTGACGAGGCGAGGCCACGACCAAAGAAGCCCGGGTTTTTCGGAAAAGCCGGGTTTCTGCAGGAACACGAATGAGGACCGAAAACATCGCACGTGAAGCCGGATGAGCGCTAAGTTCTCGCCTGACAATCCGTTCGCTCCGAGGCCGCCGGCAAAGGTCTACTCGGTCCCCCGGCGCTACGACCTGGCGACGCTGATGGCCGTCACGTTGGCCTACGCGCTCTTGTTCGGAGCGATGCGGTTGTTGCAGGCACCTCCCGCCTTGATTGGCTTCGTGAGCCTGTTCATCACGCTGGTCGGACTGGGACAGGCGCTGCTATTTCGGGGCCGGCGACCGCGCGCCGCTTCGATTGTCGTGGGCGTCCTCAGTCTCGAAGCTTGGCTCGCCTGGTTGCTGATCCAGGCGTATGCCGAGACTCGTCCTCCAGGGGAGATGATCTTCTTTTTCGCGTTCATGGCGATTTTTTTCGTGTTTTTGGGAACGCTCCTCGGCTACATCGCCGGTACCGTGATCGCCGGCGTATTTTTGGTCGCTGACCTGATCCGGCAACTGTTGCGACGCATGAGCGGGCCGAAACCGGTCCCCGCGGGAGATTGGGCCGAGACGACGCCGGACGCAGCCGTGGACGCTGCTCCCAAAGAACAGGCAGGACGAGGCCCGGCCGTATGGGCGACCATTGTTGGCGATGACGACTCGGCCGGGGTATGATAAGAGCACCAGATTGGAACTCGCGAGTCCGGCCATCCAAGGTTTGGAGTGCGGCGCCTTGCCGCCGCTTTGGAGGCAACGTCGCGCCAGCGGGCAGACGGGGTTCGGGCTTCTCGTGTGGTCTGGGTCCGTGGCACTGCTGGCGTTCAGCCAAAGCGGCGACGAGGCGCCGCACTCCACATTGAGCATAGCCGCCGGCCGCGCGAAGTGGTCCGCCAACCATCTGTCTGTTCCCTGGATTGAGGTCTGCCTTGATGAAGAGACTGTCTCGGTTCGTGTTGTCCGCCAGCGTTTTGTGTGCGGCCCTTCTGCTGGGCGGGCCCTATTCGGCCGCGCCACACAGCCCTGCTGAACCCGCAGCGGAGCCACCGGCGGTCTCCGTGCCGCGCGAAACGCCACCACCGCCTGCCCAGCGGCCGGCTTATGCCAGCGTCCGCATCAAGGGCGTGCCGCACATCAAGCAGAAGCCGGATTTCTGCGGCGAGGCCTGTGCGGCGATGGTTCTGGCCAAGCTGGGCCATCGCATCAACCAGGACGACGTGTTCGACCAGGCAGGGCTCGATCCGGAACTGGGGCGAGGCTGCTACACGAAGGAACTGTCGCGAGCCTTGACGCGGATCGGGTTCCGCGTGGGAACGGTCTGGTTCTCGGTCGCCGCGGCCCAGGCCGAGGCGGAATTGGAGAGCCATTTCCGCGCCCTGCACGCGGACCTGCTGGCGGGCGTGCCTTCGATCGTCTGCACGCGCTACGACGACACGCCCGAAGCCAGCGAGCACTTTCGGCTGGTCCTCGGTTACGACTACGACAAAGACGAGGTGCTGTACCACGAGCCGGCCGTGGCCGGCGGAGCCTACGCGCGGATGACGCGTCTGGAGTTCCTGAACTTGTGGCCGCTCAAGTACGACGCCGACCGCTGGACGGTGATCCGCCTGCGGCTGGTGCCCGGCGAGATCCGCGACGTCCATTCCACGGCCAGGCTCACCGACGCGGAATACGCGCAGCGCGTCATCGCCGTCAAACGGAAAGCCCCGGAAGGCTTTTCGATTGTCGTCCAGAAACCGTTTGTCGTGGCCGGCGACGAGCCGGCGGCCGAGGTCCGCAGGCATGCGACGGGCACCGTGCAATGGGCCGTCGATCATCTGAAGCAGGAGTACTTCGCGGAGGACCCGAACGAGATCCTGGAGATCTGGTTGTTCAAAGATGAAGCCAGCTACAACAAGCACACTCGGGAGATCTTCGGCGACACGCCCGACACGCCGTTCGGTTACTTCTCGCACCAGCACCAAGCGCTGATCATGAACATCGACACGGGAACGGGGACGCTGGTACACGAGATCGTCCATCCGTTCATCGCTGCGAACTTCCCGGACTGTCCCGCCTGGTTCAACGAAGGTCTGGCTTCCTTGTACGAGCAATGCCAGGAGTACCGCGGCCGCATCTGGGGCCGGACCAACTGGCGGTTGGCGGGCCTGCAGGAAGTGATCCAGCCGAAGCCGAAGCCTGAACCCAAGCCCGAAGCCGAGCCCGCCAAGGGACCTTCTGCGAAACCGGCTGCCACGTCCGCAACGGCACGCCTCGGCGCTCCAGCAGCCAAGCCAACGGACACGCCGCGGTCGGACGCCGGCGCAGCGAAGGAAGAGCCTCCCCCGAAGAGAGAGTTGCCGTCGTTCCGGACGCTGTGCCATACCACGACGTATGGATTCTATGCCCGTGATCCCGGCACGAATTACGCGCAGGCTCGCTACCTCTGTTACTACCTCCAGCAGCGCGGCCTGCTGCGCGAGTACTACCGCCAGTTCCGACGCAACGTGCGGGACGATCCCGGCGGTTACGAGACCTTGAAGTCCGTGCTAGGTATCAGCAGCGAAGAGGAAATGGCCCAGTTCCAGGAAGCCTGGAAAGCCTGGGTGATGAAGCTGCGCTACCCATGAGTGACAACGGACATCGTAGACCGCTCGCTCCGCGAGCGGAATCGTGTCGCGGAGCGACACGCCTACGATGGCGTCTTGCCACGGAACGGCAGGCACCGTAAGCTACGATCGAAGATCACCTGTCACTCATTTATCGTGGGAGCCTGCCATGCCGACCGCTATCCAAGCCACTCGATCGGTCCTGACCGTGATGCGTTCGTCCCTCGTGCTGCTGTTGGCGGCAGCCTTGTGCCCGGCCGCAGAAGGGCCGTACCAAGTCCATCTGCAGCACAATGTCATGGTTCCCATGCGCGACGGAGTGCGTTTGGCCGCCGATGTGTATCTGCCCGCCAAGGACGGCCAGCCGGTCGCGGAGCGGTTGCCGGCCATCTTGATGCGCACGCCGTACAGCAAGGGTGCGGGAGAGAAAGGGCATGCGGACGGCCGCTACTTTGCCAGCTGGGGCTATGCCGTCGTGTTCCAGGACACCCGCGGACGCTACGAATCGGAGGGCACCTGGCACATGCTGACGGACGACGGCCCCGACGGGTTCGACACCGCCGAGTGGATCGCGCAACAGAGCTGGTCGAACGGCAAGATCGGCACCATCGGCACCTCGTATGTCGGCGGGACGCAGCACGCCTTGGCCATGACCCGCAGCCCCCATCTGACCACGTCCATTCCCGTGGACGCGATGTCCAACTTGGGCTACGCCAGCATGCGGAACGGCGGGGCTTTCGAGTTGCGGTTCTGGAACTGGATCATGCTGAACGCCGGCCGGGGCAGCCAGTACCGGCGCGATCCGGGCACGGAGGCCGTGCTGCGCGAGATGGCCGACCAGCGGAAGCACTACTTGGCGAACCTGCCGCTGCGGGCCGGGATGACGCCGCTGCGGCTGGCCCCCGCCTACGAGCAATGGCTGGTGGAAGCGATGGGCCACGGGATCAACGACGAGTTCTGGCGGCAGAACAACATCGTCGATTATGCGTCGGAGTACAAGGACATGCCCGTGTACCTGGTCGGCGGCTGGTACGACTCGTGGGCCAGCAACACGACCGCGAACTTCGGGGCCTTGAGCAAGGCCATCCGCAGTCCGGTGTACCTGATCATGGGCCCGTGGATTCACGGCGCGCAGGGGCAATCCGCCCACGGCCACGTCAGCTTCGGTCCGGCGGCGGCCATTCCCGATCCGCGGGCCTGGCGCCGCGAGTGGTACGACCACTGGCTCAAGGGGATCGACAACAGCGTCGGCAAGGCCGATCCGTTCCGCACGAAAGTCCGCATCTTCGTGATGGGCTCCGGCTCCGGCGGCAAGGACCAGGACGGCCGCCTGGAACACGGCGGTGCGTGGCGGGACGAGCAGGAGTGGCCGCTGGCTCGCGCCCGTGCGGGCAACTGGTATCTGCACGCGAACGGAGGCTTGAGCGACCAACCGCCGCCGGCAGGCGCCGGCGCCACCAGCTTCCAGTTCGATCCGCGGCATCCGGTGCCCACGATCGGCGGCAACATTTCCTCGAACAACGACATCATGCTGCAAGGCGCTTGGGACCAGCGCGGGGGCCCGCACATCTGGAACGGCCAGGAGCCGGTCCCGCTGTCCGCCCGCAACGACATCCTGGTGTTCCAATCGGAGCCGCTGCCGGAGGACCTGGAGGTGACGGGCGAGCTGGCCGTCAAGCTGTGGGTCTCGTCGACGGCCGTGGACACCGACTTCACCGCCAAGCTGATCGACGTCTATCCGCCCAGCCCCAGCTGGCCGGGCGGATTCGATCTGAACATCGGCGACGGCATCCAGCGGCTGCGGTTCCGCGAATCGCTGCAGAAGGAAGTCCTGGCGGAGCCGGGCAAGGTTTACCCGATCACGGTCAAGCTGTATCCGACCTCGAACATCTTCAAGAAAGGCCACCGCATCCGCGTGGACGTCAGCAGCAGCAACTTCCCCCGCTTCGACGTGAACCCCAATACCGGCGAGCCCTTGAACCGGAACCGCCGCCAAGTGGTGGCCGTGAACACCGTACACCACGACGCCGATCACCCGTCCCACATCGTGCTGCCGGTGGTGCCGAAGTAAGAACGACGGCCGGCAACCGATCACGGACGACTCAGCAAATCCGCCTTCGCACCCCACGCGGCGAGGGCTTCGTCCGTCGTTTCGGATTCCGCCCGATGCAGGACGCAACGGCGTTTCGCGGCGACTTCGGCCGCCGCTTCCCGTGGCCGCGACGGCAAGACGGCGATGGGCAAAGGGACCGGATGCGCATCGGGGCGTTGCGCGACGAACCGGACGAGGGTCTCGGTTCCAGCCGCGTCCTTCGCTGGCGATCCTGTCGCGGGACGATCGGGCCAGGTTGACCACATGCCGCCGCCAGGGGTGAGGCTTTCGCCTTCGCCCCCGCCGGGAGTGCGATTCAGACCGTTGATCACGAGCAAGGCGTCGCGCGGCAAGACCAGAGCGTCGCCGTCGGTGTCCAGGAAAGGCGGCTGCGGTTCGGCCAGGGCAGCAGGCAGAGCCGGTTGTCCCGGACCCGTCGCGTTCAAATGATTGATGATTTGTAGCGCGTCCAGCGGCTCGACGTCTCGGTTGGCGGACACATCGAGCCGATCCTGGGGATTGGTCCAAGCGGAGGTCGGCTGGTTGGCAAAGTTCACGAACGCGCCGCTGATCCCCGACCGGATGTCCACTTCCACGTTCGCATCGCCGACCAGGACGTTGCCCGTCGCCAGGACAGCCGAGCCCGGCTCCGACGCGTGAATCCGGTACCAACGGTTCGGGGCCACGGCCAACGAAAATCCGCCCGCGTCATTGGTGGTCGCGGAGAAGTCATCGGCCTGTAGCGTCACACCCGGCAGGCCCTCGCCGGGATCGTAGCGTCCGTCGCCGTCGCCGTCATCAAAGACTACCCCCGTCACGAAGACTTCCGCAGGGTCCCGGCGAGCGATGTGTACGGTCCAGTAGCGGCCGTAGCTCGAAGCCGGATCGGCCGCGTAGCCGACGCCGATCTCACGATTCTCGGCATAGAAGGCGTCCACGCCCAACAGGTGACGGCGGTGACCTGCGGTCGAGCGTCCCTGGTCGACGATCAGCGCGTGCAACGGTGCGGCCGCCTGGTCGTACCAGTCGCCGGCCGAAATCGACTCGATGTAGTTCTCGTCATCGGCCCAGCCGGACGGCAAGTCGTAGCCCTGGTCGCGCGCCACCTTGTTCGGCCAATCGCCCGTGACGGGGCTGAGGTGACCGAAGTAGTCGTGCTGAGCCATTTCGTCCGAGCGGAGACCGGCCGATTGCATCAAGCACTCATGGACTGCCAGCGGCGGACGTGCGGCGATCCCCGACAAGTCGACGGCCAGCCCCACTTCGCGCTGGTATGCCACGGGATCGTGACGCGCCAGGTTCAAAAGATAGACGAACTGCTGCTCCTCGGCCGTAACCGACAACAGCAGGCGAGCTTCGAGACACTCGAAGCGCAACGTTCGCGGCCGGGGCGCGGCGGCATCCCGACCTGTGTGGGTCTTTTCTAAATACAAATTCACGGCGATAGATATTCCACCGAAGGACTGGCGTTTTCATTCGGTGCAGCTATGGGTCTGGGCAAGTCTGGGATTGGACCAGGCGCGCGTCAAACAACGGCGTGAAGGAAAACGACGAGAGATTGTGGGGAAAGGAAAACCCGCGTTGGGATTGGATCGTCTATAATGACAGCGCTGCCGGTCTGCGCCGACAGCGGTCCCCTCGTAGCATGGCTCTCCGAGCCGTGCCGGTCCCGAGTAGCATGGCTCTCCGAGCCGTGCAGCCACAACCTGAGAATCCCTGCATCCAAGAAAGCCACCACTTCGCAATCCGCGTGCCTGGTCAAAAAAATCGGGAGTCATCGCCATGAGCAAGCATTTTCCGAAGGCAATCGAGATAGCGGCAACGTTCGCGACGAGTGATCTGACAAGGTTCCCGGCAAGGTGGGCGGCGAGAGCAAGCCGCCGCGGGTTCCTCGTGCTATTCGCACTGCTGCTGGCCTTGCCCGCTTGGGCCGGGGTCCGCGACGAGCAGTGGAAGAAGGTCGACGAGGCGATCGCCAAAGGGCTGCCCAAGACGGCCGTCGAGCAACTGGAGCCGATCATCGCGGGAGCCATGAAGGACAAGGCTTACGCCGAAGCCGTCAAGGCGATCGCCAAAAAAATCGCGTTGGAGGGCAGCATTCAGGGCAACAAGCCGGAAGAAAAGATCACCCGCATGAAAGCCGAGATCGCGAAAGCGCCCCCGCAGATGGCACCGGTCATGGAGGCCATCCTGGCCAATTGGTACTGGCACTACTTCCAGCAAAACCGCTGGCGGTTCCTGCAGCGCACGGCGACCGCCCAAGCGCCCGGCGACGACTTCACCACCTGGGACCTGCCGCGCATCCTGGCCGAGATCGACAAGCAGTTCACCAAAGCCCTGGCGGGCGAAGCCGTGCTGAAAGCCACGCCCGTCACCGCGTACGACGACCTGCTGCAGAAAGGCTCCGTACCGGACAGCTACCGGCCGACGATGTTCGATTTCCTGGCGCACAATGCGCTCGAGTTCTACAACGCCGGCGAACAGGCGGGGGCCAAAGCCGAGGATGCGTTCGACCTGATGGCCGACAGCCCCATCTTCGCGACGGCCGAGGAGTTCATCGCCTGGGAGATCCAGACATCTGACGAGAACTCGGCGACATTGAAGGCGATCCGGCTGTATCAGAACCTGCTCAAGTTCCATCAGGCCGACGAGGACAAGACAGCTCTGATCGACGCCGACCTGCTGCGGCTGAACTTCGGCTGGAACAAAGCGTTCGGCGAAGAAAAGAACGCCCGCTATAAAGCCGCGCTTAAACGCTTCACCGACAAGTGGGGCGACCACGAGATCGCCGCACGCGCGTTGCACGACTGGGCGACCGTCCTGCAGCAGGAAGGCGATCTGGTCGAGGCCCACAGGCTGGCCGAGCGGGGCAAAAACGCTTTTCCCAATAGCGTCGGCGGCCGCCGCTGCCATAACCTGCTGCTGCAGATCGAGGCCAAGTCGTCGCAGATCCACATCGAGCGTGTCTGGAACCAGCCACTTTCCAAAATCCAGGTCCGCTACCGAAACTTGACCAAGGTCTTCTTCCGCGTCGTCGCCGAGTCGTATGACGCGCGATTGAAGACGGCGCGGTACCGGCCTGAACAACTGGACGACAACGAGCGCCGGGCGCTGCTGGCCAAGACGCCCGTGCGCCAGTGGTCGGCCGACTTGCCGCCCACCGCAGACTACCAGGAGCGGACGGAAGAGGTCGAACCGCCGGCCGATTTGAAGCCGGGCTTCTACTTCCTGGTCGCCAGCCACGATCCGGGCTTCGGCGAGCAGAACAATCTCGTTTCGTTCACGGATTTCTGGGTCAGCGACCTGGCGCTGATCGTCCGCACGCGCGGCGGGAAAGCGAACGTCGAGGGCTTCGTGCTGAACGCCATCTCCGGCGAACCGGTCGCCGGTGCGGAAGTCCAGGCGTGGTATCACACGCGGAACAACGTACGCCAGGCTGGCCCCATGGCGAAGACGGATCAGCAGGGCCTGTTCTCGCTGGCCACCGGGGCGAATCAGCGCATGCTGCTCGTCGCCCGGCACGCCGGGCAAATGCTGGCCACGGCCAATGATTACTCCGCCTACCAGCGCGACCAGGACACGCGTCCCATCACTCGTACGGTTCTCTTCACCGACCGCTCGCTGTACCGGCCCGGCCAGACGATCCACTACAAGGGCATCTGCCTGGACATCGACCAGGAGCAGGACAACTACAAGACGATCGCCAATCGCGTCGTCAACGTGATCTTCGCGGATCGGAACAACAAGGAAGTCGCCCGCCAGCAGCACCAAACCAACGACTACGGCTCGTTCAGCGGCAGCTTCACGGCTCCGCGCGACCGCGTGACCGGCCGGATGAGCATCCGCGTGGACGGCGAGCCGGCCGGGCAAACGGCGTTCAACGTGGAGGAATACAAACGGCCGAAATTCCAGGTGGCCGTGGACCGCCCCGAGGTGGCCCCGAAGCTCAACGGCGAAGCGGCGGTCAGAGGCCGCGCCACAGCGTACACCGGTGCCGCAGTCAACGGCGCCAAGGTCCGCTATCGCGTTGTCCGCCAGGTCCGCTATCCGGTCTGGTGGGGCTGGCACTACTGGTGGCGCATGCCGCCGGCCGGCGGCGGGCAGGAGATCACCCACGGCCGCGCGACCACGGATGCGGACGGTTCGTTCGAGATCAAGTTCGTTGCCAGGCCGGACCTGTCCGTGCCGGAAAAAGATGAACCCGTGTTCGAGTACACCGTGTACGCCGACGTGACCGATACGACCGGCGAAACGCGCTCCGGCCAGCAGACGATCCGCGTCGGCTACACGGCCCTGCAAGCGACCCTGGCGGCCAACGATTGGCAGACCGTGGACAAGCCGGTCCAGGTAACGATCAAGACAGCGACGCTGGACGGCGAAGGCCAGCTGGCGGAAGGCTCGCTGAAGATCTACCGCCTGAAAGCACCGGACAAGGTCCAACGAGTGGATCTGGGCGGCCAGCCCTATCCACGGCCTGCCTTCCGCGGCGGCGTCACGGCTGCGACTGAGCCGAAGCCGAATCCGTCCGACCCCAATAGCTGGCCGCTGGGCGAAGTGGTGGCCGAACACGGCTGGACGACCGACGCCGAAGGCAACGCCACGTTCTCCTGCCCGTTGGCCGCCGGAGCCTACCGCGCCGTGCTGGAAACCCAGGACCGGTTCAACAAGAGGGTCACCGCCCAGCAGCCGCTCCGCGTCGTCGACCCTGCGGCGAAGCAATTCGCCGTCAAGATCCCGTATTCGTTGCTTGCTCCGGCGTGGACCCTCGAGCCGGGTCAGGAATTCCTGGCCTTGTGGGGCACGGGCTACGACAAGGCCCGCGCGTATGTCGAAATCGAGCACCGCCGCAAGATTGTGAAGAGCTTCTGGACCGCTGCCGACGTCACGCAGGCGGCGGTGAAACAGGAAGTCACCGAAGCCTTGCGCGGCGGGTTTACGCTGCACGTCACGATGGTGCGGGAAAACCGGGCGTACACCACGTCGCAAAAGGTGACCGTGCCGTGGACCAACCAGAAGCTGAACGTCGCCTGGGAGCATTTTGTCTCCAAGCTCGAGCCGGCGCAGAAAGAGACGTGGACGCTCATCGTAGGCCCCTCGCTCCGCGAGGGGAAACGCGACTCGCGGAGCAAGTCGCCCACAATGCGCGAGGGGGGAATCGACTCGCGGAGCGAGTCGCCTACGATGAAAGCCGTCGCCGAGATGGTCGCGGCCTTGTACGACGCCTCGCTGGACGCCTACCTCCCGCACAACTGGCCGCAGGGGTTCGGCGTGTTCCGGGAGGACTACAGCCTGATCTCCAGCCGTTTTGAGAACATGCTCAAGGGCCTGCAGCACATGCGCGGCGGCTGGCCGCAGCAGTACCAGGATCCGACAATGTCGTACCGCTCGTTCCCGGTCGACATCATCGCTAACTTCTGGGGCTTCGAGTTCTTTGGCCGCAACCGGCGCGGGGCGTCTCTCGGTTTTGGCGGCGGCGGCATGGGCGGCATGATGGCTCCCGCAGCGGCCGCGCCGGGGGCGCCTCCGCGGGCATTGCAAGCCCTGAACATGGACCGCTTGGCGAACGGGCAGGCCGAGATGGCTACGGCCGCCGCGGACGAGTCGGTGGCACTGTTTGCCAAGGGGGCCGCCGATGCGGTGGAGAAACAGCAAGCCGGGGCCGGCGAGGCGGAGGCTGCCGCGCCCGACCTGAGCAAGGTCTCTGCCCGCCAGAACCTGAACGAGACCGCCTTCTTCTTCCCGCACTTGATCGCCGACGCCGACGGCCGCGTCAAGCTGGAATTCACCATGCCGGAGGCGCTGACCGAGTGGAAGTTCCTGGGCTTCGCCCACGACGCCAGCTTGCGCAGCGGGCTGCTGCAAGACAAGGTCGTCACGGCCAAGGATCTGATGGTCCAGCCCAACCCGCCGCGGTTCCTGCGCGAAGGCGACGTGCTGGAATTCACCGTCAAAGTCTCCAACCAGTCGCCGACCCGCCAGACGGGCGCCGTGCGGCTGACCTTGGCCGACGCCCGCACCGGCAAGCCGATGGACGCCGCGCTGGGCAACACGGCCACGGACCAGCCGTTCGATATTCCCTCGAAAGAATCCCAGAGCCTGTCGTGGCGGCTGACCGTTCCCGACGGCTCCGGCTTCTTAACGTACAAAGCCGTAGGTTCGACCGGCAAGCTGTCCGACGGCGAAGAAGGCTTCCTGCCCGTGTTGTCGCGCCGCATTCTGGTCACCGAGTCGCTGCCACTGCCGGTCCGCGGGGCGCAGACGAAGAAGTTCGAATTCACCAAGTTGATGGAATCGGGCAAGTCCGACACGCTGCGGCACCAAAGCGTCACGGTCCAGATGGTCTCCAACCCGTCCTGGTACGCCGTGATGGCTTTGCCGTACTTGATGGAGTTCCCGCACGAGTGTACCGAGCAGACGTTCAACCGCCTGTACGCCAACGCCTTGGCCCGGCACATCGCCAACTCCGATCCCAAGATTCGCCGCGTGTTCGACCAGTGGAAAGGCACGCCGGCGCTGGACAGCCCGCTGGAGAAGAACCAGGACTTGAAAGCCGTGATGCTCGAAGAAACGCCCTGGCTGCGGCAAGCCCAGGCCGAAAGCCAGGCCCGCCGCAACGTGGGCGTGCTGTTCGACGACAACCGCTTGAACGACGAAACGGCCCGCGGCCTGCGCAAGCTCACCGAACAGCAACTGCCCGACGGCCGCTGGCCCTGGTTCCCCGGCGGGCCGGCGAACGATTACATCACGCTGTACATCACCACCGGCTTTGGCCGGCTGCGGCACCTGAGCGTCGACATCGACGTAGCGCCGGCCGTCAAGGCGCTGGATCGGCTGGACGCCTGGATCGACGAGCAGTACCGCGACATCCTGAAATGGGGCAAGAAGGAAGACAATCACCTCTCGCCCACGATCGCCTTCTACCTGTACGGCCGGAGCTTCTTCCTCGAGGACAAGGCCATCGACGCCAAGTACAAGGAAGCGGTCGATTACTTCCAGGGTCAAGCCCGCAAGTTCTGGCTGCAATTGGCCAACCGCCAGTCGCAGGCCCATCTGGCCATCGCCTTGAAACGCTTCGGCGACCTGCCAGCGGCCCAGGGCATCATGCGGTCGATCAAGGAGCGTTCGGTCAGCGACGAGGAACTGGGCATGTTCTGGCGCGAACTGGAGCTGTCCTGGTGGTGGTACCGCGCCCCGATCGAAACGCAGGCCATGATGATCGAAGCGTTTGACGAAGTGATGAACGACGCCGCGGCCGTCGAGGACTGCAAAGTCTGGCTGCTGAAACAGAAGCAGACCCAGGACTGGAAGACCACCAAGGCCACCGCCGACGCGGTGTACGGTTTGCTGCTGCGCGGCACGGACTTGTTGGCATCCAACGAACTGGTCCAAGTCACGCTGGGCGGCGCGGCGATCGAGCCGGAAAACGTCGAGGCCGGCACCGGCTTCTACGAAAAGCGTTTCGCCACGACCGAGATCAAGCCGCAGATGGGCGAGATCGCAGTCAAGAAAGTCGACGCCGGAGTCGCCTGGGGCAGCGTCCACTGGCAGTACCTGGAGGACATGACCAAG
>CAYPGE010000043.1:0-31614 GCA_964409865.1 uncultured Pirellulaceae bacterium
ACTACCGGACGTTGGGCGACAAGCAAGGCCGGCTGGCCGGCGGCGAGATGTTCCGTCCCGCCGCCGGCCAGCCGGCCTTGCTTGTCGCCCAACGTCCGGTAGTAGTCGTCGAACGGCGGCACGTAGCGCCGGCCGACCAGTTGGTCGCCTCGGCACGTGGCCAGGACCTGCAGTTCACGCTTCAGTTTCGCCGCGATTGCGTCGACCAGCGCCGCGGCGACGATCAGCCGCTGGCCGGTCTGCGGATCGGCCACGGTGGCATAGTCCAGTTCAGGGTGGACGGCGGCGAACTGGTTGCTGGGCAAGGTCCAAGGCGTGGTGGTCCAGACCAACAGCGACGTCTGCGGATCGTCCACCAGCGGAAAGCGGACGTAGACGCTGGGGTCAGCCACTTCGCGGTAGCCCTGGCCCACCTCGCCGGCGCTGAGCGCCGTGCCGCCCTGGGCCCACCACCAGACGATCTTGTGCCCGCGGTACAGCAGGCCGCGATCGAACAAGTTTTTCAGCGACCACCAGACGCTTTCCACGTAGCTCTGATGGTAGGTCACGTAGGCTTCGTCCAGATGGATCCAGAAGCCGAGCCGCTCCGTCAGCCGCTCCCACTCTTTCATGTACCGCCAGACGCTTTCCTGGCAGCGGTGGATGAACGGCTCGACGCCGAAGGCTTCGATCTCTTCCTTGGCATGGATGCCCAGTTCTTTGCAGACTTCGACCTCGACCGGCAAGCCGTGCGTGTCCCAGCCGGCCTTGCGCTCGCAGCGGTAGCCGCGCATGGTGCGGTAGCGGGGAAACAAGTCCTTGATGGCCCGCGTCAAGCAGTGGCCGGGGTGCGGCATCCCGTTGGCCGTGGGCGGACCCTCGTAGAACACGAAACGCGGGGCACGGGACCGCCGCTGGAGCGATTGCTCGTAGATCCGCCGCGCGTTCCAGAACGCCAGGATCTGTTCTTCCAACGCGGGAAAACTAACGCTGCTGGGAACCGGCTGAAACATTACGGCTCGTCCTCTAATTCCTCGAACTCGTCGTCCTCATCGGCTTCCTCGTCCTCTAGTTCGTCCTCTTCGTCGCCCGGTTCCGTGCCGTCCGGGAACTCGTCCAGGTCGCCTTCGAATTCGGGTTCCGCGTCGTCCTTGCCTTCTTCCTCGCCCTCGTCGCCGAAGGACTCGTCGTCGAAGTTGTATTCGTCTTCCGCCTCCTCCTCGAAGTCGTCATCGAAATCGTCGTCGAAATCGTCGAAGTCGTCATCGTCGAAATCGTCCTGGTCCGACATTTCGGCCACGATCACAGCGGTTTCGGGGGCAGCGTCATCCGTCCCATCCGGCGGGGCCGGGGGCAAGGGCAGTTCCAACTCTCCGATCATAACGGAATCTCGTAACTTCAGGGTTCGGCGGGGATTTCGTGGCGCAAGGGCTTGCCACACAACGTGAAACGAGAACAACTAGCTCAGCGTGCGGGTTTTGTCAACACGTGTCGCGGGTACTTCAGGCACGCGACAAGAATTCGCCCGTCCGCGTGTCCACTTTGACGATTTCGCCCTCCTTCAGGTACTCCGGCACCTGGACGAGCAGGCCCGTTTCCAGCGTGGCGGGCTTGGTCCGGCCGGTGGCCGAATTGCCGCGAACGGCAGGATCACAGCGGGTAATCTTCAATTCCACGGCCGCCGGCAGTTGCACCCCGACGCATTGGCCGTTGTAAATCAACGCCATCATGCCCTCCAGGGCTTCCGTGATATAGGGCAGATCGTCCGCCACGCTCTCCCGCGACAGGGAATACTGGTTGAAGTCGGTCTGGTCCAGCAGGTGCACCTGATCTGCGTCGGAGTACATCAGCGTCACCGCCCGCTTGTGAAAATCGGCCGGCGGCAGCGAGTCGGTGCCTTTGAGCACGAAGTCCGTTTTCTGTCGAGTCACCAGGTTGCGGCCGCGGAACTTGTACAACGTGGCCGCGCCGCGCGCCGAGGGACTCTGCACGTTGATGCTCTCGATGCGCACGGGGGCGCCTTCGTAATTCATGATGGCGCCGGGTTTGATTTCTTTCGCCAGCATACTCGTCCTTACATCAAAGCTCCTGTTTGCGGATCGATCCCCACGCCGCGGCACAATTGGGCCAGGCACTTGAGCACGGTGATCAGGGACCCCGGATCCATGAACTCATCTTCGTCGTCGGAATCATCGCCGACCACTTGTTGAAAATGGAAGACATCGAAGCGGGCATCGCACTCGGAGAGCCGCTGCAATTTCTCCTGCTCCTTCTTGCTCACCGCCTTCTTCCTGCGTTCCGCCTTCAGCTGTTCAATCTGCTCCCGCACTTCCTCGCCGGAGACGTACGACAGGTCCATGCCGGCAAAGTCGGCGGGAGCCAGCAGGGTCATCGCTTCGACGTGGCCGTCGGGGCCCGACGTGACGTCGGTCACCCGATACCCCTCGCCCAGCCCTTCCAGCGTCTTGCGGAGCTGCCGGGCCGACGGCCGGTCGGCTTCCCGGAACAACACGGAGTAGGTCTCCCGCCAGCGGTACTGGTCACTTGCAAACAACGACATCAGTCTGCTCCTCGAAGCTCGAGGTAAAGCGCAGGCCGGAGACGCGTCCGCCGCAGCAGCGTCAAGGCCAATGATCTTCGTTCTCCGGTCCGCCGGCCCAAGCTTCCAATGCGCCCAAGACCTCGTCTCGCTCTTCCCGGTTCGCCCACACGGACTCATCCATTTCGAGCCGGATCTCGTACCGGCCTTCGCACGCACAATCTTCGTTGCCGCAAAAGTGCGGCAGGTCGGAAACCCACAGGATCCGGTACAGCGGGACGTGCTTGTCGTCAACCACACAAAACACGGATGCCATCGCCGTCAACCTCTCCATGTACCCTGCTACTTGGTCGCGGGTGACAATTCCGCGGACCGTTTCGCCGCCGCCTGGACGGCAGCCATCAGCGCCGCCCGCAAGCCGCGTTCCTCCAACGCCTGCAGCCCGGCGATCGTCGTCCCGCCCGGACTGGCCACGCGATCTCTCAACACGCCCGGATGCTCGCCGCTGGTCAACACCATCTGCGCGGCGCCCAGCACGGTCTGAGCCGCCAACTGCGTCGCCACGGCCCGCGGCAGTCCCATCCGCACACCGCCGTCGCTGAGCGCCTCGATCATCGTATACACAAAGGCCGGCCCGGAACCGGACAACCCCGTCACCGCGTCCAGCAAGGACTCGTCGACCTCCAGCGCCATCCCGACGGCGCCCAGCAGTTCGCTGACCAGCCGGGCGTCCTGCCGAGTCGCACCCGGCCCCAGGGCATAAGCCGACGCGCCCGCGCCGACCAGGCAAGGCGTGTTGGGCATCACCCGCACCACCCGCTGCGTGCCGAAGCCCGCGCACAGCCGCGCCAGCGGCGTGCCCGCCAGGATCGACACCAACAACTTGCCGGAAACGCAGTCGCCGCGCACTTCCTCCATCACGGCGCCGGCCTGCGGTGGCTTCACCGCCAAGACGATCACGTCGGCCTCTGCCATCACCGCCCGATTATCGGCCAGCAGCCGAGCGCCGGCAACCTGTGCGGTGAACTCCGCGCGGGCCGACTCGGCGGGGTCAAACACCAACAGCCGCTCGCCAGACGTCAAGCCGCCGCGGACCAAACCGCCAGCCAGGGCCCGCGCCATCTGACCTCCGCCGATAAAACCAATCGTCTGCTGGATCATGCGTCCTCCCCAAACCGCCGTCGACTCCCGTAGCATGGCTCTCCGAGCCGTGCGGCACGGCTCGGAGAGCCATGCTACTTGCTTTACAAACTTCGCTCCGCCCATTCCGCAATCCGCAGGTTGCGGAACGAGATGTTCGTCGTCGGGTCGTGCCCCTGAATCATGATCGTCCCCGGTTCCAGACGCAATCCCTTGCGCGGGTTTTCGTGGGCCGGCCGGTCGTCCGTCCAATCACTGACCTGGTAGCCGTTGACCCAGGCTGCCATGTGCGGGCCGTCGGCGATCAACGTCATGTGAAACCACTTCAAGTCGTCCGCGACCACGCGCCGGGCGTTCTGCCGCCGGAAAAAACCGCCGGTGCCGCAATCCTGCGGTTGGGTCCGGTCGTCGTTCTGGAAGCCGTTGTGAATCTGACACTCGTAACCATTCATGTCCTCGCCCGGAATGCAGCGGAAGAAGACCCCTGAGTTCAGACGCGGCGCGTGCGTCTGACACTCCAACTGCAACGCGAAATCGCCGTAACTGCCCTCGCTCTCCAGTTGACCGCGCCCGTTCTCGACGTGCAACTCGCCGGCCTCCGTCACCGTGAATTTGCTGGGCATCTTCGGATACGTCTTCCAACCCTTCAAGTCGCGGCCGTTGAACAAGCTGGTCAGGCCCAGCGGCTTGAGCCGAATGTTGCGAAACGCGATCCGGCCCGAATTGAGCTGCAGGCCGATGTGCCCCCGCCGCAACGGCTTGGGGTCGGTGTAATCCAGCACCTGCTGACCATCGAGTTTCACCAGAACGCGATCGCCATCCACGGTGACTTCATACGAATGCCATTGGCCGCTGGTGACCTCGGCCTCGGCTTTCTGCCGTTCGACCAGACTGCCGGTTGGAAAGGGATTATCGGCCTGTGCGATGTTCAATTCGTAACAGTCGCTGGCCGGCTCCTGCTTTTTCGGCGGCGTGTGCAAAAAGATGCCGCTGTTGGTTCCTTGTTCGGCGCGAAAATCCACCTTCAGCACGTAATTGCAGAATTGCGTCGTCGTGTACAGCAGCCCTTTTTCGCCGGAGCTGACAACGATCGTGCCCTCTTCGACCCGCCAGTCGGCCTGGCTGTCTGCTTTCCAGCCGAACAGCGTTTGGCCATCGAACAGCGAGATCCAGCCCTCAGCAAGTTCCTCCGAGCCGAGCAACACCGGGTCCGGATCGGGCTTGGACGCCGGTTTGGCCTCGGGCGTGGGGGCGACGGACGGAGCCGGTGCCGCCGCGGCAGGCTGATTTGCCGCAGCTTGGGGATGCTGTGCCGCAGGGCTGCAGCCGAACAGCCCCACCGCAAGACAAAGTCCCAGAATTCCGAACGCGGTCCGGAAAAATGACCCCAAAAACCCGGCTCTTCTAAAAGAACGGGGCTTCTGAACGGCAAACGCCAAGTAATTGCGACACAACAACATCGGATGCTCCCTCTGCTGCAACAAGCATCCTGCTTGTCGTCCAGACTCATTTCTGCAACCATTTCTGGCGAACGGCGGGCGTTAGCCCAACTATTCATGAATTTACCACCTCCACGGGTCTTGCAAAAGGGCGAGAGGGCGATGAGCGAATATCCGTCCTACAGCAGAGTCCTGCTGACCTTTGCGCGGAACAGCCTGATCCGCGACATGACGTTCCGCACCAACTTCCTGCTGGAGTGCGTTTCGTCGGTTTCCTGGACCTTGATGAACGTCGGCTTTTATCTGATCGTTTTCAGCCACGCCCCGTGCATCGGTCCGGAGTCGGGGTGGGGAAAATACGAATTCTTTGTGTTTCTGGGTACGACATGGCTGATCAACAGCCTCGTCCAGTCATTTTGCATGCCCAACGCGGACGAATTCAGCGAACTGATCCGCACCGGCAATCTGGACTTCGCCCTGTTGAAACCTATCGATACCCAGTTCTTGATCTCGTTCCAACGCGTCGAGTGGTCGTCGCTGGTCAACGTCGTTACGGCGTTGGTCCTGCTGAGCGTCAGCTTGTGGCAACTCACGACCCGCCCGGAGAATCCGCTGCTGCTCGACTGGCTGGTCGTGCTGCTGTACCCCATCTACGTGCTGATGGGGGCGACCATTCTGTACAGTCTGACGATCGCGCTGGCCGCGACCAGCATCTGGTTGGGCCGCAATCAATCGCTGTACGACTTCTGGTTCTACATCACCAATTTCGCCCGCTACCCGATGGAGATCTATCGTCGCGGGTGGGGCCTGCCGCTGTGGGGCTTTTTCACCTTCGTCGTTCCGGTATTGGTCGTCGTCAACGTGCCGGCCCGCCTGCTGGCCCAACCGCTCCACCCGCGCGCCTGGTGGGAGTGGCCGCTGGCCGGCTTCGCCCTGCTGGCGACGGTCCTGAGCCTGGCGGGATCGCGCTGGGTGTTCAAACGGGCGCTGCTCAGCTATCGTAGCGCGAGCAGCTGACGGGTACCTTCTGCCGCTGGCGTGAGAGGAGAGGGACGATGCAACAAGCGTCCAGACTTGGTGCGATGGTCGTGCTGGCGGCAGTGATCTTCTTCGTTGCCGGAACATGCGCGACGGCGCCGGCACAGGTGCCGGGGAAGCGTCCGAACATCGTCATCGTCCTGGCCGACGACATGGGGTTTTCCGACGCGGGATGCTACGGAGGCGAGATCCATACGCCGAACTTGGACCGACTGGCCGCGGAGGGTTTGCGATTTACGCGGTTCTACAACACCGCTCGCTGCTGGCCGACGCGGAGCGCGATCATGACGGGCTACTACCCGCAGCAGATCCGCATGGACCCGCCGCGGGGAAGATTGCCTGGCTGGGCAAGTCTGGTGCCGCACCATCTGCGGCCGCTGGGCTATCGCTGCTACCACGTCGGCAAATGGCACGTGACCGGCGCGCCCAAGCCGGTGGCAGACGGCGGTTTCGACCGCTCGTACTGGTTCCAGGACTGGGACCGGTACTTCTCGCCCAGCAAACACTTCGCGGACGACGTCCAACTGCCGCCCGTGTCGCCGGACAGCGGCTACTACGCCACGACGGCCTTTGCCGATCGCGCGATTGGGTACCTGAAAGATCATGCCAAACAACACGCAGCGCAGCCATTCTTCTTGTATTTGGCCTTCATCTCGCCGCACTTTCCGCTGCACGCGCCGCCGGAGGACATCGCCCGGTACCGCGACCGGTACTTGGAGGGTTGGGACGTGATCCGGCGCCGGCGCTGGCAGCGGCTGCGCGAGATGGGCATGGTCAACTGCGAGCCTGCTCCGCTGGATACGAAGCTACGGCCGCGTTATTTCAAACCGGATGTTCTCCAGACGCTCGGTCCGGGTGAAATCGAACACGCGGTCGCATGGAACGAACTGGACGAGCAACAGCAACGGTTCCAGGCGACCAAGATGGCGGTCCACGCGGCGATGGTCGACCGCATGGACCGCGAGATCGGACGGGTTCTCGATCAACTGCGGGCCATGCAAGCGTACGAAGACACGGTGATCTTCTTTCTGTCCGACAACGGCGCGGACGCCACGCTGCTGGTGCGCGGCGAAGGGCACGACCGAGTCGCCGAGCCGGGTTCGTGGCGGTCGTTTCTGTGCCTGGGTCCGGGCTGGGCCAGTGCCTGCAACGCGCCGTTCCGGCGGCACAAGGTCTGGGTCCACGAGGGCGGCATCTCGACGCCGCTGATCGTGCATTGGCCAGCCGGCTTGCCAGCACGCGGCGAACTGCGGCACGACGTGGGGCACGTGATCGACTTTGTGCCCACGATCTTGGAACTGGCCGGCGGCCGTGTTCCGGACACCCGCGACGGCGTCCCCGTCCCGCCGCTGCCGGGCCGGAGCCTGGTGCCCGCGCTGACGCGTGGCGGTGCGGTCGAACGCGAGTTGCTGTACTTTCACCACGAAGGCAACCGGGCGTTGCGCATGGGAGACTGGAAACTCGTGTCGGCCCGTGAGGACCAGGACGTGTGGGAACTGTTCGACCTGAGTACCGACCGTTGCGAACGGAAGGATCTGGCCGCGCAGCAACCTGATCGAGTGCGCCAGATGGAGTCGCGCTGGAAAGAACTGGACGCCGAGTTCCGACGTCTGGCCGAGTCGCCGTGAAGCAGATTTCGAATGTTAGATTTCAGATTTGAGACCTGAAATCTGAGATCTGAGATTTGAGATCTGAGATTTGAGATTTCAAATTTGAGACCTGAGATTTGAGATTTGAGATTTCAAATCTGAGATTTCGGATTTCACATTTGAGATTTTGAATCTGAGATCTGAGATCTGAGATCTCAGATCACAGATTTCGGATTTGATCTCAGATTACAGATTGGAGATTGGAGATTTCGGATCTCACATCTCCCATTTCAGAAATCGAGTTCGAAACTTGAGGCTTCCGATTTCGACTCTCGTGTTCTTCGTTTCGCGTGTCGCGCTCACCGCATGGCTTCGATGGCGGCGCGGAGTTCGACCAGCGCCGCGTCTGGCTTCGACGCGTCCAATTGCAGCATCGGTCCGCGTCCACGCTGAAAGACCAAGCGGCGCAATTCTGTGCGCAAGGCTTCCCAGCGTTTCGGGACGACCGGCGGGGCCAGCAGCACCAGCAGCTTGGGCTGGACAACCTCCGCATCGGAAATCCCGCAGCCTGCTGCCAAATCGGCTCCTGGCTGGTCGCCCTGCCACAGTCGGCTGTAGGCCCACGATTGCCCCAGCCAGAAATCGCTGATGGCGGCTGAGCTTTCCGCGGTCCAGCGGCGGCGTGAGAGCATCGCGGCTCGCTGACACCATCGCGATTGTTCGGTCGCAAGAGCTTGACACAACGAGACTTCCGGCGGCGGACTTGCCTCCGCTGGATCCGCAATAAAGCGGCTGGCCGTTTCTGCGGCGACTCGTTGTGCCAGTTTGGTTTTTCCGACGCCTGGCAGGCCCGTGAGAGCCACGTAATCAGCAGCCGTGTTCAGGTGGTTGAGCAACTGCCCGATCGTCCAGCCGATCACTGGGTGCATCATGTCGGCGGCGACGTCCGCTGCGGGTTCCAGGACGAATCGTCGAAAGGCCATGCGCGGATGTGGCAGTTCCAATTCCTCGGACTTGAGGACCAGATCGTCAAACAACAACAGGTCCAGATCCACGCTACGAGCGGCCCAGCGCTCACGCCGTTGGCGGCCCAGCGATGTTTCGACGTCGCGCACCAGTGCTAGCAGTTGGTACGGCGACAGGCTCGTCTCGGCGCGCACGGCGGCGTTGACGAACTGTCCCTGGCCCGCGGGCCCGCCGATTGGCGCGGTGCTGAACCAGTGGCTGCGCGCCACGACGCGGGTGGATGGCGCGCCGTCCAACAACTCCATCGCGCGCCGAAGATTGTCTCGGCGCTGGCCGAGATTCGCACCCAGCGCAATCAGGGTCGTCGCCATGATGGTGAGCCGGCGGCTGAGAGCAGAAAAAAACGGCGACAGCCTTGGGGTCGCGCTGCCGCCGTACGCCAACGAACTCCGTCCGCTAAGCAAACGCACCGGCCGCCATGCACGGGCGAGTTGACCAAACGCCTTGGAGGGGACCTCCGAGCCACGACCGAGGGCCGCCGAACGTCGCATCCGTCAGTCGTCGCCCCCCAAGGAGTTCGTTTAGCGGCTTGGAGTTCAATAAGGCCCACATTGTGAGCAGTCCGAAAGAATTGTCAAGCAAGGTTAGCGCAACTTTTTGGTTTTTCTTTTCCGCGCGTTGCGGAACGGTTTTCGCAGTCGCGCGGCGACTTGCCAACGCTCCTCGATTTATCGTAGGATGATGATCTTTCCGTCAGGAGCAAGCCTGGCAGAAACCCGACACGCAAGACATTGGGTTGCGCGCAAGCGACTGGGCACGCGGTGAACGATGAAGACCAATCCGGTCAAAGAAAAACTGAAACGTGGCGAGCCGACGTTCGGCACTTGGCTTTCTCTCGGCAATCTTTATGCCGCGCGGATACTGGCGCGCATGGGCTGGGACTGGCTAACGCTGGACCTGGAGCATTCGCCGATCGATCTGGAGCAAGCGGCCGCAGTTTTCGGCGCGATCGCCGATGCGGGCGCCGTGCCGCTGGTCCGCGTGCCGGAAGGCAATCATTTCTGGATCAAACGCGTGCTGGACGCCGGCGCGATGGGCATCGTGGTGCCGATGGTCGACACGGTGGAGCAAGCGCAAGCGGTGATCGCGGCCGCAAAATATCCGCCGCAAGGCAACCGCAGCGCGGGCGGCGGGTTGGCGGCGATGAACTTCGCCGCCTCGTCGGAAGAGTATTTTTCCGGGGCCAACGAGCAAATCCTGGTCGTGCTGCAAACCGAGAGCCCGCGCGGCGTGGAAAACGCCGAAGCCATCTACCGTCTGCCGGGCTGCGACGCGATTTTCATCGGTCCCGTCGATCTGCGTTTCCAGATGCGCGCCCCCGATGGGACTTTTCCCTCGCCCGACGAACATGAAGCCCTGGTCCAGCGGGTCATCGCCGCAGGCCGCAAGGTCGGCACCCCCACCGGCATGCACACGATGGACCCCCAGTCCGCGCGGCAGCGAGCCGAACAAGGCATGCAGTTCCTGGCCGTCGGCAGCGACCTGCGAATGATGACGGAGCAAGCCAAAGCCGCCCTGGATTTTTTGTTCCCGGAGAGAAGCCGGCGCGAGGTGGTGCGGTACTGAAATCGGCACGCCGCCGAGTGGCGAAGCCCGGATCGTGCCCCTCCTCAACTCATGCGCACGGATGATCCCTGCGATATCGGATCGCGACTTCGAGACTTCTGGCAACGAGTGATTTCTTCCATGAATTCCGGCAAACCGCGATCCGTCCTGCTGTTCGTCTTCGTCCTCCTAACGGTCGTCGCCTGGGTATTCTTGATACTGTGGGAAATCGTGATGCGGGGACTTCAGCGGAATCCCTAATACGGGCCGCTATCCGCATTTGTTCTTGGGTTTGGTCCACGTTCACGCATGCATCACCTGCCCGCCGTCGACGTTGACCGTTTGGCCGGTGATGTTTTCGGCGCGGCGGGAGGCCAGGAAGACGGCCACGGCGGCCACGTCTTCGGGCGTTTGCCAGCGGCCCAGCGGGGCGACGCGGCGGGCTTTTTCGCCAGCCCACTCCTCGTACGACAGTCGCTTGTCCTCCGGTTGTTGGTTGTACCAGGCTTGCCAGACCGAGCGATTCAGCGGCGTGCGGATCATGCCGGGACTGATGGCGTTGACCCGGACATTGTACGGCGCAAGGTCTTTGGCGGCACACTGGGTAAAGTTGATCACCGCGGCTTTGGCGGCGCTGTACGGCGGATCGGTCTGCGAACCGATCTGGCCTGCGATGGACGTAAAGAACAGGAAAGTTCCTCGCCGCGCGGCAATCATCGGCGGCGAAAACGCATGGGCGGCGTGGACCGGTCCGAGGATGTTCACCCGCAGCACGCGGTCCCAATCGGCGGGCTCCAGATTCCAAAACGGAAATCCGAACTTCCCGGAACCGATACCGGCCGGGACGATCACGTGATCGCAGCGGCCGGAATCCGAGATCACGGTGGCGGCGATCTGTTGCAGCGCGGGATAATCCGTCACGTCGGCGATGAAAGCGCGAGCGGGCCGCTGCTGATCGCGCTGGATCTCGGCCGCCAGCGATTCGACCGACGAAGCGAGGTCGACCAGCACGAGGCTGGCGCCTTCACGGGCGAATTCCAGCGCAATCGCCCGGCCCAGGCCACTAGCCGCGCCGATCACCACGGCGACTTCGCCGGCAAGCTGCAAGTCCATGTGCCGTCACCTCCGGAACTGCGCCGAACTTGCCCCAGGGTCGTGGCGGCTTCCGCACCAGTCTCGTCGGACCAGTGCAGAAGCCGTTGAACCACCTGCACCCCAAGGGTACCCGGCCCGGTGGCGAAAAAAGGTGCTACTTGTCCGTACGGAACGGCGAGGCGGGCAGGCCCGCCTTGTTGGACAAGTTGGGTTCCGCCTCTTGTGTCCAGCCGAAACGCACCGCCACGGGCTTGGCGATGGAATCGGCGGACACCACCACCGTGTCGCCGTCGATCTCGGCTTTGGCTTCCACAAAGTTCTTGTCCTCGCCCGCGATCGTGAACCAGCTGAGCGGTTTGCCGTCCCGCGAGACCAGGCCGCCGCCCACGTGGTCGAACGACAGGCGAATCTTGTTGCCCTCGACCTTCATCGACTTGTACAGCGGACCCGAATAGACGATGTCCGGCTTGCCGTACAGTTGGGCCATGGCCCACAGCCCCAGCCGCTTGCCCACGTCCTGCTTGTTCTTCGGGTGGATGTCCGTCAAATTGCTGATGTCGACCGTGACCGCCATGCCGGTCTTGGGAATGGACAGCGTGGCGGTCTGCGCTTCCCAGATACCCGGCAGGTTTTTCGGATCGCCGCCGTAGCGGAAGGGAGCGAGTTGGACGAAATAAAACGCCAGGTCCGGCTTGTTCCAGACCGACCGCCAGCCGGCAATCAGGGCTTTCTGCTTCTCGAAATACAGCATCCCTTCGCCGTTGTTCGATTCGCCTTGGTACCACAATGCGCCGCGGATGCCGTAGGGAACCAGCGGAGCGATCATGCCGTTGTACAGGGCCAGCGGCGATTGGTGATTGATCTTGCCGTCCGCGTTCTTGGTCGGGAAGGTGTCCAATTTGTCCGCGATGTCCTTCAGCGCCGGCACCTGCTGGAAGCCCACGGGCGGGGTCCAGGGTTCGATCCGCGTGCCGCCCCAGTTCGAGCCGATGATGCCCACGGGAACGTTCAGCTGCTGCTGCAGGTAGCGGGCAAAGAAGTAGCCCACGGCCGTGCAGCCGCCGATGTTCTGCGGCGCGCAAACTTGCCAGCCGCTGGACGCCACATCCTCCTGCGGTTTGTCCATCGGGACGTGCGGGATCTTGATGTGACGGATGTTGGGATGATTCGCAGCGGCGATCTCCTCCGGGCCATTGGTCGAAGAGGCGACGGACCATTCCATGTTCGATTGGCCCGAACACAGCCAGACTTCGCCGACCAGGATGTTGTTGACCGTCACGGTATTGGTCCCGGCGATGGTCATGGTGTGCGGTCCTCCGGCTTCCATGGCCGGCAGTTGCACGCTCCATTTGCCTTTGTCGCACGCGGTGGCCGTGACCTTGGTCTGGCCGATGGTCACGGTGACTTTCGTGCCGGGATCGTCCCAGCCCCAAATCGGCACGGCTTCGCCGCGCTGCAAAACCATGTTGTCGCCGATCACCGACGGCAACTTGACGGCGGCCGACGCAGCCGACACCCAAGCGACGAGGGCCAACAGGACTAACCAACCAACGTTGCGAACTCTCATGACATTCATCTCCTTGCTGAGAATCTTGAAGAAAACCAGTGGGTGGGGAAAACCGGGTGCAAACGCGCCACAGTAGCCATCACGCTCCGCGTGATGAAGGCTCCGTCACGCGGAGCGTGACGCCTACTTTGGCAACTTTGAAGCAGCAACTACGATAGCGGGCTGGAAAACGCAAAGCAAGGACGGTAAACAAGTCTCCCAGGGAGGAAACTGCCATGGAAATGACGCCCCGCCAACGCTGGCTGGCGTTGCTGGACCGGCAGCCGGTAGATCGGATCCCCAGCGATTACCAGGCGACGGGTGAGGTCACTCAGCGGCTGCTGCGCGATCTGGGTTGCGCGAGCGAGGACGCGATGTGGCGCAAACTGCACATCGACAAACGGAAGTACGTCGAGTCGCGGTGGCGGCTGCCGCATCATCCCGACGATTCGCAGGCGGACCTATGGGGCGTGCGGTACCAGCGGATGGATTACGGGTCCGGAGCGTACGACGAACCGGCCTACTGCCCGTTGGCCGCAGCCGAAACGGTGGCCGAGGTCGATGCGCACCGCTGGCCTGACCCTGACGATTTCGACTATGACGTGATCGCCCGCACGCTGGACGAGGACGACGGCTACTGGCCGATCCACTCCTGCTGCTACGAACCATTCTTGCTGTACGGCTACTTGCGCGGTTTGGAACGTTCCTTCGAGGATCTGGTTCTGCGGCCCGAACTGGCCGACGCCATCTTGGGGCACATCTTTGCGTTCTATTACGAGCACCAGCGGCGCTGTTTCGAGGCTGGCGGGGGACGGATCCACCTGACCTGGGTCGCGGAGGACTTGGGTTCACAGACCGGGCCGCTGATGAGCCTGGCTATGTACCGGCGGTTCCTGCTGCCCAAGCAGGCTAGGATGGCCGACCTGGCTCGCTCGTACGGCATTCACGTCATGTATCACACGGACGGCGCCGCGCGGCTGTTCCTGCCGGACTTGATCGAACGCGTCGGGATCGAGGTGTTGAACCCGGTCCAGTGGCGTTGTCCCGGCATGGAGCGGGAGGGGCTCGTGGCCGACTTTGGTGACCACATCATTTTCCACGGTTCGATCGACAACCAACACACGCTGCCGTTCGGCAGAGTGGACGACGTCGTGGCCGAAGTCCGCGAGAGCATCGAGATCTATCGCCCCGCGCGATGGATCTGCAATCCGTGCCACAACATCCAACCCAACACGCCCACCGCCAACATCGTGGCGATGTACGAGACGATCCACGAGTTCGGCCGGCTCTGAGGTCGACGACGAGGCTTGTCGTGCCGCCTTCAGACGGTGCGGTTTGTCGTGCCGCCTTCAGACGGTCGGAACCGGCTCAAGCCGACACTACGAACGCCTTCCGGCGGCGCTGTGGTAGAAGATCAGGCCCGCCGTCAGCACGATTGCCACCAGTACGCTTTGCGGCGTCCAACACACAAAGATGTACATCAGCACCTTGTCGAATTCCAACGGCGGCTTGAGCGACATGCCCACGGCGACCGCGGCCAGCATCAGCAACAGGGCCGTGGGCACCAGGACGACGACGCGGCCCTGCCAGGACAGGCCCATAGGCAGAAAGGCGATCAGCACCAAGATCCAAGGACCCAGCCAATAGATGATGCCCAGCACGGCGGGATGGCCAGCCAAGGCATAGTGTGCCCCCGCGGCAGCGCTGGCGGCAACGCCGGTCAACGCCAACAGCCCCCGCAGGGAGAACTGGACATTGCTTCGCTGGCGAACGGCCACGGCTTGATCGAGCCGCTCCACCAGTTCGTTCAGGAACCCGCGAAACCGCAACGTGACCAGCCCGCAAAGGATTCCCACCGCGCCCCCGAAAGAAACGTCAATCAGCAGTCCGCGCAGATCGACGAACAGACCTCCATACGTATTACCGGTCTCCCACAGCGTGCAAGGAAACCCCAACGCTTCGTAGTGGTCGGGCGTCGTTCCCAGCAAATTGCCGCCTCGTTCGGAGCGAAAAAAGTAGGAAACCGCCGTCATCGAACCGCTGATCAGAATGCCCACCATCAAGCCGCGGACAAACCAGCGGCGCGGCGTTGTGACAATCGAGGAAGTCATGGCTCAGGGCGGCCTTGGGCGGCGACGGAGCTTTGGAGTGCGGTGCCTTGTCACCGCTTTGGGCGGCGGCCTGGAGCGTTGCGGCGGGTGGGGTTCAGGAGACACAGCAGGGTACCGGAACCCCAAGCGGCGGTCGTTGCGTCGCCATCGAGCCAAAGCGGCGACAAGGCGCCGCACTCCAAAATGGGCACACGAAAACAAACAATCGGGCGATCGTAGTCCGAGGATGTACGCCAGGGGCTTCAACTCAGTCCAAACCGCGGCAACAACGCGGCATACAGGTGCAGGACCGTCGCCGCGACGACCGCCAGGCCGGCATAGCGGTGGATGTCCAACAGCAGCGTCAAGCCCTCGGTGCCGAACACCGTCAGCATGCTCAGGATCATCGTGACGATCACGATCAGACCGGCGGCAAGGATCACCCAGAACATGAATTTCGCCAGCCGCAGGAAACGCGCTGGTTGTTCCTGGCCTTCGGCGCCGGCCGGTTGCGGCGGGCGACCGAAACGGTTCGCCTCGCACCAGGTCACCGCCAGCAAGGGCAACACGAACGTAAACACGCCGGCTCCGAACATGTGGATGAACAGCCACCAGCCGCCCAGGATCCCAAACCGAATCATGGCCACGAACGAGGTGATGCCCAACACGGCGACGCTGGCCAGGGTGCCCAGATAGACCAGACATGCCCACCAGCCCCAAGACGACCTCGGCACGGCTCCGCGGCGCCGGACGACCACCCAAATCAGGTGCACCACGGCCACCACCAGGACACCAAGCAGCGCCAAGGGCAAGATGCCCAGAAAGATCCCGCTTGCGTTTCCAGCCATTCCGATCGTCGCCAGGTTTAACTCCGCTAACATCGAACTGCTCCCAAAGATTGGTTGTCTATCTCCTCGATTTCCGTGTCGGCTGCCGGTTTGAAGTTCCGCCTTCGGGCGGTTCTGAGTGGTCGCAACCGCCTGAAGGCGGCACTACGAACGGCGGGCCAATGCCGCCACACCGGCCAGGCCTCGCATCGCGTACCACAACAGGACCAGGCTGACGATCCCCATCGACGCGAATCCCAGCCACTTGAACAGGGTGCGGCCTTGGAACGACTGGTTCCAGGCGTCCAGCCTGAACTTGTCGAAGCCCGCCAGTTCGTACATCGCGTAGGTGCGGGGGCGTGTTTCCAGCACCGGACTGAGGGCCGTCACCTGGCCCTCGAAAATCGGCGTGCCCGCCTGATGGCAATCGAAACACCCGGTGGCCCCGATCGACGCGCGGGCGGGGCGCACATCGTGGGCCAGTTTCCAAGCGTAAGGCTGCGCGGCTTCGTGCGAGAACGGCTGCGGCTTGCCGGCCTCGTTCAAGCGATAGGCGTTGCCGCCCGCGACGTACACCGGTTGCGCTTCCGGCTGCGGGATGATCTTTTTCAATTCGCCCAGCGCCTTGGCCAGTTTTTCCTGGAACTGCTCCAGGGCTTTGTTCTTGATCCGCTCTTCCAGCTTGGCTTTTTCCTCTTCGGTCAACTCCGCATCGGCGACGCCGGCCCGCTGCTCGCCCAGCAATTCCTGCTTCTCGTCCTTGCTCAGTTTTACGTCCAGCAACACCTCCTTCAGCGTCTGGCCCTTGCGGACCCGCAGCGTATTCCGCAGGGCGCCGTACACCTCTTCGGGGTTCAACGGCGTCAGGCTGTCGTTGTGCAGCGAGCCCCAGAAGGCGGGCCACGTCATCCGATACGGATACAGCATGCCGCCATCCTTCTGAAAGACCGGCTCGACCACGCCGGGAGCCAGGTCCTCCGAATAGTCGTGCGACTCCAGCCCCAAGCCGTGGGCCAGTGCCGTCTGGATGCCGGATGCCTGCTGCGAGGGACGCGGCCCTGAATGGCAGGCGGTGCAAGAGAGCTTGTCAAAGTGGACCACCGGCAGACCCTTGTGCTGCGGCTGAGGCGCTCCCAGTCGCCCGCCCTCCGGGCCGCCCATGTGGCATCCGCGACAGGACAGCGTCACCACGGATTGGCCGGTCGGGTGAGCCTCGCCCTCGAACCCGCGGACCGTATGATGCTCGATGCCGTTGCGGTGACAGTCGGAACAGGTCATCCCGGCGCGGAGATGCACGTCCTCGTCGCAGGTCCAGTCGGCCGGAGCGTCCTTGCCGACCAAGCGCGTGGTGTGGCAGTAATAGCAAACATTGTCGCCGGGGCTGCGGATGACATCGAAGAACACTTTCTTCTCCGGATTCACACGGCCGGTCGTGTAAGTGGTCGTCGGCAGCTTGTTCCGCGAATTCTCCTCGACCTTGGCAGGATCAAAATCGTCGGGCAGGCTGGAGACCTTGCCCTCGACGAAGCCCAGTCCCAGAGCGACGGTCGGCGCCCAGGCGAAGTTCTGATCCTCGATCTGTTTCCACCACAGTTCCATGCTGTATTGGTGATCGTTGCAGTGGCAGATCATGCAGTCGATTTCCAGCTGGCCGGACACATTCCAGCGATCCGGCTTGTCCGGCGCGGATTTCTCGGCGGCCGGTTTCGCTTCCGCCGGTGCTTCCTTGGCGGCCGGCTGAACTGCGGCTGCCTCTTTGGCCGCGGACTCCGCGGGCGGCGAAACCAGTTCGCCCGGCCCGCCGCCGGGGAAATGGCGTCCGAATTTCATCACAAAGTCCCAGGGGGAGATTCCCAGGGCGTCGGGTTTGTAGCTGCCCTCCCA
This sequence comes from uncultured Pirellulaceae bacterium, assembly GCA_964409865.1. Lineage (GTDB taxonomy): Bacteria > Planctomycetota > Planctomycetia > Pirellulales > Pirellulaceae > Anammoximicrobium. Next base: position 17,738 of record CAYPGE010000043.1, read on the forward strand.
GCCCCGATAGGACAGCGGGATTTGAGTTCCGGTGCGCGTGTCGGTCCAAATCCACGGCTCGCCGGGACGGCCCGGCTGCGCCGAATTCCCGATGGCGTTGAAGTGATGTCCCGTGGCAATCGCCTCGTAGTCGTGGCAGCGACCGCAGGTCCGGCGCGGCGAATACGGAGGAGCCTTGGGGTCCGTCGGATCGATGCGCCGCTGATTCGCATCGTACAGATCAATCCAGTGCGTGTACTGACTGCGGCTGCCCGTCTGGGCAAACCTCGATTCCGACGCCGACAAAGCGGTACACAGGCAGACGATCGGAAGCAGGACCGACGCGCCGAACGCGTATCGAGACATGGATACCTCCGAGGCATGAAAAAGGCGTTGGCTGTGACCGCGTGCGATGGGCACCGGCCGACAGTCCGCGCCAGGATGCAGGTGGGGTGGTTCTTCTAGCGCCGAATAACAAAGTCAACTACCCCGGACACAGCCCGCGGACGCCGGAACTCGGGGCACCGCGGCCTGCAAAACCGAGATCGTGTGAGCGGTTATTTTAGACAACTTTAGGCGGTTGTCACTACTCGGTACCTGTGTGAAGACAACTTTTTTTGGACATTCCGACACCGCCGATGGCCGTTGTCTGCTCAGGCCCGCGACCGTACTGTATAATCCGCCCATGTTTTGGACTGCGGTGCCTTGTCACCGCCTTGGACAGCGGCCCGCAGCGCTGCGGCCGATTGTGTTCAGAGGACGCAGCAAGACACCGGAACACAAAGCGGCCGTCACTGCGCCGAGGTCAAGCCGAAGCGGCGACAAGTCGCCGCACTCCAAAATGCGCACCGCACGCTTTAACGAAACGCCGTTTGCTTTGCAAGTAGGAGAAACTGATGCCGCGTCTGACGTTTGCCGTTTCTGTCGTGATCGTGTTGGCCACGTTGTCCACTTTCGCCTGGGCACAACGGCCTGACAGCCCCCGCCGTGGCGGTCCCAGGCCGGAAGCCCGCACGCCGATCGAAAACGTTCCGCTGCCCAAGGACGACGCAGAGAAAAGAGTCCTGGAATCGCTTCAGCAATCCCGGCAAGGGCCGCGATATGCCAACGTCTCCGAATCCGACGGGCGGTTGCTGCGTCTGCTGACCGAAACCAGCGGCGCCAAACTGGTCGTCGAAATCGGCACCTCCACGGGGGAATCGGGAACCTGGTTTGCCTTGGCCCTGCGCAAGACGGGGGGCAGGCTGATCACGCACGAACTCGATCCGGGGCGGGCCGCGATCGCTGCCGAGAATTTCAAAAAGGCGGGCGTCGACGACTTGATTACCATCGTGGTGGGCAATGCCCACCAGACCGTTCAGAAAGTCGAGGGGCCGATCGACATCCTGTTCCTGGACGCTGACAAAGACGGCTACCTGGATTATATGGAAAAGCTGGTTCCCAAGCTCCGCCCCGGTGGCCTGATCATCGCCCACAACATGGTCTCCCCCAGGCCGGATCCGAGATATCTGGAAGCGATCACGAAAGACCCGAACTTCGAGACCTCGTTTCTGTTGATGGAGGGGGCGGGCCTCGGCGTGACGATGAAGAAGCGGTAGGAGTTATGCACCGTAGGCCGCTCGCTCCGCGAGCGGAATCGCGTCGCGGAGCGACGCGTCTACGATGGCCGGCGATGGTCGCTTGTTTTCCCCGCCGGGATGCTGGTACACTATTCGCAGGCCAACATTCGACCACACCAGAAAGAAAGGGAGATAGATCATGGCAGCTGTCAGCGAGAAACTGGCAATTGACGGCGGACCCAAGGCGGTGACGAACACCCTGATCGGATGGCCCCGGTTCAGCGACCAGGCGATCGAATCGGTTGTGGAGACACTGCGTTCGGGCAAGGTCAATTACTGGACCGGCCCCAAGGGCATGGAGTTCGAGCGGGAGTTTGCCAAGTGGCAGGGCAGCAAGTACGCGATCAGCGTGGCCACAGGCACCGCCGCCCTGCACGTGGCGCTGGCCGCCCTGGGCATCGGGCCGGGCGACGAGGTGATTGTGCCCAGCTATACGTTCATTGCCTCCAGTTTCTCCATCGTCCAGGCCGGCGCGATTCCGCGGTTTGCGGATGTCAATCTGGACGATCACTGCATCAGCATCGAATCGGCCGAAAAGCTGGTCACCCCGCGAACGAAGGCCATCATGCCCGTGCACCTGTACGGCAACGTCTGCGAGATGGACCAGGTCAATGCCTTTGCCAAGAAGCACAACTTGTTCGTGATCGAGGACAACGCCGAGGCTTTCGGTGGTTCGTACAAGGGCAAGAAGACCGGCACGCTGAGCCAGATTGCCGGCTGTAGCTTCTGCCAGAACAAGACCTTCACCACCGGCGGTGAAGGCGGCATGGTCACCACCGACGACGAAGAGTTGGCGTGGCAGGCCCGCAGCTTTCGCGATCACGGCTACGACGTGCGGAAACGCATGAACCTGCTGGAAATGGAGCAGCGTCTGCCCTACATCCACAACCGCGTGGGCTGGAACTATCGGATGACCGAGATGCAGTCGGCGATCGGCTTGGCGGAATTGGCGCGGATCGATGACTGGAACATGCCGGCCCGCCGCCGCAATGCGCACATTCTGATGGACGCCTTGGGCCAGTTGCCGCAGGTGAAATACATGCCGATCGATACGCCGCAGCGGCAGAACGGCTGGTTCGTGTGCGCGTTTTCGCTGGACATCGAAAACATGAACTGCGATATCAACCAATTCGTCACCGCCGCCGGCGCCGAGGGCTGTCCCTGCTGGAAGGTCTTCTGGCCGCAGTGCCACACCGAGCGGGCCTTCACGGAACGCAACGGCTTCGGTCGCACCGGATTCCCGTTCACGTCCAAGGAATACACGGATCCAGCCAGTATCGACGTCAGCAACGTGGAAGTGCCGAACGCCCGCTGGCACGAGGCGCACACCTTTACCTGCTTCGCCTACCCGACGTTCACGGCCGAGGACATGAAACAAATCGCCGCCGGGTTGGTGAAGGCGATCAAAGCGTACAGTTGAGCGCAAGGAAACGGCGGGCAGGTAGAACGGATTTCAATCCGTTCGGAAAGGAACGAATTCCGTTCTACGCAGGATCGGAACGGAATGAATTCCGTTGTACGCAGGACTCGTAGCAGGACCACCGGGCATGTCGCAACTCAACGTCGGTCTCGCCGCGGTCGATGTCACGCCGCCGCCAGGGTTGCCCTTGATGGGCAACTTCCGCGACGACTACCTGGCCCGCGGCGTGCACGATCCCCTGATGGCCAAGGCCATCGTGTTCGAAGACCCTCAGGGAACCAAGGCGGCGGTGCTGGCGGTCGACGTCTGCATGCTCGATCGCCATAACGTCGCCTTGATCCGCGACGCGATCGGCCGTTCGGCCAACGTGCCGCCGGAGAACGTGCTGGTCCACGCCACGCACACGCACAGCGCTCCGGCCCCGCACGATCGGTTCCTGTTCGGGCTGGACTACCGTCCGTACCGGGCTGCGGCCGAAGCGATGCTGGTCAAGGCCGCCTCGGCCGTGGCGATCGCCGAACAGGAGCTGGCCGAGGCCCAGTTGAGCGTCGGCCGCGCGCAGGAAGACCGGCTGTCGTTCAACCGGCGGTTGCGCCGCCGCGACGGCACGACGCAGATGAATTGGGAGGCGCTCGTGCCAGGTTTCGATCCCGACCAGGTCGAGGCGGCGTGGGGTCCGGTCGATCCGCAACTGATTTGCCTGGTCATCGAGCGCGCCGGGGAACCTGTGGCGGCGGTCGTCAATTTCGGCTTGCACCCGGCCATTCTGGCAGGCGATAACTGGCTGTATTCAGCCGATTATCCCGGTCAGCTGGCGGCGGCTTTAGGACGGATCCAAGGCGACGGCTTTCTGACGCTGTTTGCCAACGGCTGTTGCGGCAACGTGAATCACGTCGACTATCGCAACTTGCAGCAGGGCCGCGGTTACGGGATGATCGAACGCGTCGGCCACATGCTGGCGGCCGCTGCGGCCGAGGCGATCCGGACGCGGCAGCCCGTGGCTGCCGACCGCGTGGCCGTAGCCAAGGAGACGGCGGTCCTGGAGCGGATGAAGATCGCGCCGGAGGAATACGACCGCTGCCGCCGCGTGTTGGACGATTTGCAGGGGCAAGCGCCGCGCGGCCAGGTGGACGGACTGCCCGACGCTTTCTTCGCCGATTTGCGTTTGAAGATGCACGCCGTCCAGGAGGAACCGGATCGCGTCGAGGTGATGGCGATGCGCGTGGGCGATGCCGCCGTCGTCGGACTGCCGGGCGAAATCTTCTGCGAATTCGGCTTGGACTTGAAACAGCGTTCGCCCGCCCAGCATACGCTGGTTGTCGAATTGTCCAACGACGCCGTCGGCTATTTGCCGACCCGCGAGTCGTTCCCGCAAGGCGGCTACGAAGTCACGGCCGGCAGCACGTTGTACGAACCCGGTGCGGGCGAGCGGTTGGCCGACGTGGCGGTGGAACAATTGCAGCGGCTGTTTGGCGGCTGAAAGAATCGCCCCAGGTTCGACCCCTGCCTGCTCGTCAGGCAGGTGAGAGAGTCTTATTAGCGAGAAGCAGAAACCGACCCCTGCCTGCTCGCCAGGCAGGTGAGAGAGTCTTATTAGCGAGAAGCACAGACGTTAAGAACCCCGCCCCAGGCCCCTGCCGCCTTGTGCGGCAGGTGAATAAGTCGAAGTGCGATGATCCAGACTTGGGCTCCTGCCAGACAAGCGGGCGGGGCGCGGGGGACTATTTCGCTTGGGATGCGGGTCAGGGAGACCGACGAATCACCTTTTCAGGAGCACGATCATGGCAACGAACTGCGTCAATTTCGGTGTGATGGGAGCTGGCGGCATTGCGTATCGCAGGACCATTCCCGGCATGCTCAAGGCCAAGAACTGCCGCCTGGTGGCGGTCATGGATCCCGTGAACATCGAACGCGTGGCTGCCGAGTTCAAGGTGCCGAAGGCTTACACGCGCGAAGAGGAGTTGCTGGGGGACCCGGAGGTCGAGGCCGTGTACATCGCCTCGCCGGTCAACTGCCACTTGAAGCAGGTCCAGGCAGCGGCGGCGGCCGGCAAACACATCTTGTGCGAAAAGCCGCTGGCCATGAATCTGGCTCAGACCAAGGAGGCGGTGGCCGCCTGCAAGAAAGCCAAGGTCTACCTGCAGGAAGGCTACATGATGAAGTTCCACGGGGCTCATGCCGCCATCAAGCAGATGATCGACCAAGGCCGGTTGGGCCGGATCGTCTATATGCGAGCCCAGCTGTCGTGCTGGTATCCCCAGATGCCGGGCGCGTGGCGGCAGGATCCGAAACTGGGCGGCGGCGGGGCGCTGATCGACATGGCCACGCACCTGTACGATTTGCTGGCCTGGTTCGCCGGGCCGGTGCGGCGCGTGGCGGCGATGGTCAATACGCTGGTGCAGGACTACAAGTCGGACGACGCGTCGACGACCCTGTTGGAATTCAAGTCCGGCGCCCAGGCCACGGTGGATTGCTTCTACTGCATCCCGGACGAAGCCAGCCGGACGCGATTGGAGGTGTACGGCTCGCAAGGCGCCGTGCTGACCGAAGGCACGATCGGCCAGAGCGTGGGCGGCGTGCTGGAGGCCCTGCAATTGGCCGGCGCGGCCGGCTACGACGCACAGCAGAGCAAGGACGTGGCCCGCAAGTTCCAGAAGGTTCCGTTCCCGAAAGTCAATCCGTACACCGCCGAATGCTCGTATTTCGCCGATTGCATCCTGCAGGGCCGCCCGCCCGCGCTGAACGACGGCCGCAATGCCCTCACGATCGCCGAACTGACGGACAAGGCGTATCGGTCGTACAAGCAGCGGAAAATGCTGTGACCTCCGTAGCATGGCTCTCCGAGCCGTGCCGCGACGCAGCCGATTGGTAGCATGGCTCTCCGAGCCGTGGCCGAGGTTCCGACAAGATTCGCACGGCTCGGAGAGCCATGCTACGGGGACGGATGCGTGCCGGGGGATTCAGAACCCCGGCGGCAGGGCGTAGGCGTCGGTGATTTTATCGCCCAGGCCCAGCAGCCAGCGTTCGCCGTCGGTTTCGACGATCACGTCCGTGTCAAGGACTTCGTCCAGGCGAAAGGTGAGCGGGCCGAGTTCCAGAAGGCCCCCGGCGCGGAGTTTTACGATTTCGTCGGTGGCGCGGTTGGTGAACCAGACTTCCGGCTCGCCATCCACCTGCGTGATCGAGGTCAAGTAGGTGTGATCGGTAGGATCGAAACCGCCGCCCAGCGCAAACAGATTGCGGCGGAAGATGACGCCGTAGGCCTGCAGGTCGTCGAAGGCGAGCCGGTCCGAGACGCGCCACGTGCGGCGGCGGAATTGCTCGTAGACGTTTTCCGGAGAGGAAGACGCAGCCTGCTTCGCTCCCGATCCGCCGCTGGGGGGCAGGATCATCGTTTCGATGGCCAACGACAAATCCAAGTACTCGGAGCGTTGCAAGGGCGTGATGCTCAACGAGCGGACTTGGTGCAGCAGATCGGCTTGGTAGAAGGCAAACAGGAACTCGGTCAACTGTTCCAAGGTGCCGCGTCCCCGGAGGGAGAAGCTGAGCGTGTAGTACAGACCGCCGCGGGCGACGGGCTCGCTGGAGGCAATGCTGGGACTGGCCCAGCCCACGTCGTCCACCAGTTCGACCAGCCACGCCTGATACAGCGACCGGGCCACCTCGGTGTCGGCAGGCAGCGACTGGTCCTCCCACTGCGCCAGCAGCTTGCTGGCTTCCCGCAGACGTTGCAGCGACGTCTCTCGCTGCTGGATGTCTCGTTCCAGTTGCGTGCGGCGATTGCGGGCCACCTCGAGGGGACCTTGAATCACGCGTTCGATCAGCCATTCGCCTCCGAAATAAGCGATCATGGCCAACAGCAGGGCGGCCAAGCCGAGCTTGCGATAGCGTTCCAGCGGCGAGGGAGACGCGGTGGTCGAGGTCATGGCTTCGCCCCCTTTCGCGTGACGCCGGCGGAGGCCGGTTTCGGCGCCGCCGGCTGCGGGGCAGGAGAAGAGATGCGGGATGAGGGCGAGCCAGCGGGTGCAGGCTTAGGGGCGGTGGAGTTCGGCGGCGCCGCAGCCTCCACTTGGGCGACCTGCGCAGCGTACTGATCCGGCTGTCGCGGCGCGACCGAGACCGACGTTTCGTACAGCCACGTGTAGTCGTCTTCCAGCGTCCGCTGCTGAACTCGGCGGCTGCGCACGGTGCGGTAACGGTCTCGCACCTGACGTTCCAGATTGACGACCACCTTGGGGTCCCGCACCAGACCCTGCAGGTCGATCAACCCGCCGGCGCCTTGCGATGGCCGCATACTCATCCGCAACACCACGGCGTCGCGGGCCCCTGGGAAGCGATTCGACAGGTCCCGCAGTTCCTCCAACCAGTTCACATCGCGGTTCTTCCAGGCGGCAATGGCTTCGATCCGGGCCTTCTGCTTGGCTGCCTTGCGAGCGGTCTCGTTCAGGTCGCGGAGCCGCGCCGCCAGGCGCTGGTTGTCCGCGTTCACCTCGGCCAAACTGCTCCACACGTACAGACCCAGTGCCGCCGCGATCAAGGCCAGGCCGCCGGCTGCCACGGCAGCAGTCCGCCAGCGCGCCCAAGGGTGGGGTGGGCGGCGCGGGTGCAGGAAGTCGATGGGGTGGCTGCCGGCCAGCTCGTCGAACAACACGCCCAGCAGCGGGGCAAATTGCTCCGGTTGCGAGGGCGCCGCCGCGTCGGGGGCCTCGACCGCATCGAGCGGATCCAGCACTTCGACGGGCAACGACAACTCGTTTCCGATGTCATTGGCCGCAGACTCGTAGTCCGCCTGGCGGCCGAAGAGGTAGATCTTCCGAATCCCCTCGTCGCCCACGTGCTCGCGAGGCGCGGCCAGCACCGTCCGTTTCGCTTCGGCGACCAGCCGGTCGGCTACTTCCTCGTCAGACACCTGTTCGGGCAGACGCACCGTCCGCGTGAAACCAAGGCGGCCCGGCGCGATCACGTTGAACGCCAAGTCCTGACCCACTCGATTGATCAGCAAGCAGGTTTGATCCGTGGCGGAGATCAGACGCCGAAACAGGCTCGCTCCGGCCAACGGCCGCAACACGATTCGCTGGGGCGTCAATCCGGCGGCTGCCAGACGGCTGCGAATCCGCTGCTGTTCGTCATCGGCCAGGGCTGCGACCAGCACCAACCTGGGCGACCCCGCATCGCCTGCCGCCGGAACGAAATCCAGCAGCGTCTGCTCGGAGATGGCCGGTGACTGCTGCTCGGCTTGATTGGCGACGAGTTCCGGAAGCTCCTCATCCGAGGCCGGGGGCGCCGTCAGGTACAGCAGTTCCACGGCGCTTCGCGGCAGGGCGACCAGGATTCGCGCCCGGCCCGCCTTCCAGTGGGTCAACAGCCCCTTGATCTTCGCGGCAAACGTCCGGTCGAGCTGCTGAGGGTCCTCACCGGCAGGAGGCAGGGCAAGGGTGTCCAGGGCGAGCACGCGCAAGTCTCGGCCCCTGGTCCGGCCGAGCACGTAGCGGATCTCCCGCGGGTCCCAATCGAGCACCAGAATGTGCGGCATGGTCGCGTTCCTCCCTTGCGCGGTCGTGGACTTGATTATGGCTTGGAGGATCGCGCTTTATCAAGAGTGTCGACGATTTCGGCCAGGTGGCAGACCCGGATCGGCAAACCGCGGCGGTGGATCCCGAAGCTCAGCTGCATGATGCAGGCGGGGCAGGAAGTCACCAGCAGGTTCGCGCCCGTGCGCTCGATGTTGTCCAGCTTGCGATCCAGAACCTGGAGCGAGAGGTCGTAGTGGTAAGCCGCGTAGGAACCCGCTCCACCGCAGCACCAGTCCGCTTCGGGCAATTCGCGGTATTCAACACCGGGCAGCGAGCGGAGCACGTCGCGCGGCTCGCGAGACAGCCCCTGGCCCCGCACCGCATGACACGGATCGTGATAGGTCGCGATCACTTTCTCGCCCGGCGGGATCGTCAACGGGTTCGCGGCCGGGGGCAGCAACTGGACCACGTCGCGGACCCGCGCGGCCTGGGCGACCGCCGCCTCGCGCCGCGGATCGCCCTCGGCAAACAGCGTCGGGTACTTCTTGAGAAAGGACGCACAGCTGGAGCAGTCGGTGACGATGATATCGAAGTTGCGCGGTTCCAAGAGAGCCAGGTTCTTCTCGGCCATCTTGCGGGCCGCCGCGCGGTCGCCGTAAGTGTCCGCCGGCAGGCCGCAACAGCAGTTCTCCAGAACCTCGACGGTGCGGCCCAGCGTGCGCAAGAAGCCGAGCGTCGCCTCCGCCACGCCGGGAAACAGCGCGTCCATGCCGCAGCCCACGAAGAAGCCGATCCGCAATTCGCCCTGCCCCTCGAACACGCCGGCAGGAACCTGGTCCCGGAACGCGTGATCGGGAAGACGTTTAACAATCTTCTGAGCGCGGGGAAAATCGCGTCCAAACGCCCGCAGCAGACCGAGCGCGCCGGCGACGTTGGACAGCCCGGTGCGCAGCGACAGTCCGACGGCCCGGGCGGCCAGCCGCAGCCGCTTCGGATAGGGCAGCAGTTGGTTGAACAGCAGCCGGTGAAACTTTTCGCGGCCCACCCGTTCCAGATACTCGCCGCGAGCTTCCACGAGCAGGTCGGCCGTCTGCACGCCGGGAAAACAGTTCGCCGTACAGGCGCCGCACAACAGGCAATTGAACAACGGCTCTTTGAGTTCCTGGTCCCACTCCAGGCGTTTTTCGACCAGGGCCCGCACCAGCGCCACGCGGCCTCGGGCCACCCCGGCCTCGTGTCCCGTCGCGCGGAAGATGGGACAGGCCACCTGGCAGAACCCGCAACGGTTGCAGCGGGCGATCTCGTCGTAACGTTCTTCAATGCTCATCTAATCTCTTATCTCTTGCCCGGCAGGCGGCCCGGAGCCAAGATTTCCTGCGGATCCAGGGCCTGCTTGATGTTGTGCATGATTGTCCAATCGGGGCGAGGTTTCCCGAAGACGGAGTACCTGCGGCGGAACGCGTCCGGTGCCTTGTCCAGCACGGCGGTCCCCGCCTCGCCGGCCACAACGTCGCAGCAGCGCGTCCACGCGGAGTCCGCCAGCTCCGGCAGCGAGGCGGTGATCCGGCCGCAGCCCCAATCGACCAGCAGGCCGGCTCCGCCGGTCAGCTCCTGCTGAGCCGAAAGGAAAGCGACAACACGATTCGGCGGCAGGTCCACTCGCAACACGAAGGGGGCTTCGTAAAGAAGATCGAAGAAGGCCTGACAAGCCCCTTCCAGCGCCGGGTACTCCCCAGCCGGCCGGCAACTCAAACCGTGTTGCTCCAGCCCTTGTCGGCAGCCCTCCACCTGCGCGTCCACCGTCTTTCGAAACCCCTCAAACCCAGCGATCAGCCGCCACCGTAGACCGCTCGCTCCGCGAGCGGAATCCGCGTCACGGACTGACGCGGCCACGTGCTCCGGCACCGCCACGACCAGATTCGGCTCCAGTTGCGATTGTAACAGCCACGCTGCGGCCGCTCCGCATTGCTCCAGCGAGCCGCTTCCCCCCACGGCCACACAGCACTGCGGCAGCGCCTGGATGCGGAACGTCAGCTCGGTGATGAACCCCAGCGTGCCTGCGGAACCCACCAGCAGACGCGTGACGTCATAGCCCGCCACGTTCTTCATCACGCGCCCGCCGGCCGAGATCTGCCGCCCGGCGGCGGAAACGAATTTGAGCCCCAGCGCCAGATCGCGCGGGGCTCCGTAGCGGAGCCGTTCCGGCCCGCAGGCGTTCAGCGCCGCAATGCCGCCCAGCGTGTGCCTCCCGCCCCGCGGCGGGCGCAGCGGCAGCCATTGCCCGTGCTCGCCCAAAGTGGCCTGCAGTGCCGCCAGCGACATGCCGGCCTGAACGCCGACGACTTGCGTGGCCGGATCGTATTCGGTCACGGCCGTGAGCCGGGTGCTCTTCAGCAACACCGCCTGACCATCGCTCGAATCGCCGAATTCGCAGTGCGTGCCATTTCCCATCGGCAGCAAGACGCGGCGGCTGACGCAGGCCCGCCGCACGATCTGGCACGCCTCAGCCGCATCCTTGGGCTTCCACTCCCGCTCGTCGCCCAGTCCCTGCGCGGCGGGCTCCGGCGGGCTCGCATCGCCGATGCGCGGAGGAATCAGCTTGCCGGGATTAAGCAGGCCCCACGGATCGAAGGCCGTCCGGAGTCGCCGCTGGAACTCCAAGTCGTCTTCCGAGAAGACCAGCCGCATGCCCTCCAACTTCTCCGTCCCTACGCCGTGCTCGCCGGTGATCGTGCCACCCAGCGCCGCGCAGGCCTGCATGATTTCGTGCCCTGCGTGGTGGACCCGCTGCACCTGGTCGGGATCGCGCGGGTCGAACAGCAGCACGGGGTGCAAATTCCCGTCGCCGGCATGGAACACGTTGGCGTGTTTCAGTTGGTGGCGTTGGGCGATCGTCGCGACTTCGGCCAAGGCGTCCGGCAGTCGCGTCCGGGGCACCGTACAGTCGGCGGTCAGGAAACTCGGCGCCAGGCGGGCAATGGCGCCGAAGGCACCCCGCCGGCCGGCCCACAGCAAGTCGCGTTCGGCTGCGTCCTTGGCCTTGCGGACCTCGCGGCAGTGGTTCTGAAAACACAATTGACCGATGTGCTCGGCCTGTTCGTCCAGTCCGGCACGCGGGCCGTCCACTTCGACGATCAACACGGCCGCGGCATCCCGCGGATAGCCGCTGGGCTTGCTGTCCTCCACAGCCCGGATGACGGAGCCATCCATCATCTCCAGGGTCGCCGGGGTCATGCCCGCCGCGACGATGGCCGACACGGTGCGGGCCGCGTCCGCCACGTCGTCGTAGACCACCAACATGGTCAGCAACGATTCGGCCGTGGGGATGATCCGCACGACCATCTCGGTCATCACGGCCAAAGTGCCTTCGCTGCCCACCAGAACCCCGCGCACGTCGTAGCCGGGCGGGTCCAAGGCCGGGCCGCCGATCTGCAGCACCTCGCCGCCCGGCAGCACAGCCGTCATGCCCAGCACGTGATTGGTCGTCACGCCGTACTTGACGCAATGCGGGCCGCCTGCGTTTTCAGCCAGGTTTCCGCCCAGCGTGGCCGCCTTCTGGCTGGCCGGGTCCGGTGCAAACAGGAAGCCGCGCGGGGCCAATGCCTGTTGCAGTTCGAGGTTCGTCACGCCCGTTTGCACGGCGGCATAGCGGCCTTCCGGTTCGATCGTCAGGATGCGATTCAGCCGCGTCAGCCCGATTATCAACCCGCCCTGTGTCGCAACGGTACCTCCGGAGAGATTAGTCCCAAACCCCCGCGGCACGTAGGGCACGCCCGCCGCCGATGCCAGACGCACCACGGCGGCGGTTTGCTCCGTATCGGCGGGGAACACCACGGCGTCCGGTTTGGCGAAGATCAGCGAACCGTCGTAGGAATAAACCTCGGCATCGCTCCGCTGGCAGGCCACGTGAGCGGCGCCGACAATTCGTTTCAGGTCCTGTAAAAAAGCAGCGTTCAGCATGCCGTCATGATAACTTCGATCACCGGCGGCGGCAACAGCCGAGGCGCAGCTGCAGCGCGGCCTACTTGTTGGCCGTGTGGCAAGAGTGAGTCATGGGGTCAGGTCTTGACACTGAACTTATTGGGCAGCAACCGCTCGTCTGGAGACGCTCCGAGAGTTCCGCCAGATGCAGGTCCCAGACGCGATCCTCGGCACGCCGAGTTTGCACCGGTGATACCGCCTTGGACATCGCCGCCGCGCTCACTCCGCGGATATACGCTCGGATCTCGGTCGTCGCGCACCACAACCCGCCGCTCCCGGCCGCGTGATACAAGCCGTTGTCGATGTCGATCCGCAAGGGCCGAGCCATGGTGGCTCAAACATGTTCCCCGGAAGGTTAAATGTCAAGACCTGCTCCCGCTGCCCCCTGCAAGATCGCGACCGGCCTGACGCCCGCCGGGACGACCGCGAGTTCGTTTCCCGGCCAGTGGAACGCGGAAATGCCGTCGGTTACACTGGACACATGCCAGACATCCAACCTACCGATTCCGACGAACGTCCCGACCAGCCGGGAAAGACTCGCACCTGGTGGCACCCGTTGCTGGCCCGGTTGCTGGACCATGCTTTGGCGACGGGATATCGGGTGCTCGAAGAAGTACTCGTCGGCAAGCTGCCTCTGCGGCTGGACATCTTGCTGATCCGCCGCGAAGCGGGACAGCTTCCGGCGGCGCGCCGCCAGGACGTGGACATCCTGCTGCCGCTGCTGAACCGTTTCACGCTGATGCAGTTCAAAGGACCGACCGATGCCTTGCAGCGAGGCGATTTGGCGCAATTGATCGGCTGCGCGTTCCTGTGGCACAGCCAGCAGGTCGAGCGGATCCCGCACAGTGACATTTCGCTGATGGTCTTGGCCCCGACGGTCAACGAGGCGGCGCGCGACGAGTTGCAGCTGTTGGGGTGCCGGCTCGAGAAGCACGAACCGGGGATCTTCCTTATGACCGGCCTGCCCTTGAGGGCGTGGTTCGTAGAGACGGACATCATGGCCGAGCGGGGGCAACCGATCCTGTCGTTGGTCAGCCGCGTGTTTCTTCGGGACCGGGAGCGTATAATAGACCAGTTGACGCATACGGGGCACGTGGACTTGCTGTGCTACATGCTGCAGCAGGTTCAGCAATTCCGCAGATTTGGCGAGGATTTTGCGATGCAACACAAAGATTCGGAGTACTTGGACGAGGTGGAAGCGGAACTCAGAACGGCGGTGCTGGAGGCGATGCCGCCGGAGGAGCGACTGCGCGGGCTGCCGCCGGAGGAGCGACTGCGCGGGCTGCCGCCGGAGGAGCGGCTGCGCGGATTGCCGCCGGAGGAGCGGCTGCGCGGATTGCCGCCGGAGGAGCGGCTGCGCGGATT
>CAYPGE010000043.1:31714-33166 GCA_964409865.1 uncultured Pirellulaceae bacterium
TGCCGCCGGAGGAGCGGCTGCGCGGATTGCCGCCGGAGGAGCGGCTGCGCGGATTGCCCCCCAACGAGCGTCTGCGGGGAATGTCGTTCGAAGAACTGATTTTCGACTTGAGCGAGGAGCAAGTGGCGCAGCTTCGCAAGGCGCTGGAACGTCGGTCAGGCTCTTAGTTCACCATCACTTCTGCTCCACGGCGTGCAACACGACTTCCGGCTGGTCCCGGAAGGCGAGCGTTTGCCGCAGACGTTCCATCAGTTGTTGAGGCGGCTCGGTGGACTGCCCGGCGTAGGTGACGAAATGGCCGATGGGGGGCGAGGATTCGATGCCCACGCCGCCGGCGCCGGCCCCTGGAGCGACGACGAAGTTGGCCGGCATTTCCGGGGCCACCAGGCCGAGCATGAGACGCTCGCGATTGTACTTCACCGCCCACTGCGTACCGCCCGCTTTCACTTGCGCTGCCACCCCGTCGGCTTGCTTGCCTACCGGGCCCGTGCGGCCGTTGGAGAACAAGAACTCGCCCGGCGTCGGCCCGTCGGCGGCGAAGTTGGCCGGGTTGTCAAAATCCCAGTAGTAGGTCACGGGCTCGTTCAAGACGACTTCCACCCAGGACACGCCGCCAAGACAGTTGATCGTCTTCTCCAAACCGGTCTCGTCCGTACAGCGGTATTGGACCAGCGCCGGACCGGACTTCGTGCAGACCAGCTTGTTGGGCAAGTGGCGGCCGCTGTGGCCGGCATCCGCAAAGCCGGCCCAGTCGCGGTCGCCGGGCTGCGTGAGGTCGCGGCCGCCCAGCGACTTGACCTCCCAGCGATACAAGTGAGCCCCTTGCGGTCCCAGGAGCAGGCGGAGTTTGTCATTCTCGATCCACCGCATCCCGTGCTCGGCCTCGCGGGTGCTGACAGCAGTCGCCAACGGCGGAGGCGACTTGGGGAGCCCGAGATAGACCTGCACGCGCGCTTCGCTGCGGGCCGGGATCGGGCCGGGGATCAGCAGCGTCAGCCGCGTCTTGCCCAGGGCCTCTGACGGATCCAATTGCGCAAGAATCTCTTCCGCCGCGTCGGTTCCGATCGCGCAAAACGCTCGTGCGGGTCGGGCGGCGACCTCGGCCGGCAATACGATGTCCAGCTGGATCGGCAACTCGGCTCGCGCCACGGCGCCGGCCTTGACGACCAGTCCCAGCCGGTGCGTGGCCTCGCTGTCCGCCCACGGCGCGGCGGCGTCCAGCGGCGTCGTTTCCACGCGATGCGGCCGATACCGCCGGGTGAACCGATCCGGCAGCGCCAGGCCCACTTTCTCCGGCGATGGCAACGGCTTGCCTTCCTGCGCAGCTTGCCGGGCCGTAGTCAGTTGAGCGAGCACGCCGTCGTACCACTGGACCGTCGCCGCATAACGCTTCATCGTCCAATCCAGCGCGTACGGCTTGCAGTCGGCCCGCCACAGCCGCGCGAATTCGCG
>CAYPGE010000044.1:0-15739 GCA_964409865.1 uncultured Pirellulaceae bacterium
GCCGGCTTGGGCGCTTCGGGAGCCGGCGCGGGGGTTGGCTCCGCCGGCTTGGGCGTTTCGGGAGCCGGCGCGGGAGTTGGTTCCGCCGGCTTGGGCGTTTCGGGAGCCGGCGCGGGAGTTGGTTCCGCGGGCTTAGGTTCCTCAGCGGTCGGCGCGGGCGTGGCTGGCGGTGTTTCGGCTTGGCCCCACGCTGCGGCAGCGGGGCCGAGTGTGAGCAACGTTACGAGCAACCACCGACGGCTGGCAATCGCTAACAGGTTTCTAGGTTCCACGGCATTATGCCTCCGAAAGAAATCGGGAAAACGTCGGATGGTGAAAATCTTGGGCGGGACGCAAACTTACGCTCTTCTCCCAAGATACCCTGACTCACATGATTGGTAAACTCGGATAATTGGGAACTTGTTGCCGAAGTCAGCCGTGGTGTATACTGAAAAGACGATATATTTGTTAACCTCGACAGGACACGCGCAGATGACACGAAGAATCGTCTTACTTGCCATAACGCTTGCCGTGTCGTCCTTGCCCGCTCACGGCGCGTGGGCCCAGCTGTTCGGAGAACGGACCCTGGGCCGTTCGATCTCGCGGCAGGCTTCGCCCTCGGCGGCAAACCGCTCCACCGCGGCCCGCACGACCGGGCGAACGACAAGCGGCGCCGCAGCCAAGCCGGCGCCCGGAGAGACCACGGCTTCGCTGATGAGCGAGAACGCCCGATTCGTTCGGGGCAACCGGACGGTGTCTGATTTCGTCGGCGCTGGCGCGGCCGAGACGCGACGGTTTGTGGGCAGCGAGCAGGCTGGGGCGGACGCCGAAGAAGTCCGGTCAGCGATCGACGAGTTGGTGGTCGAGGCGACGCCGGACGCGAATCAGACGGCCGGCGCCCTCAGAGCGCCCCGAGTGCCCATGAATACCCCGCGTCTGAGAATGGACTTCGAGTTCGCCCCTCAAGCACCGGCGGAAGTCAGCGATCAGCTGACGCGCCGTTTGCAAGCGGCGTTGCTTCGGACGGGGACCAGCCGGATCGAGGTGTCGGTGGCAGGCGACGAAGCGATTCTACGTGGTGAGGTTGCCTCCGCACGGGATCGTAAGTTGGCCGAGTTGCTGGTGGGTTTCGAACCTGGGGTTGCGTCGGTGCGGAACCAGTTGGCAGTGCGGCCTGCCGGTTTGCCGGCCCCGCCGCCTCCGCCGCCGGCGCGAGACTGACCGGTCCCGCGCCCGCAGTCGCCTGCGGCGGGCTCGACGGGGGCTGCTGCCGTCCTGCTTGGCTGCGCGACGCCGCCAACAGCCGGTGGGCTTGCCCCGGCGCGACGTCGATGGTCACGGAGCGAGGCGGTGGGGCGTTCTGTAATCCTGCCGCCTGCCGGTTTTCTGTTGGCGACGCCTCGTAGGAAGCCTGTTGGATGCCGGGCGACGCGCCGGGGATTGCCGTCGGATTGGGCAACGGCTGGGAGACTTGCGCCAATCCGGAATGGCTCTGCGGCGGGGCAACGGGTCCGGGCAGCGTCACGTGCGCCATTTGCGACATGACGATCTTGCCGCTCTTGTCCTCGAATCGCGTCAGCAGACTGATTCGCTTTTGGGGGCCGCCGGCATTGTCCCAGGGCAGCCAGAAGCTGTAGGAAGGGCCCAGGCTCGATTCGCTCTGGTGACTGGCCATGTTCTGGGCCGGAAAGACGTACTTTTTGTCCGGCGCCGGATCCTCCGGGTTGGGCCGGTCGTTGTCATAGGCGTAGACCATCACGCTGCCTTCGACCGGGACCGTCTGCTCCTGGTCGCCGCCATGAAACAGGATTCTCCCGCCGAACCCGCGGACCACCGGCTTGCCGGGTTGGTGCAGCGTCGTTTCCGTCCAGACGGCGGCCAGACTTTCCGGCGTCTGCGGTTCGGCGTCGGACTTCCACAGCGCGAAGCTCTCGCCCAGTTCCAGCTTGGCGCAGCCGGCAAGCGTCAGCAACAGGCTGAGGCACCAAAGACTTGTCCACGAAGAATGTCGCCTTTCGCTCCGCGAAAGAGCGCCCTTTCGCGGAGCGAAAGGCGACAAAACCGCGGAGTTGTTCCTGGAGGGTTCCCAAGGAGCCGCTGGAAATCCGCGGCCGGCTTGCGCGGCCCCAGGTTGGGAAACGGTCAGACGGGGGGCAAAGGAATCGTGGGCAGAGGAATTCAGCAATCGACAATTCCTTGGCCCCACATTCGCTTGCCCGGTGTAGACGACTTTGGGTTGCATCATCGTTCGTTGCAGCTCCTCAGGGCAAGGGCGCACCGGCGGCATCCGGCGGCGCTGCCGGAGGTTCCGCCGGCGGTCCGGCCGGCGCGGGCAACTGCTGGATGCTCGGCGACAGCGGCAACTGATCGACGGGCACCGGGGCGGGCGAGAACTCGCCGGGCCGGCGACCTTCCGGGTTGCTGTCCGGGAAGACCACTTCGCCGTCGCCCACCAGACACCCGCCTTGCGTGTCTTCGTACAATCCGGTCGGACCGTGGATTTCATGCACATCGGCCAGGCACCAGCTCATTCGCGCCGCTTCCGTCTGCTTGATCCGCTCCATGTCCTCGGGCGAGCGGACGACGTGCGGCGTAAGGAAAATCAACAGCTCCGTCCGGCGAGATTCCTCGCCGTCGTAGCGGAACAGATGTCCCACGACGGGGATGTCCGACAGGAAGGGCACCCGGCGCTTGATCACTTCGTTTTCCTTGGTAATCAGCCCGCCCAGCACGATCGTCTCTTTGTCGCTGGCGCTGACGGTGGTCTGGGCCATCGTGACAGTGATCCGCGGCGAGCGGATCTCCCGGCCCTCGACGACGGACACGGGAATCCCCGTTGCCTCGTCGCCCACGCGGGACTTTTCCGCGTCGATTTCCATCACCACCATCCCGTCGGGACTGATCCGCGGGGTGACGCCGAGGATCAAACCGGTGTTCTCGTATTCGATGTCGTTGGTCTGGACGCGCCCGTCGAACCGCGAGCCCGAGATCCGCGGGACGCGCTCTCCGACTTGGATGAACGCCGGCTGGTTGTCCAAGGTCATCACTTGCGGCCGCCCCAGGACCTCCATCCGCCGCGAATGCTGCAAGGCGCGGATCAAGATGCTGACGCTTTCGCTGGAGGCCGACAGCGCCAAACCGCCGTAGCCCAGTTCATTGTTGACTCGTCCCACGTTGAAGAACGACGTTCCCTGCGAGCCTACGCTGCTCGACCGGGAGAACGCTTTATCACTGCCCGCGTTGCCCAACGGCTTGCCGTTGTTGAAATCGAAGCCCGGCGTGTTCGTGGCGGCGACAATCACGTCTTCCGAGAAAGTGTTCGTCGCCCCGCCCGCCGTTTGTTCAGTCACCGTCCTGGTAATCGTCTCCAGACCGCTCAACAAGCTCCGGTCAAACAGCAGCGAATCCTGCAGCCCCAACTCGATCCCAAATTCGTCCATGTTGTCGAGTTCGATTTCCGCGATCACCACTTGGATCATCACCTGCAGCGGCTGCTTGTCCAACTCTTCCACGATCTTCTGGATCTCCTCCGAGAACCGCGGCGTGGCGCTGATGATCAGCGAGTTGCTGATCGGCTCGGGCACCACAATCACCTCGCGTTCGATCTGCTCGAAGGGGCTGACTAGTCCCGGCGCGGCTTGCTGCACGACGCGTTCGCTGCGGAGGAACTCGTTGATGGCCGTCGCCACGTCCGGGGCCGGCGCGTTTTTCAGCCGGTAGACCGTGTTTACACGCTGCTCGGCGTCCTCTTCGTCCAGCCGCAACAACAGGGCTTCGATGATCGCCAGATCGTCCTGCGAGCCGGTGGCGATGATGCTGTTGGTGCGCTGGTCGACCGAGAAACGGACCGGCACCAGGTTCGTTTCGCCTTCGGCCCCCGCCAATTGCGGCCCCGCCACCATGGTCTCGGGAGGCAGCAGAATGCGGAGCATCTCGATCAGGCTGTTGGCGTCCCCGTTGACGATCTTGAAGACCTTGATCTGCGCCACGGCCGTGGGCGTGTCCAACTGCTCGATCAAGGCGGCCATCAGACCCATGCTGTCGGCCGGGGCCGTGACCAGCAGCGAGTTGGTGTGCGGGTCCGGGGTGACGATCACGTCCTGCAGCAGACCGGATTTGATCAGCCGCTGGCCCGCCACGTCGGCGGTCAGCAGTTCCAGCACGGCGGAAGCCTGGTCGCCGGCGCCGCCCGCGGCGGCGGTGATGGCGTTTTGCAGCGTGGTCGCCAGGTCGGCGGCCAGCGTGTTCTTCAGCTTGAAAATCCGGGCCTGGTTGACCGCCGCACTGGCGTCGCGATCGAGGCGGCCGATCAGCAGATCGACCTCGGCCAGGTCGCCGGGCGACGCGCGGACGATCAGCGAGTTGGTGCGGTTGTCGACGGTGACCTGCACCCGCGGCTCCAGCCCCTGCGGAGCCGGAAACGCCTGTTCGATCGTTTGCTGAACCGTCGTCGCGGCCGCATGGCGGAGGCGGTACACGCGGATTTGCGATTGGGCCGGGACCGGGATGTCCAGCTTGGCGATCAGCTCCTTCATGGCCGCGACCGCTTCGCCCCACCCAACCAGCAGTACGGCATTCGGTTTGACCAAAGGCGTGATGTGGATCTTGCCCTGCCGGCCGCCGATCACGTCTTCGGCCACCAGGTCGATGATCTGGACCAGCGACAGGCAGTGGACGTAGCGGAGGCGGTAGATGGTCACCTCCGGTACCGTCTCGGCGCTCAGCCGTTCCAGTTCGGCGATGATCCGCGCCACTTCGTCGACGTCCGGATCGCGGCCCCGCAAGATGATCACGTCCAAGTCGGGCAGCGTCTCGATTTCGACGTTGTCTCCCAGTTGGCGCAGCCGCTGTTCCTGCCGTGCCGGCTCGGCCCCTTCTTCAACCGTGGTAGGGATGCGGCGCACGTCCGGCTCGCCCGCTTCGGGTGGCTGGCCGGCCTCAACAGGCTCCGCGAACTGGGCCAGGCGGACCGGCAGCCGCGGCGTCCTGTGCTGGCTGGTGTCGTTGGCCGCCGGCTTCGTTCGCGGGGCGGCCGCCGGCTCTTCGCGAAACGCGTCCACGGCCTGTTGTACCTTGGCGGGGTCCGCCCGTTGCAGCGGGATGATGCGGATCGCCTCCTGGGTCACTCCCGGCACCGGTTCGGTCACGTCCAGCGCGGTCAGCAGATGAGCGACTTGGGTGACCAGCGGCGGGTCGCCGATCAGGTGGACGGTGTTCTTGGTTCGCTCGAAGGACATCTCCACCCGCCGCGTGCCTTTGACCAGCACGAAATCCGGTCCGTCGTTCCGGCCCGGAGGGCGAGGTTCCAGGCGGGAACCGAGCATTTGACGCAACTGGACTTCGATGCGGCCCAGCGGAATTCGCGTCAACTGCAGCGCTCGCTCGGCGCGACGCGCCGGCAGGACCGCCGGACTTCCGGCGGCTCGGACTGACCCCGCGACGCCCCAGCGGCGCAGCTCGCCGGCCACCAACGCTTGTACCTCCGGCGGCGCCAGCACAATCACTTGCGACGTGTCCGGGTCGCTCGTCAACCGCGCCTCCGGACGGTCGCCCAACTGGGCTTCGAGCCGCGCCGCCAACTCGGCCAACTGCCCCCGCGGAACCGGATAGCCCTGGACGATGGGCGCGGCCGAGGGCGAACGGGCCGGAGTGGGAAGCGGTGAGCGGGCCGCCGGACGGTCCACCGAGGCCACGAACTGCCGGACGATTTGTTGAGCTTGTTCCGAGCCGCGCAGCAGGATCTGGTTGCCCTGCGCGTCAGCGATCACGTGCGGCGGCGGCTGGAGCCCCCGCAGCAGCGGCGCCAGCAGCGGCTCGACCTCCGCCGCTTGCTTGTGGCGCAACGGAAAGGCTTGGTACGAAACGCTTTCCGCGCCGCTGCTGATCCACGCCCAGAGGGCTAGCAGCAGCAGCGTGCCCAACGCCCCGTAACGCAAGGCCACGGACGTTCCCAGTTGCTGTAACCGCTGTCGAATTCGGACCACCGTGTTCACTCGCCGAGCCACAAACGGGACAGGACTCCCTCCCCCCGAACGCTACCGCGCTTGGGAACCAAACAAGCTCTCAAGATAAGCGCGGCGGATGCTAGGCATTAGGGCAGATCGCATCAAGAGCAGTTGTCAGCCCCCGCCGGAAAAACGCGCGGATTGACATCACCGCAGGTGCCAGCAGTGACAGAAGTGCGGTTGGAACGACGCTCGTTGCAGTTACGACATGCCAGTGCTAGGTTGTCCGACTGGTCACCGCCACCGACCGAACGCGGCCGTACGTGATCGATCGTGAACCGTACGAACTGCCAACGTTCGTCGGCATGGCAGTACTCACAACGGTAACCAGCTCGCTGGCGAACCGATTGCCGGGCCGCGGGAGGGACAGTCATCGTGAAGTCACCCAGGCTGTGCGTCCCGTGCTAGTCTGTTCAGCCAACTCAGCGCCATGTCGAGGTCACAAATTGCGTCGTATTCGCGACTCTCGGCTTGATTCAACGTGCCTGCCTTGCGTCCTTCGAGCAACTCTTCAAAGCGGGCCTGCAGCCTTTGACTGGCGCGCAGAACCCATTTCCCCCCCCTCGTCTCGATCGAGATTGCACCGTCGGGCAGCATTTCGACCGCCTCGGGCAGATGGCCGGAGTGAGAGAAGGGACAAGGGAATGTGCTCATCGTCGTCTGTGTCACTGGAGAACCTCCACTGGTCGGACGCGATTCTGTCTGGCCCATCCCCAACTACGGTGCGGACCGACAGGTTACCGTTTCAATATACCCCCGCCGATCTTAGCGTTCAAGCTGGCCGATCACTCCAGCCCTCCCTCCCAGTCCGCCAAGAAGGCATCCACCGCTTCCTCGTAAGGCGAACTCCGCAAGCGGCGCGGGACCCACAACTCGTCTTCATCCTCCGTCCGACGCGCGCCGGAGGCCGCATGGGCGAACTCCGAATGATCGCTGTCCAGCCGCAGCGGTTCGCCCGCCGACCAGTCGGCCCAGACGGCGTCCAGATCGGAAAAAGGATCCGAGATGCGGGATGCGGGATGCGGGACCAAAGCTGAAGAGGCAAGCGGCGACAGCACCGGGGCCATCAGATCATCGGCGTCCGCCGAATGCCCGTACCCCAGCACATGCCCCAGTTCGTGCAACACCACGTGCCGCAAGTCAAAGCCGTCATCGGCCATTTGTCCCTTGTCATCGGTCCGTTGTCCGTTGTGAAGTGACGAAGGACCACTGACCACTGACCACTGATCACCGATCACCGACCACCCCCACCCCGCCGCGTCGTCGTCGATCCGCACCACGCCCATCGCCGTGTCGGCCAGGCCCAGGTAGGCCCCGCCCAGGTCCGCCACCTGGAACTGGACTTGCGCCAACGCCGCCGACTGGGCCGCCGTCAGCCCCGTCCCCGACCACCACGCGGAGGCTTCGGCCACCACCGGCGCCAACGCCTCGGCGCTCAACGCCGCGCCCGTCGCCGCCGGCGTCCTCGCCGCCTCCGCCAGCAGGCCCTGCTGGCCCGGATCCATCGTCGTCCAGATGTCCATCCCGGACACCACCCAGTTGAAGTTCTGACCGCCACGGTCCACGAACTGCACGTCCAACACCGTGTCCCCCGCGGCCATCTTCACCACGAACGTGTGGACCGTCACGATGCCCGGCTCCAGGTTGTCCACGTGGAACGTCTGATCCTCGGCCTTCACGTCGAAGTTGTCGTACGTGTACCGGTAGCCGCCCGTCCCCAGCGGATTCGACAGGTAGACGCGCACATAGTACGTCGGGGCGGACTGGACGTTGACCTTGAACGTGGCGTTGCTGCCCGTGTGCAAGTCGCGATTCAGCGGGCTCATCCCCGACGAGGCCCGGTCCGCCGCCGCCACGCGGGTGGACCAGCCGTACCCGCGCGTCGCACTGTACAAGTCCCGCGGGCCGACGGAGGTAAAGCCCGGCTGCGTCATCAAGTTCGAGGCCTCGAAGTCGAACCGCAGCACCGTCCCGGGATCCGCAACCGACTGGAACTGTTGTACGGCCTCGCCCAACCCCGTGCCCTCGACTTCCTGGACCGTGATCCTCGCGTCCGACGGACTGGGATCCACGCCCGACGGACGCTTGACCGTGAACGTGAACGAGCCCGTGCCCGTGGGCACTTGCACGCCCTGGATCGTGGCGTCATGATCCATGCCCGTCACCATCCCCAGGCTCGAGGCCACCGTCGCCAACGTGTTCGGCTTCGCGCCGCTGACCGTGTAGGTGTCGATCGTCGTGCCGTCGGCGTCCAGCGGCGCGCTGGGACTGGGCGGCGTCACCGTCAGCGTCCGGACCAGCGACTGGGCCCGCACCCGCAGGGCGTTGATCACATAGTGCGGGTCCACCCCGCCCGCGTTCTCCAGCCGCAGGGTCAACGTGCCGTCGTTGACGGGGACCACAAAGCTGGGCATCGACCACTGGCCCGCCGTCGTGCTGACCATCAGCTGCGGAACACCTTCGGCCCAGACTCTGAGCAGGTCATGGTAGAACGGCGACGTGTCCCCGATCACCACCGTCACCACGTACGGCCCGGGGGCGGGCACGTCCAGCTGGAACGTGCCGTCGTAGCCGTAGTGGCCGTCGCGCCGCAGCGCGTCCGGCCCGTACCGGTCAAAGCTGGCCAGCGGCGCTGCGCTTGAAGACCAGCCAAAATCGCTTCCGCCGCCCGCGTACCGCTTGGTGATCGGCACGCCCATGTAGCCTGGCTGCGTAACGCCGCTGCCGGCGTTGAAATCAAATCTCCACTCCAACTGGACGCCCTGCCGCAAGACCGAGATCGCCAGGTCCGACGTCGCGTCGGGAGTGGCACCCACCGTGTCGTCGTCGACCTCGACCGTGACGTCCAGCACGGGGTTCGTGGCAGAGTTCAGCGTCTGGCCGCCTTTCAAGTACAGCGAGTTGCCGACGATCTCGAACATCCCGCTGTCAGGCCCCGACAAGCTCAAGTCGTTGTCTCGATACTCCGGCCGCGCGTCCTGATCCGTGACCACGATGTCCGCCACCTTGAGCGCGGTCGCGACCGGGCCTTCGGGCAGCGACGTGGTGGTATTGACCAACGCCACCTGGGGCGGATCGTTGGCGTCGGTGACGGTGATCGTCAAGCTCGCCGTATCGTCCGGCCTCTCGCCCACGGTTTCGTCGTTGACCGTGACGATGACTTCCAGCTCCGGGTTGGTCTCGAAGTCCAGCACCGCGCCGGGCCGCAGCCGCAGCTGGCCGCCTTGGATCACGAACATCGCCCCGTCCGCGCCGCCGATGCTCACCAAGTTGGTCCCCAGCCCGTCGTCGAGGATCGCCAGATTGGCTACGGGGAGCCCGGCCGACGTGTCCGTGTTCTCCGGCAGTTCCGTCACTGCCTCGGTCAACTCGATCCTCGGCGGATCGTTCACGTTGGTCACGGTGATCGTGATGGTCGCCGCATCCTCCGGCGTGGTGCCCAGGCCGGGATCGTCCACCACCACGGCGACCTCCAGCTTCGGGTTGGTCTCGAAATCCAGCACCGCGCCGGCCTTCAGGAACAGCAAGTTGCCGCCGATCTCGAACATCCCGGCGTCGTCGCCCGCCAGGCTCAGCACGTTATTGCCCAGCGCGTCGTCTCTGACCACGATATTGGCCACCCTGATCCGCGGCGTCGTGGGCGCGTTCTCCGGCAGCGAGATGACCGGATTGGTCAGCGACACCTGCGGCGGGTCGTTGACGTCGG
Source organism: uncultured Pirellulaceae bacterium (assembly GCA_964409865.1). GTDB lineage: Bacteria > Planctomycetota > Planctomycetia > Pirellulales > Pirellulaceae > Anammoximicrobium. Next base: position 9,691 of record CAYPGE010000044.1, read on the forward strand.
TCACCGTGATCGTCAGCGTCCTTTCGTGCCACAACCCTTCGCGGTCCGTCGTCCGCAGGCGGATCGCATAGCTGGCTTTCGTCTCGAAGTCGAACATCGCCGCCGTCTTCAACTGGTTGCCGTCGATCACAAACGAGCCGTTGTCGGCCGAACCGATGCCGGGCACCAGCGAGTAGGTGTGCGAGTCGTCCGGCAGGTCCACGTCCACCGTGGTCAGCGTGCCGACGTCCGTCCCGGCCGGCAGGTTTTCGGCGACCGCGGCGGGGGACAAGTTGAGGCCCGTCGGCGGGTGGTTGCCTTGGATGAACAAGGTGCTCGCGTCCACACCGGTCTCGTCGAACGTGTCGGTCACCCGCAGCCGGATCGGCAGCAGCACGTTGGCCGGCAAGTTCAGGGCCGCCAACTGGGCCCACGGCACGACCGGCGCAACGCCTGCTGCATCGTCGAACGCGCCGTCGTTGTCCAGGTCCCACTCGTATTTGACAATGCTGTCCCCGCAGGCCTCGTTCGGATCGTACGACCCGCTGCCGCTGAGCGGCAGGTCCTGCCCCAGTTCGATCGTGTACGGTCCATTGGCCTCCGCCACCGGCGGCAGGTTGCCCTGATTCACGAACACATCGAAGAACGACTCGGCCATGCTCGGCGGCACGTTGTCGTCCGTCACCCGCAAGGTGACCGTGTACGTGCCGAAGCTTGGATAGGCATGCGTGGTCGTCGGGGCGGCGCTGGCAAGGTCATACGTCCCGTCACCATCGAAGTCCCACTCGTACCGGACGATCGAATGGTCCGGGTGCCCGTGATGGGAACTGCTCGCGTCGAACGTCACCGTGTCGCCGCACGCCGCCGGGTTCGGGTCGGCCGTGAAGCTGGCAAACGGCTCGTTCTGGTAAACCCTCACCAGCGTGCTCGACGCCGCCCATGCTCCGTCGTGGTCCGTGACCCGCACGCCGACCGTGTACGTGCCGCCGTCCGCGTAGGCGTGCGTCGCGACGTTGCTGCTGGTGGAGGAGAAATCGTAAGTGCCGTCGTTGTCGAAATCCCACTCGTAAGTGAGCGGATCGTCGTTCACACCGGCCGGATCGCTGGCCGTGATCGTGACCCCGACCGGCTCCTCCTCGTCCACCGGCCCGTCGTTCGTCACACTAATCTCCGGCGGCAAGTTCGTCACCGTGACCACGCTCCGGTACACCGATTCCGACATCACCAGGCGGACGTTCCAGAAACTGCTCGACTCACCCCGGCGGAACTGCCAGTCCCCGTCGCCATTCTGCGTCAGCTCCCCGATCTTCGTGCCCGTGTCCCCGTCGTCGTCGTCGCCCTGGTCCTCGTCGTCCCGGTACTTGAGGTACGTCTTGCCGCCCACGTCGAACGTGCCGGTCACCGTGATGATGTGCGTGTCGTAATCCAGCTCCACATCCTCGCCCCGGTTCAGCTCGTCCCGGATCCACTGCTTCACGTCCCCTTCCGTCTGGACGGTCACGCCGGCCGGATCATCGGGCATGGTGATGTCGACCTTCAGGATCTTGGTCTCCGCCGTCGCCCCCGTCGCCCCTGCCATCGCAGCCAGGTAGGCGGCCTTGCCCGCCAAGAACTCCGCGTACGTGGCGGTGCTGTTGTTCAACGCCTGCATGTCGTCGTAGATCTGCTGAGGCGTCTTGGTTGAACCCAAGTTGTACCGCGCGTTCAGCCAAGCGATGCTCCGCGCCGTGGCTCCCGCCAGGCACTGGCTGTCGCCTTCCTGGACCCCCGGCACGCCTTCGTGCTCGATCAGGCTGCTGATCAACTGGCCGATCATGATCCCGGCCGGAGTCCCGACGACACTGGCCGTCACCGCCGGCTGGTCCAGCTTCAGGTCTCCGCCCGGATGGTAATCCAGCGCCGTCACCGGGGCCGTCGTCATCGTGCCCGTCGGCATCGTGGTCAGAATGTGGTCGTCCACCGTGGCGATGTAGTCCAACGTCGCCAGCTGCGCCCCCTCCTGCAAGCCCAACAGGCTGATGTCAAAATCGCCGCCTTCGTTGGTCAAGTCGGCAAAGATCGGCATATTCTGCACGATCCAGACCGGGGAGCCCTGGCCCGTCTGCGCCGCCACGTTCAGGTACATCGTCTGGTTCGGATCGCCGACCACGTCCGCCGTGAACATGCCCCAGCTAGAGTTCGGGACCACCAGGTTCCCAGCGGCGTCATACCAGCTGAGCTGGCGGAACTGGAAGTTGCTCGCCCCCGGATCCCCGGACACCGCCGGCAGGAAGTCGTCGTCCGTGACCGAAACGCTGACCCCAAACTCGCTGAACTCTGTGCCCGTCTCGTTGTCGATGTAGGTATGGACGGCCGTGAAGGCGTACACGCCCGCGGCCAACTCCACCGTGCTGCTGTCCCCGTCGCCCCAGTTGACCGTCACCACGTGCGTATCCAGCGTCCCTGGATCCACGAACGTTCCGCTGAGCGTCACGCTGTCGCCTTCGTTGATCGTCGCGTCGCTGAGGGTCACCTCAACGTCGGACGGCAGGACGTTTTCCACAAACACGTCAAAGAACGATTCCACCCACCAATCCGGGTCCGTCATGTCATCGTCGCGGACGCTGACCGTCACCCGGTACGTGCCGTCGTCGGCGTACACGTGGCTGCCGGCAATCGTCCCGTTCATGCCCAGCGTACTGCCCGGCGGCCCGAACGGCGACTCGGTCACCACGCCCGCTTCGACCGTCCCGTCGCCCCAGTCGATGGTGGCGACGTGCGTGTCCAGCGTCCCCGCATCGTGGAACGTCGCCGGGGCCAGCGACACGAGTTGCCCTTCTTTCGCTGTCCTGTCCGGCCCCGCGTTGATTGTCGGGGCCACGTTCTGGACCGTCACCGTGATCGTTTCGGTCGTCACCCCGCCGTCGTCGTCCTCGACGGTCACCGTCACCGTGTACGTGCCGTCGTCCGCATAGACATGGCTGCCGTGAACCTCGCCGGCTTGTGCGCCCGCCGGCTCGACCACGGTCCCGTCCTCGACCGGCGACGTGTCGCCCCAGTCGATCGTCGCAGTGTGCGTGTCTTCCACTCCCGGATCCGTGAACGTGACCGACGGCAGTTCAAACAACGTCCCTTCGTCGAAGGGCAGAACGACGCTGGGGACTGCAACCACCGGCAACTCGTTCTCGACGGTGATCGGCACCGTGGCGCTGTCCGAGTCGCCGTCCTTGTCCGTGACCGTGAGCCTCGCGGTGAACGTCCCGTTGTCTCGGTAGGTGTGTGTCGGATTCTGTTCCGTCGACGTCTCCCCGTCGCCGAAACTCCAGAAGTAAGTCAGCGGCAGATCGGCCGGGATATCGCTGCCCGCGCCCGTGAACTTGATTTCCAGTGGCTCGAACCCGCTGCTGACATCCGAACCGGCAGTCGCCACCGGCGGCACATTCGTCACCCGGATCGTCGTCTCGTCCGTGCTGGACACGCCGAAGCTGTCCGTCACGCGCAGCCGGATCGTGCGTTCGACCGGCCCGTCGCCCAGCCCCAGGTTCTCCATCGCTTGCGGCGTCAGTTCCAGTTGCTCCCCATCGCCGTCGTCGAAATCGCCCATGCCGTCCAGATCCCACTCCCAGGAGACGATGCTGTCGCCGCAGCTCGTGTTGGGATCGGTCGAACCACTGGCGTTCAACGTCAATCCGCTGCCCTCCGGGACGGGGTACGGTCCGTCCGCGTCGGCCACCGGCGGCAGGTTGCCCAGGTTCACATTGATCACCTGCGTCGCCAGGTCCGTCTTCGCAGGCGTGTTGTCGTCCGTCACCCGCAGGGCTGCGGTGTACATCCCAAATTGCGTGTACGCATGCGTGACCGTCGCGCCGGTCGCGTCCACATCGAAGGTCCCGTCGTAGTCGAAATCCCACTCGTACTGCACGATGCCGTAATCCGGGTGGGCGTTGTACGAACTCGTGGCGTCGAAGGTGACGATCTGGCCACAGGCGGATGGATTCGGATGGGCCGTGAACAACGCCACCGGCTCGTTCACGTAGATCCTCAGCTCCGTATCGTCCGTATGCGTCAACCCAAAGCTGTCCGTCACCTGCAGACGGATGGAGATCGGCGACCCGTCCTGCGGCCGCTCGTCCAGATCCGCCCAGGGCACCGTCGGCGTCGCGCCCGAGTATTCGTAGCTGCCATCCCGATCAAAGTCCCATTCGTAGCGGACGATCGAGTCGCCGCAAGACGCATCGGGATCGCTAGATCCGCTGCCGTCCAACACCAGGTCTTCCCCGACGGCCAGAATGTACGGCCCGTCCGCGTCGGCCACCGGTGCCCGGTTCCCCAGGTTCACGTTGATCACCTGCGTCGCCAGGTCCGTTTTCGCAGGCGTGTTGTCGTCCGTCACCCGCAGGGCTGCGGTGTACATCCCAAATTGCGTGTACGCATGCGTGACCGTCGCGCCGGTCGCGTCCACATCGAAGGTCCCGTCGTAGTCGAAATCCCACTCGTACTGCACGATGCCGTAATCCGGGTGGGCGTTGTACGAACTCGTGGCGTCGAAGGTGACGATCTGGCCACAGGCGGATGGATTCGGATGGGCCGTGAACAACGCCACCGGCTCGTTCACGTAGATCCTCAGCTCCGTATCGTCCGTATGCGTCAACCCAAAGCTGTCCGTCACCTGCAGACGGATGGAGATCGGCGACCCGTCCTGCGGCCGCTCGTCCAGATCCGCCCAGGGCACCGTCGGCGTCGCGCCCGAGTATTCGTAGCTGCCATCCCGATCAAAGTCCCATTCGTAGCGGACGATCGAGTCGCCGCAAGACGCATCGGGATCGCTAGATCCGCTGCCGTCCAACACCAGGTCTTCCCCGACGGCCAGAATGTACGGCCCGTCCGCGTCGGCCACCGGTGCCCGGTTCCCCAGGTTCACGTTGATCACCTGCGTCGCCACGTCCGTCAGCCCGCCATCGTCCGTTACTCGCAGGGCCGCCGTGTACTGACCAAACTGCGCGTACGTGTGCGTGAGCGTCACTCCCGACCCATCCGCCTCGAAGGTTCCGTCGTAGTCGATGTCCCATTCATAGATTACGATGTCGTGATCCGGCGAGGTGTGGTAGGAATCGCTGGCGTCGAAGGTGACGATCTGGCCGCAGGCGCATGGATTCGGATGGGCCGTGAACACCGCCACCGGTTGGTTGTCGTACACCGTGATCCGGAACGTGTCCGACACCGCCGCGTTGCCCGTGTCCGTGGCCGTCACCTTGACGTCGCTCGCGCCCACGTCCGCCTCGGTCGGCGTCCCGCTGAAGGTGCCGGTCCCCGGCTGGAACGTCAGCCACGCCGGCAGCGCGGAACCGTCGTCCAGCGTTGCCGACAGCGTCAGGATGTCCCCCGAATCCAAGTCGTCATCCGCAAACGTGTCGCCCGGCACCGTATAGCTGAACGCCGTGTTCTTCGTAGCCGTCTGGTCCGGGATCGGGTTGGCCAGCGTCGGTTCGTCGTTCACCGATGTCACCGTGATATTCACCTGGACGGTGTTCGAGTCGTCCGTCCCGTCGTTCGCCTTGTACGTGAAGCTGTCCGCCCCGTTGTAGTTCGCGGCGGGAGTGTACGTGAACGAACCGTTCGCATTGAGCGTCACCGTCCCATGCGCCGGATCCGTCACCTTGACCGCCGTCAGGGCGTCGTTTTCCACGTCCGTGTCGTTGCCCAACACGCCCGGCGCGGCCACCGTCAGCGGCGTGTCTTCCGCCGTCGTGTAGCTGTCCACCACCGCCACCGGCGCGTCGTTCACCGCCGTCACGTTGATATTGACCTGGACGGTGTTCGAGTCGTCCGTCCCGTCGTTCGCCTTGTACGTAAAGCTGTCCGGGCCGTTGTAGTTCTCGACGGGCGTGTACGTGAACGAACCGTCCGCATTGAAGGTCAGCGTCCCATACGCCGGATCGCTCACCTTGATCGCCGTCAGGGGGTCGTTCTCCACGTCCGTGTCGTTGCCCAACACACCCGGCGCAGCCACGACCAGCGGCGTGTCTTCCGCCGTCGTGTAGCTGTCCACCACCGCCACCGGCGCGTCGTTCACCGCCGTCACGTTGATATT
>CAYPGE010000044.1:15839-16153 GCA_964409865.1 uncultured Pirellulaceae bacterium
TGATATTCACCTGGACGGTGTTCGAGTCGTCCGTCCCGTCGTTCGCCTTGTACGTGAAGCTGTCCGCCCCGTTGTAGTTCGCGGCCGGCGTGTACGTGAACGAACCGTTCGCATTGAGCGTCAGCGTCCCATGCGCCGGATCTGTCACCTTGACTGCCGTCAGCGTGTCGTTTTCCACGTCCGTGTCGTTGCCCAATACGCCCGCCGCCGCTACGACCAACTGCGTGTCTTCCGCCGTCGTGTAGCTGTCCGCCACAGCCACCGGCGCGTCGTTCACCGCCGTCACCGTGATGTCCACCTGCACGATGTTCGAG
>CAYPGE010000044.1:16253-32849 GCA_964409865.1 uncultured Pirellulaceae bacterium
CTCCGCCACCGGCTCGAACGTCAGGTTCGCAATGTCGGCCACCGCGATGAATTGGCCGGCCGTCACCGCCGTCCCGTTCAGCTTCAGCGTCCCCGCCCCCGGCAACGTCGTAATGTTCACCCGGTTGAACGCATTGGCCGGGATATCGTCCGGGTCCGTGAACCCGAAGTCCCCTGTGGCAAACGTGTACGCCGTGTCTTCCGCCGTCGTCACCGTCGTGTCGGTCCCCTCCGGTGGATCGTTCACCGGCGTGACCGGGATCGTCACCGTGCCCGTCGTGCTTTGCGGCGGCGCGGGAGTATTCCCCTGGTCGTTCACCGTGATCGTAATCGTGGCCTCGCCAACGAAGTTCGCCGTGGGACTGAAAGTCGATTCCACCACCGCGGCGTTCAACGCGGCGAGCGTGCTCGTAAACTCCATTTCGGCGTCCTCGATCCCGTTGCCCGTGATGAACGTCAAATCCCCCAACGCCGCTGGATTCAGCGACACCGTGCCGTTGACCGCCGTCATGGTCGCCCGGATGATCCCGCTTCCCGCGTCTACGTCAAAGAACTGCAGCGCGCCCGCCAGGAGCGTCCCGATGGTGTCTTCCCACGTCTCCCACTTTGACAGATCCGGGTAAATGAAGATCACCGGCGCGTCGTTCACCGCCGTCACCGTGATGTCCACCTGCACGATGTTCGAGTCTGCCGTCCCGTCGTTCGCCTTGTACGTGAAGCTGTCCGCGCCGTTATAGTTCTCGGCTGGCGTGTACGTAAACGAACCGTTCGCATTGAAGATCAATGTTCCGTGCGCCGGGTCCGTGAGCTTGACCGCTGTCAGGGTATCGCCGTCCTCGTCCGTGTCGTTGCCCAGCACGCCCGGCGCCGCTACCACCAACTGCGTGTCTTCCGCCGTCGTGTAGCTGTCCGCCACGGCCACCGGCGCGTCGTTTACCGCCGTCACGTTGATGCTCAGCGTGTTCGGCGTCGGGTCCAGGTTCACCCCGCCGTGCTCCGTCCCGCCGTCGTCTTCCACCTGGAACGTGAACGTCGTGTACGGGCTCCCGTTCGCCTCCGCCACCGGCTCGAACGTCAGGTTCGCAATGTCGGCCACCGCGATGAATTGGTCCGCCGCCACCGCCACGCCGCTCAGCTTCAACGTCCCGGCCGCCGGCAACGAGGCGATCTTCACTCGGCTGAACGTGTTGACCGGGATGTCGTTCGGATCCGTGAAGCCGAAATCCGCCGAGGCAAAGGTGTACGTTCCATCCTCGAGCATGGTGACCGTCTTGTCCGTGCCCGCCGGCGCGTCGTTCACTTCCGTCACGCGCAGCGTCATCCAGCCTTCGTCGGTCGCCGTCCCGTCGCTGACGCGGACCCGGAAGGTGTAGTCCCCAGGGCCCTGCTCCTCGGCGGGCGTCCAGGTGAACACGCCGCTCGCCGGGTCGATCGCGGCGCCGTCCGGCGCTCCCAACAGCGAGAACGTCAGCGTCTGCGGGGGAAGGTCCGGATCCGTGGCCGTGGCCGTAAACGTGAAGGCCACCTCTTCCGGTGTCGTTCGCCCCGCCGGCACGTCCGCCGAAACGGTGTACACATTCGCCGCGGCGTGCGTGCCAAAGAAGCCGAACTGACCGTCGTTCGTGACCTCAAACGCACGTTGGTTCTTGTTTGCGGCCACCCCCAAAATGTCGGTCATCAACGCGGCGCCGGGGAAGGAGGCCACCGGCATGGTGGAGGTCACCGATTTTCCGTCGGCCGCGAGCGCGTAAACCCAAATACTCGGGCTCGGTCCGCTGGCTTCCTTCCCGACGTACAGATAGCTCTGGGCGGTCCCGACGCCACTGAGCTTCACGTACATGACATTCCCGCCGGTCAGGCTGTCAAGCAGGACCGTTTCGCTGTCAGTCGCGGGATCGTAAACCATGACTTTGGCACCGCCGTCACCACCGTCGCCGAAATAGACCAGGTCCTGTCCGCCAATGTAGTAGCTCGACAGACTCCGAATGCGGCTGGTATTGGGGCTGATATGTGTGTGGGCGAGGGTCAGACCGACGCCGTCGTGGGTCAAGTCGCCAACGTTCCAAGTGTACACATTCTTCTGGACTCCGCCGTAGTCATTCGAAAACAGCAGGGTGCTGTCGTGACTGAAGGCCATGCTGTCATGTTTCACGTTCTGATCGTTGGTGATCTTCGCGACGCTGGCCGCGCTCCAGGCCGTCCCGTCCGTCGGCAGGCTGGCATAGACGGCGTTTGCCGGTGTGGACGTCCCGCTCAGCACCCGCCCCAAATCGTCCGATATCGCGCCTCCGCGCAAATGCGAGACGTCCACACCCAAACTTTCGGCTGTGGCCGAAGCCAGCGGCGACACGGCATCATCCGCGTGCGCCGCACGCAGCGCGGGAATACTGAACAGGGAGGCCGGGCTTGTAACATAATCGGAATTGGACGTCACGAACAGGAATTGGTCGCTCTCATCCCTGGTCCAGTAATGCGGCCCCACACCAGCGGCCGGGTAGGGCTCCCGATTCTGCAATTCCGGGTCCGTCCACCACTGGATCGACGCCGGCGCGGTCAGCACCGGCGGGTCGTTGAGGTTCGTGACCGTCAGGACCACGTCGTTACCGGTCCCGCCGTTGTAGTTGATGCGCAGCGGCGTGGTGCCGACGAAGAACTTGCTGTCATCCGCCAAGCCGGCAAAGGTCCCGGAGACGGTGGAGTCGCTGGCGATCAGGTCGACGATGGTGAACGTCGTGCCCACCGGCGGCGTGTAGCCGGCGTCCAACGTGACGTTCAAGACCGCGTTGTTCAGCGTCACGGTCCGCCCGGCGCCCGTGATTTTCAACTGGTCGTAGTTGGTGCTCACTTCCGGACCGTTGATCTCCAGGACCAAATGGCTGGGGGTGGCACCGCCGGTCAACGTGACGCTGTTGTCGACCGTCAGCCGGCCGGGACTCTGGCCCGGCGTTAGGTAGCCGCCGGCATCGACGGTGAGCGTGCCGGTAACCGTCCCCGTGCCGGCCAGCGTCGCGCCGATGTTGACTTGCGTGTTGCTGAAGATCGAAGCATCCGTGTAGGGATCGGGATCCCCGACAGTCAGGAACGTCCCAGCGCCCAGCGTGATGGTGCCAGTACCAGCCGTCAAATCATCACTCGAGAGGGTGACCGTGCCGATGGCCTCGAGGAACTGGGGACTGTCGTTCTTCGCCGTGTCGGTCCCCAGCCAATCGGCATCGAACCTGACATCGACGGTCCCACCGGCGGTTATGAAAAACCCGCCCGCCGTAGCCAGGTTGCCCCCCAGGCCCGGTGTGCCATCGCTGATCCAGCCGTCTCCCGCGAAGAGTTCTACGGTCCAGTCGCCCCGCAGGGTCCCGACGCGCATGTTGCGATCGGCGAACAACTGGATTAGCCCGACTCGGGCATCGATCGCCGAGCCGTCGGCCATGATCAGGTCGCGGCCGGCGTCCAGTTCGATGAAGGGCAGCCAACCCGGGTCGATCTCCGCATCGATCCGGCCGCTGGAGGAGAACGTGATGTCGTCCGATGCTCTGGCACTGGCGTCTCCACCGTCGGTGAGAACGCTCGCGTTGAACTCCATCGCGCTGTAAGTCTCCAGCCAGATGCCAGCCACTTCAATGTCTGCATTGACGACGATCCCACCTTCGTTCACCTCCAGCGCATAGACGTCCGCGCCAGCCAACGAACTGATGGGGGCGTTGACGAGGATCGCGACCGCCTCCAGCGTGATGTAGGCGTCATCGGTGGTACCCTCGATGGGCTCGCTGACCGTCAGGTCGCCGGCCGCTAAGACCCAGATTTCGTCCTCGGCGACAAGGCCGTTCAAGTCGCTGGTCACGCCGCCGATGGTGAGCGGCCCGGCGTTCTCCAGGAACAGCACCCCGCTGCCGCTGTCCGCCTCGACGTTCGCGACGTCCAGCCCTAGGTCGATGCCCGTCTGGGCGATCAATTCCGCCGTGGCCGCCGCAAGGTCCGTGGCGAGGCTGCCTTGGATCGAGCCTGTCAGGGCTTCGAGCCGGGCTGCCCCGCTGGTGGACAAGGTCTTGGTGAAGCTGATGTTGCCGGCCGTGACGTCGATGTCGCCGTTCATGACGTCCGTCGGATTCGTCTGGAACCGCACGGTATCCGCCGCGTCGCCCACGATAGTCAAATCGGCGTCGAACACGGTGCCCAGCCCTTGGACGTCGAGCGCGTCGGTGCCGCCGCCCGGATTGACGGTCAGCGACCCGGACGGGTTCGCGAACTCGAATGTCTCCGCCGTGCCGCTGGTCGTCCGCAGCTGCGACCGGCCGTCCGCCGGCGTCGGGTTCGAGGAGCCGTCCAGGTTGTCCTCCAGGATCGCGGCGTCGTTTGCGGCGGACAGCGTCAGCGTCAGATTCTCGCTCCCGCTGGACATGATGACGGGCTCCAACCCGGTGTACGTGATTCGGGCGTCGCGGGTCGCGTCGCCGTCCTGGTCCAGGTCGATTTTGCCGTCGTGACCGTTATCGAAGACATGTTCGACGTTGACGAAGGTGCCGCCCGTGACGACCAGTTTGTCGCCGGGCGCGCCGCTCTCGCCGCCGCCGTCGTAGGAGATATCCTTGGCAAAGAATCCGCCGCCGTAATCGACGTTCAACGTATCATCGCCAAGGACCGTGTTCACCTGGATGCTGCCGGTGATCGACGTCAGCAAAGCCTCTGCGGTGTGCGTGTCGATCAGGATCGCGCCGCCGGCAACCGCCAATTCGTGGTTGGGGTCCGACACACGCACGTAGTCACCGTTCCGCCGGATCGTGAGCGTGTCGTCCTGGCCCCCACTGGCCACATCCTCGACCGACAGATTCCCCCCGCCCAGGGTCACGATCGTCGTCGCCGCGGCGATGTCCGCCGTCGTGAAGTTCCAGGCCGTGGCACCGCTGATCCCCGCGAAGTTGTTGTTCGACAGGTCTTTGAAGGCCTCCGCCGCCACTTCCACGTAGTACCCCGTGCTCCCGGCCAGGTCCGCGGGCGGGTCGATCGTCGCCACCGCGCCGTTGACGCTCACCGCCGCCGTCGTCACGTCGATCGTCTGCACCACCGAGTTGTCGCTGGTCTGCTTGATCACCACGTTGCCCGAACCCTTCTCCACGGTCTCGTCGAACGTGATCACCAGGTTCGTCCCCACCGCCACTCCCGTCGCCTCGTCCGCGGGCGAGAGCGTGCTGACCAACGGCGCGCTCGTGTCTGCGGTCACGGTGAGCGTAAAGTCCTGCACTTGCCCGTTGGCGTTGCTGCCGCACGGCGTCGAGTTGCCGCCGATGTCGGGCATGTGTAGCCGCATGCGCATTCTCTTGGGTCCGGGTGCGGTCCCTACCGGCGCCGTGACGGTGGTGGTGTACTCGGCGACTGCACCCACGCCGGACGCATAAACGGCCTCGCCGCCGTCAAGAAAATCTTTGTCGTCGTTCCAGTCCACCCATACCAACAACTGGTTTCCCGAATGTGGGTTTCCCACGGTCACGGTCAGCTGTTCGCCCGCACCGGGCGAGAGGTCGGTGGACTGGAACGAGAAGTCGTAATAGGACCTCATCTCCGCCGACTGATCGATACTTCCCATCTGGACTCGCGAGATGTGGTAGTACGGGTTGTCGCCTTGAGCCTCGCAGTACTGCAGCGTGGTGGCGTCCCGGTATTGGGCGACATAATGCCTCACTTCCCTGAGCGTTCGGGCATTATCGCCATCGACGGCATCCCCGGTCGGTTGTCCTTGATGAACGAAGTCAGGGCTGGAGAAATATGGGATTCGAGTGTTGGTATTCCCGTCCGCAAAATAGGTCCCGCTTTCATAAGTCATCAAGTCACAGTAGTACTTGCTGTCATCTCCCTGCCAGCGCCAGCCGGCCGACCATTCGTTCTCAGACCAATTCGACCAACTGGTTGGACCAGGCTGGACGTTCTGGTCCTTGTGGTGATGGGCCCCCATGTTGTGGCCGACTTCGTGGATCGTGGTATAGCTCGAGCTTGTCTGCTGCACACGAGACAGGGAAAACCCCCAATCGTCCCTTCCATATCTGTCTGTTAAGAGATATCCCAATCCCCCCGTAGCGTCAGTTAAAGTCAGCATGACAACTAGATCAGCTGCATATTGGTTTCTGAGATCATGCACGTTGTCCATGTAACCATCCGTCTCGCCTCGAAGGTTGGCAAGATCGGTTGATGGAGCAGGTGGATCAGCTTCCGTATACGTGACTTCGGCGGAATGCACCAAGTTGTAGGTGATTTCCAAGTCGCTGTTGGACGAAGCGAGATTCGCCTTTTGCATGGCCAGCGCCATGGTATTGGCAATGCCGCTGTCGTTCGTCTGCGCCCAGTTTTTGGCGGCGGGTGTGTAGACGATCAACACATCGATTTGGACCGGAGTGTCGGGGGGATCGCCGAGTGGATCGCCAAGCGGATCGCCGAGTGGGTCGCCGAGCGGGTCGTTTGCCGCGTCGGTGACTGGCGCGTTGACGGGAGCATCAAGACCGCCTCCCACCATACCAGCAAACGTCACTTCTGCACCGCCGCTCGGCAGCTGGTCCGAGTTATCCTGCGGTACGATGGGGCTCACCAGATCGTGCGGTTCTTCCTCAAGGGTTATCGGAGGTCCGCCTTCCAGGATGTCCAGGTTCTCCGAATCCAATTGAACGAGATAGGTCGCCCCGGCCTGAGGAAGTCCTCGGGTCACGAATTTCTCGCCAAGTTCGGGGAGGTCAACATTAACCAGGTAGCTGTCACTGGAGAGCACGATGAAACTGTAAGCAAAATCGAAATCCTGCAACTTCGCGAGCAGCGTGGTGGTTCCGTTGACGTCGGTGGACTTGGTCTGCACCGTTGCCGAATAACTGTGCTCAGGGAACAACGCCAAATCGATGGTGTCCTGGACGTCCACATTCCAATGCTCCCGCAGCAACGGGTTCAATTCAAACGGCCGCGCCTGGCTGATGGAAACGCCGAAGTCGGTGGCAATGTCAATCTGCTGAATGGCATCGATGGGGGTGATGTCTTGACCGGCGTTGAGGCTAAATCGCTGCGACTCACCTGTGGGGATTTCCAGTTGGCCAAGCGGCGTGGGCAGAACGACCAGCAGACGGCGATCTTCCAGTTGCTCCATCAGCAGCTTGCGTTGCCGCTGTTGCCGGCGAGTCCGTTTGGGGACACGGGGTTTCGAGTTGGGTTGGGAACCGAGAGCGAAGTCAGGCGTCAAAGCGTTACGAGACATGCCGAGGCCTCCGAAATTGACGTACGAGGATTATTGCGGATGATGGAAGACGGGCGGCAGCAGGGCCGCTGGACGAACGCGGCCGGCGCACAGAGCGGAATGGCCGCGGGAATTCGCGGGCAGAAGGTGCCGAACGACGCGGGACGCCGTGCGCCCCTCGTCGCGCCACTGCCGGTGTGGCAAACGAGTCAATCATGTTTCGCTGGCTCCATCGGTCGCCGCGCGGGTGCTCCACCCCGCGAGCTTGATGACAAATCCATTCCAGGGAGCCGGTAAGTCCTCTGCGCCAGGACTCGCGGCGCGCTCGCGGCACGGACGTGACCTGTCCCTGCCATCGCGAACCACGTCGCGTCTGCCCACCCGTCTGGCCGCAGAGGAATCTGCCGCCGCTGCTAAAGCGACCAACAGATGACTGTTAAAGTAGGGTGTCTAGCGGCTAGATTCAACCTTGTGACCGATAAATCCGGAGAAATCCAAATCTTTTTCTGGTGGTATCCCATTACCCCAAAAGCCGCGATTTCCCCGGCGAAACGCTGGGCAGAATGATGGGGGCAGGACAATGCGGGCCATCGTTTTCATCATTCTGCCCCCATGATTCTGCCGTGCCGAACATGGCAGGATGATGGGGGCAGGATGATGGGGGCAGAATCATGGGGGAGCGTTTTCGTGATTCTGCCCTGATTTATCCCACCCGGTACCGCGGGTGGTTCGGATCGGGCTTGCCGCCGCGTTCCATGACGACCTGACTTTGCGCGGTGTCGATCATGGCGACCGCGGGGAAGATGTACTTGGCGTCCTCGACGGGGCCGTACAGCAGGAAGTCGCCGCCGATGGCGACGGCCGACGCGCAGGCGGCGGCGACGCAGGCGTCCTTGGCTTCGCCGCCCAGTTTCTTCTTCAGGCCCTTCCAGGTGGCGACCGCGTTGTGGACGCCGCCGCCGGCCGGCAAGCCGAATTCGTCCTTGATCTCGAACAACGCCTGGCAGGCCTGGCCGTAGGTGGCCAAGTCCAGGAAACACGTATCCACCATCAGCTTGCGGATGCCCGCTTGCTCCAACCTCGGCAGCAGCTGCCGCACCGACTCGACGCGGCCCGCGGCGGTAAAGTCCAGCAGGTAGTAGGTGAGCAGAATCGCGCTGCTGACGCCCGCATCCTGAATCGCCTGCAGCTCGTCGTCCTGCGTCTCCGGCTGGACGGAGTTGTAGACGACGCGGTCGATCAGGCCCGCTTCGGCGGCGTACTTCAAGCCGGCCAGTCGCACGTCCGTCGTGGTGCCGTCGATCAGCAGCGGGGCCTGGCTGACGCGGGCGGCGAATTCCAAGTGCTGGCACATGGCTTCCGGCGAGTCGCCGACGACGTCCAGCATGCAGGGGTTGCCCGTCCGCTGGGACCATTCGTCCTGGTTGCGGATCACACGCTCGGCGGCTTCGGGATCGAAGCCGCCGGCATCGTCATCCAAGAGCACTTTGTGCCCGTGATAGAACACGGTGCCGACCAGCACCGTGGGACGCACGCCGGGGTATCCGCCGACTTTCACGCCGCCGATGTCAAACGTCTTCTGGTCCGCGCCGAACTGCAGGAAGCCTTTGGCCATCTTCGATTTCCTTCGTCGTATTAGTGTGCCGTAGGATGCGCGTGCTTCGCGCACATCTTACAACCACGGATGACACGAATAAGAGGGCATGATTCGTGTTATTCGTGCTATCCGTGGTTTCTTATGCCTTTTTTGGCGTCTCAGTCCGTATCATGCGCGCGTCAGGCGCGCATCTTGGCGTGGCGAGCGGGGTGGCGAGCGGCGTGGCGAGCGGCGTGGCGAGCGGGGTGGCGTCAGCCCCCCGGTTCCCGGCAAGTCGCCCGACTCAGAACCGGGGGGCTGACGCCGCCCCGCTCGCCAATGGGGTTGCGGACGCAGGCCGCGTTAGGATTTCACCACGGGCAGATGCGCCAGCGCCATGGCGATCTCGTGTTCGGGGTACTCGTAATCCTTCAAGTGACCGGACAGGTAGGCCGTATAGGCGCTCATGTCAAAGTGCCCGTGTCCGCACAGGTTGAACAGAATCGCCCGGCTGACGCCCTCTTCCTTGCAGCGATTCGCCTCGCGGATCGCCGCGGCGATGGCGTGGTTGGCTTCGGGCGCCGGCACGATCCCTTCCAGACTGGCGAACTGGACGCCCGCCGCAAAGCACTCGACCTGGTGTACGCCGATCGCCTCGATCAACCCCAGCTTCAGCAGATGGCTGACCAGCGGCGCCATCCCGTGGTACCGCAGTCCGCCCGTGTGGATCGCCGGCGGAATGAACTCGCTGCCCAGCGTGTGCATCTTCAGCAGCGGCGTCAGATGCGACGTATCGCCAAAGTCGTAGGCGTACTGGCCACGTGTCAGCGAAGGGCAGGCGGTCGGCTCGACGGCGACCAAACGCAATTTCTCGTAACCTTCGCCTCGCAGCTTGGCGCCCACGAACGGGAACGCGATGCCGCCGAAATTCGACCCGCCGCCGGTGCAGCCGACGAGCACGTCCGGCTGATCTCCGGCCATGGCCATCTGCTCCATCGCCTCCAGCCCGATCACGGACTGGTGCAGCAACACGTGATTCAACACGCTGCCCAGGGCGTAGTTCGTGTCTTTGGCCTGAGCCGCAACTTCGACCGCCTCGGAGATGGCGATACCGAGCGAACCGGGCGAGTTGGGATCCTGGGCCAGGATGGCGCGGCCGGCGGCCGTTTCATTACTGGGGCTGGCCGTGACTTCCGCGCCATAGGTCTGAATCAGCGCTTTGCGGTACGGCTTCTGGTCGTAGCTGACGCGGACCATGTAGACTTTGCAGCCGAGCCCGAAGTAGGCACAGCCCATGGCCAGCGACGAGCCCCACTGGCCCGCGCCGGTCTCGGTGGACAGCCGTTTGACCCCTTCCACCTTGTTGTAATAAGCCTGCGCCACGGCCGTGTTCGGTTTGTGCGAGCCGGTGGGACTGACACCTTCGTACTTGTAGTAAATCCGCGCGGGGGTGCCGAGCGCCTTCTCCAGGCGACGGGCCCGATACAGCGGCGTGGGACGCCATTGGCGATAGATGTCCCGCACCGGTTGCGGGATTTCGATTTCCCGCTCGGTCGAAACCTCCTGTTGGATCAGTCCCATGGGAAAGATCGCGGCCAGGTCTTCCGGCCCGATCGGCTGGCCCGTTCCCGGATGCAGCACCGGAGGTGCCGGCGTGGGCAAATCGGCTTGAATGTTGTACCAAGCGAGCGGAATTCGCTCTTCCGTCATCACGTACTTGATCTGTTCGCTCATCGGCAACCTCCGGAGACTAGTGGAAAGTTCACAGCCTAAACCAGCATCGCCCCGCTGTAAACAAGGGAAACGACGTGGGACGAGGCAAATTTGGCCGCAGGGGCGCCGGGCAACTGCCGTTTGCTTGTCGTGCCGCCTTCCGGCGGTCTGATGAAAATTCGAGCAGAACGTCAGGAAACGGCCGGACAGAGGGACCACAAGAGCGTGACATGAACAACGGCGCGAAAAACCGTTGAATTACCGTTTGCTACTAGTGCGGCGTCCAGGCTAAATGTTGGGGTAGCGGAAGTGGCGCAAGCTTCCAGCTTGCGGCGATTTGTTGATGGCAAGCTGGAAGCTTACCCCACTTTTTAGTCTGGACGACGCACTGGGCTCGACGTACCCCCAACGATACGCTGGCGCCATCGAGTTGACGGCGCGCCGCAGACCGTGACGCCGAAGAGGAATTCGCGTGTCTTCTCATAAGTACTTACAAATCAATGCGTTACTGTCGCAATCTCGGCATGTGGCACACTCCCTGCTCATGAGGATCAGCCAGCTGTGGCTTTTTCGGACGTAAAGCCACGGGGATCGAGTCTTGGCACAGTTTCCACGAGAGGAGACGGATCATGCAACGAGCGACTTTATTACTGGTTGGGGCGGTTTTGGCCGGCCTTCTTGCCACCCAGGCTTTCGGCGGCGACTTGCCTTCACGGAGTTTCCTTGACGGCGGAGCGGCGGTGCTGACCGTGTCGCACCACGGCGGGCATGGCCCCCATCCCGCCCATCGCGGACCGGGGTACGACAGGCACGGGTATTCCCGGAGCTACCACTACCGGCCGGCGCCTTATGTGTATCGGCCGCCGATCCATCGACCTCCGGCCGTGATTTATCGGTTCCCGCCGCCACCGCCGCCGGTGGTGTTTCCGCCGCTGTATCCCCCGCGGCACATCTGCGGCCCGGGTTGCGGGTGCGGATACCCGTACGAGTTCTACTATCGCGGTAACGGATGGGGATTCTCGTTCGGCTTTTGATCGAGATTGTTCGAGAACAAAGTAGCCATCACACTCCGTGTGATGATCGGCAAGAGACACTGGGCAGTCATTCCTCGAACGCTGCTTCGTTGCCCGATTCCTTGGTTTTCCTGCCCGCATTTTGAACAGGAGGAAACAGAGTCAACGGAGTGCCCACTCCTTCTCCGTTGTCTCTGTTTCCTCCTGTTCCATGATTTGGATTCACTCGGTTGTCTCCGCAGCCCGAGGCTGTGAAAAAAATGGGACCTGGCTCCGAGCTAGCACCGCGCCAATCCCTCGAAAAACAGGGGGCTGCGAGGTGCCTGTCCCAATTTTTTCACAGCCTCTCCGCGTTGCGCAATTCGGGCACGTGTGGTATCCTGAATCGTGTCCTCTGTCCGTTCACTTCAGGGATGCGAAAGGATCTGCCATGACTACGAACCTTGCGCGCCGGCTGATCGCGTTGTGCATGGTCTTCATCTTCGTCCAGACCTGTGTCGCGGACGACTGGCCGCAGTGGCTGGGGCCGAACCGGGACAGTGTCTGGCGGGAAACGGGGATCGTCGAACGGTTCTCGGAGGATGGGCCGCCGGTCCGCTGGCGGGCGCAGGTTGCCGGAGGCTACGCGGGACCGGCAGTGGCCGCCGGCCGAGTCTACGTCATGGACTATGTCACCACAGGCGACCGCGCGCCCGATCCCAACAGCCGCAGCAGGCTGCAGGGCCAGGAGCGGGTGCTCTGCTTCTCGGCCGCCAATGGGCAGTTGCTGTGGAAGCACCAGTACGATTGCCCGTACCAGATCTCCTTCCCCGCCGGCCCGCGCTGCACGCCGACGGTGGACGGCGACCGCGTGTACACGCTGGGCGCCGAGGGGGACCTGCGGTGCCTGAAGACTGACGACGGCTCCCTGGTCTGGTCCCACAACTTTCCCCGTGATTACCAAGCTGCCACGCCCATGTGGGGCCACTGCGGACATCCGCTGGTCGATGGCGAGCGATTGCTCTGCGTGGTCGGCGGCGAGGGCCGTATCGCGATGGCCTTCGACAAGCGCACGGGCAAGGAATTATGGCGCGCCCTGTCGGCCAAAGAGCAGGCTTACTGTCCGCCGACGATGATCGACGCCGGCGGCCAGCGGCAACTGGTGATCTGGCACGCCGAAGCGATCAACGGTCTGGAGCCCGAAACGGGCCGGGTCGCCTGGTCCGTCCCCTTGGATGCCAACTATGCGATGGGAATTGCCACGCCGCGGCAGTTGGGGCAATACCTGTTCGCCGGTGGCATTGTCAACAAGTCGGTGCTCTTGCGGCTGGCATCGGATCAGGCTGCTCCCCAGGTGCTCTGGCGGGGAGCCAGAGGCAAGGGCATCGGCCCCGTGATGGTTACGCCGTTCCTGGAAGGTGACTATCTGTACGGCGTCGACGGCAAGGGGGAACTACGGTGTGTCAGGCTGGCGACGGGCGAGCAACTCTGGACCACCTATGCGGCGACGGCTCCGGACAATCGCCCGACGCACTCCGCCTGTGCCTTTCTGGTCAAGCACGGCGACCGTTTCTTCCTGCCCAGCGAGACGGGCGAGCTGATCATCGCCCGGCTGACACCGGAGAAGTACGACGAGATCTGCCGAGTCAAGATCATCGAGCCGACGGGCGTCGCCTTTGGGCGGAGTGTGTGGTGGAGCCATCCGGCGTTCGCCCAGCAGTGCCTGTTCGCCCGCAACGACAAGGAACTGGTCTGTGTCTCGCTGGCGGCCGTCGAGACCCGCCAATGATCGGATGTGGCACTGCTTGCTTGCAGGCTGTCAGATGACACGTGAACGGCAAGGCGCTAGCCGCCGGTATTGCGGCTGATCCGGAACCGGCGGCTAGCGCCATTCCGCTCACTCATTTCTCGAACGAGGCCTAGCGTGAACCGCGCCGCACCAGGATGCCCAGCAGGATCACGAAGACGCCGTAGACCAGTAGCAGAGCGGCGGCCAGCTGGCTCAGTCGAAGCGTGTGAGAGATCGCCCGCGCGATCTCTTCGGGTTTCTGCACGTGGCCCGCGTCGAAGGCGATCGTCAGTTCGTGCATCGGAAACCAAGTGGCCGCCAGCACCGTCGAGAAGCCCATGACGCCAGCGGCGGACAGCCCGACGACGACGCGGGCGGCCACGCTGGACGGCACGCAGTGCGGGTTCCCTTTCAGGCTGCCGCAGGACAGCACCAGCAGCAGTACGGAACCGGCCAGCAGGCCCGCAAAGCCTACCCGCGCCGGGGCCAATGCGTACTCGATGGCCGCCGCCACTTCGTCCGGCTTGGGCGGCGATTCCGAGGCCGCGACCACGCGGAGCGACGCCAGCTCGCGGGACGCTCCCATCCACAACCCAACGCCGCCGGCGGTACTGGCCGCGCCGCTGGCGATCAGCAGGATCAGCGCCAGCGAACTGAAAGCGGCCACGCGGGTCAGCTGCAGCAGGCCGATCAGCGCCGCCAGGGTCGCCGCGCCGAACAACAGGCTGTACACGGCCAGGCCTCCGCCGTGCTGCAACGACTCCGGCAAAGGATCGCCGGGGCGGAGGACGAGGGCGTCGCGGAACAGCAGCAACGGCGCGGCGCCCAGACGGACCACGCCGACGGCACCGGCCAAAGCCCCCAGGGAGCCGCCCAGAAACAGTTTGCCGGCCGCAGGGATCTCCATCGGTGTGCTCCTGAAGACGGAAATGGAATGAGTCTGCTCTGCCGTGATTCTACCGAAACCCAACGGGGCAGTGGGAAGCGTCCGCTGCAAAGTGTAAAGTGCAACCCACAGGTTTGTAGCCGTAGCGGGTTCTGGTAGATTGGCGCAAACAGCAGACATGGAAGAGATTTGCGTGTACGAGTACGATACGAAGTCGGGCGAGAACGGATTGACCACGTGCTCTTGCACGTACTCGCACACTCGTATCTCTTCCGCTGCCAAGGCAGTAGGAAGAGATTAAGTGAAAGATTAGGTGAAAGATTAGGGTTTCAGGTTCCGGCGAAGCCGCTCAAGTTCAACGTGACTCCGAGGAAGCAAGCGCCTTGCACTCTTTCACTCTTGCCCTTTCTCACTTTTTCCCCTTGTTTTCCCATGCCGCCCTCGTCCCCCACCCGCGTCCGGTACTACGTCGTGGCCGTCAGCGCCTTGATGGCCGTGCTGTTGTATCTGGACCGGTTCTGTATTTCCTTTGCCGAAGTCTTCATCAAGGAAGACTTGGGACTGACGGACGGCCAGGTCGGCTGGATGCTGAGCGCGTTTTTCTGGACGTACGCGTTGAGCCAGGTTCCCTCGGGCTGGCTGACGGACCGCTTCGGCCCGCGTGTCATGTTGACCAGTTACGTGCTGGCGTGGTCGCTGCTGACCGGCCTGACCGGCGCAGCGGCCGGCTTCGGGATGCTGATGCTGTTGCGGTTTGGATTCGGCATTGCCCAGGCCGGCGCGTATCCGGCAGGGGCGAGCATTATCGGCCGGTGGATGCCGCTATCGGCACGGGCCACGGCCAGCAGCATCGTGTCGGTCGGCGGACGGATGGGCGGCTGGCTGGCGCTGTTTGCCAGCGGTCCGCTGATCGTGTGGCTGACGCCGACGGCGACGCCCGCCACGCTCCGGCCGCGGGATCTGCTGGACGTGCCGCGGTTTTGTCGCGAGCTGTCGGCTCAAGACGGCGACGCGAATGCGGCGGCCGTCAACGCCAAGATTCTGAACGCCTTGCCGGCCGGGACGCGGTCGCAGGTCACAGCTCGTGGGGCCGGACGTCTTGACGTCGAGCAACTCGTGGCGAACCTGAACGGCGTCCTGTCGCGGCGTGGATTCTTCAGCAGCGCCGACGTGGCGTCGTTACCGCTGGAGCGGGAAGCCAAAAAGCTGTTGGTCCCTCGGCCTGAGGACTTGGCCGACCGCCAGGTTCAGCGGCTGAACCGCCTGATCCTCGAAGCCGCCCATCGCGACACCGTGCGGAAGCTGTACGGCGCGGGCTGGCGTCCGATGATGTTCGTCTACGGCTGCCTGGGACTAGCGGTGGCAGCGCTGGTCTGGCGGACTTGCCGCAACCATCCTTCGGATCACCCCGGCGTAAACGAGGCGGAGTTGTCGCTGATCCAGGGCCGCTCACCAGTGGGTCCACCGCCGGGGCAAGACAAGGGGACTTCCAGCGCGGTGGCGTCCGTGGGTCGCCTGGCCGCCAGCCGCAGTCTGTGGCTGCTCTCCGCCTCGCAGTTCTTCACCAACGTCGGCTGGGTGTTCATCGTGACGTGGGCCCCCCGCTATTTTCAGAGTGTCCACCAGTTGCCGGTCGAGGAGCGGGCGCTGCTGGTTTCGATTCCGCCGTTGGTCGGCTGGTTCGGCACCGTGCTGGGCGGCCTGTGGACGGATTACCTGATGCGGACGGTGGGCCTGCGCTGGAGCCGGGCCTTGCCGATCGGCCTGTCGCGGCTGTTGGCCGTGTTGGCCTATCTGGGTTTTTTGTTCGATCCCTCGCCGTGGACCGCGGTGGTGCTGTTTTCACTGGTGGCGTTCCTGACCGATTGGAGCCAGGGGACGGTGTGGGCGTTCTGCCAGGACGTCGGCGGCAAGTATGTCGCGTCCGTCTTGGGCTGGGCCAACATGTGGGGCAACTTCGGCGCGGCCGTCACGCCGCCGCTGCTGATCTGGATCATCGGCCCCAGCCAAAACTGGGTGGCTGCGTTCCTGGCCTGCGCCGCCGCCTTTCTGCTGGCAGGGCTCACCGGCCTGGTCATCGATGCGAGGCAAAGGTTTTTACCCTCGGCATAGACGGACCCCGTGAATTCCTGCGTCAGGTTCCGATCACGCGCAGCCTGCGTTTCGGGTGTGCCCAACCCGGCCAGTCGTCGCCCGCGCGGGCGGGAACGAGTGCGGTCACGAGGCAGAACAGAGCGAGAACACGGCATCCCCACGAATTGCAACAAACGCCCTAAACCTCGCAGCTTGCCTGAGAAAAAGGATTTTGGCCGGAAAATCCTTCCCCGCCTGCCGTTTCGCGCGACGCAGGGTGAATCGAAGCGGCGCAGCGGTCGATAAGGCGGATAGGATCGGCGAATCAATAACTGTCGCGATTTCAAAGTAGCCATCACGCTCCGCG
>CAYPGE010000045.1:0-32389 GCA_964409865.1 uncultured Pirellulaceae bacterium
GCTGGTAAGGTGTGCCTGAGCAACGGTTGCCGTTGCGGTCCGAAAAACGATCCATCCTGAGGCCAATTCGTGAGTTCGACATCTGCGGAACACAAAGCTCAAGCCCCCTTGTCCGTACGCTGCGCGGTGATCACTGTCAGCGACACGCGAACGGTCGAAACGGACACCGGCGGGCAGACTTTGATCGAACGTCTGACGTCGGCCGGACACGCGATCGTCCAGCGGTCCATCATCCCTGATGAGCCGGACTTGATGCGTGCCACACTGCAGCAACTGGGCGAGCGAACTGACATCGACGCGGTGCTGCTGACCGGAGGCACGGGGATCACCCGCCGCGATCAGACCTACGAGACCGTCAGCAACCTGCTGAGCAAGCCGTTGCCGGGATACGGCGAGCTGTTTCGAATGCTCAGTTATCAGCAAATCGGCACGGCAGCCCTGCTCAGCCGCGCGGTCGGTGGTTTGATGGGCCACATCGTCGTGCTCACCATGCCGGGTTCACCGGCCGCCGTCCAGTTGGCGATGGACCAGGTAATCCTGCCGGAACTGGGCCATCTGGTGCGAGAAGCGCAGCGCTGACAGGCATTCCTGGTCGAAAAACTTGGAACCTTCGCAAGACATGAGAAAGTGCCGACATGATGCCCACTGCCTATACGGAAGCCGACTTCGATACCAGTCCGTTGATGTTCTATTACGAGATCACGCAGGCTTGCGATTTGGTTTGCGAGCATTGCCGGGCGTCGGCCAAGCCGGACGCGGATCCCAACGAATTACAGCGGGAACAGTCCCTGGCGTTGATCGCGCAAGTGGCCACTTTTCCCAAGCCGCCCACGCTGGTCCTGACCGGCGGCGATCCGCTGAAACGCCGCGACCTGTTCGACCTGATTCGGTACGGCGCTGGAGCGGGCTTGCAGATCGCGCTGACGCCCTCGGCAACGCCCCTGGCCACGTATGAGGCGTTCAGCGCCGCCAAGGACGCGGGCGTAAGCCGCCTGGGGATCAGTTTGGACGGCGCCGATGCGGCGATCCACGACGCGTTCCGCGGCTGGTCCGGCAGTTTCGATCGCACCCTGCAGATGCTCTCCAGCGCCCGGCGGTTGCAGTTGCCCGTGCAGGTGAACACATCCGTGACGCGGCGAAATTTCCATCAACTGGACGAAATTGCCGAATTGTTGGCCCAACAAGGCATCGCCATGTGGTCGGTGTTTTTCCTGATCCCGGTGGGACGCGGGCTGCAGCAGCAGCGGATCGCACCGGAAGAGTATGAAGTTGCCTTTGAAAAGCTCTGGCGGCATGCCCAAAACAAACCCTACGGGATCAAAACGACCGAGGCGCCGCACTACCGGCGGTACGTGCTGCAGCAGCACGGCAACCCGCTGGCCGGGCCGGGCGGCAGACCGGACAGCGGCGGCTATCGCGGGCATCGCGCTCCGTTGGGCGTCTGGGACGGCCGAGGCGTGATGTTCGTGAGTCAAATCGGGGAGATCTTTCCGGCCGGCTTCCTGCCGCTGTGCTGCGGACGATTTCCGGAGAACTCGGTGGTGGACGTGTACCAGAACCATCCCACGTTCCGCGCGCTCCGCGATCCCGACCAGTTCCGAGGCAAGTGCGGCATCTGCGAGCACCGCCGCACGTGTGGCGGGAGCCGCGCCCGCGCCTACGCCGTCACCGGCGACGCGCTGGAAAGCGAACCGGATTGCGTCTACGTGCCCGGAAACGTGTAGGGAACGCCGTGGTCCAGTCTCACATAGCAGTCGCCGATGCCTTCGATTTTGAGCGTCGTGCGGAACAACTCCGGCGGCAGGCTGTTGTCGGGAAACAGGTCGTAGTGGCAGGGGATCGCGACCTGGACCGCCAATTCTCTGGCCAGTCGCGCTGCATCCGTGGGGCTGAGGTTGCGGAATGCGACGTTGATGACGGCCAGCAGGACGTCGGGCCGATGAGGCCCCACCGCGGCGGATAATACCTCGTGGTACGCCGTGTCGCCGGTCAGGTACACGGTCGGCCCGCCATCGACGGACACGAGGTAGCCGACGTGGGTCAAATCGTCGCCGCCGAGTGGAATGGCAAAGGTCGCGCGGACCTGGACGTCACCGACACGGTGGACGCGATTGGGCCAGGTCATCACAATCTGGTCGGCCGGCACGCCGAGGCAGCGCAGCTTGTCGACGGTTTCCGCCGGCGCCAAGTAAGGCCCGGTGCCCCCGGCCGCGCGGTACCCGGCCAGGGTCTCCGGGTCGAGATGGTCTCCGTGGCTGTGCGTCATCGCGTACAGATCCGCCGCCGTCAGATCCGCCGCAGCCAGCGGCGGCGGCACCGAACGATCAAAGTTGAATCCGCTCGCCTCCCCGATCGCCTTGCAGGAATTGGACAGGTAGGGATCGATGGCGATGATCTTCCCCGCCGGACTCTTGAAAACAAAGCCCGCTTGCCCCAGCCACCACAGCGTGACCGAGCCTGCCGGAACGTGGTGGCTACAGAGTTCATGTCGCGTCAGCAGTGTCATCGTCTCACCTCTTACGGGTTCGGGGGCGAAGTGGCGATCAACACGACCAGCGGCTCGCTGCCCGTGTTTTCGATCCCGTGGACGCACCATGGCGGCAGGTACACGAAATCGCCCTTCTGCACCTCGCGCTGGAAGCGGGCGAAGGTCATCAGCCCCCGTCCTTCCAGGATCACGTAGGTTTCTTCGGTCTCGTGCGAACCGGGTTCCAGAACCGCGTGCGGCGGAATGTAGAACATCACCAAGCCCATGTTCTTCGCGGGCGCGTTGGGATTGACGGGATGGACCACGCGGACCCCCAGTCCGTGACAGTTGGGGTAGGCCACCGGCACGCCGTCCTGCACCGTTAGGATCATCGGGTCCGGCGGTTGCTCCGGCTTGGGAACCAGTGGCGGCCGGTCGCCGTGGTAGCTCTGGAACTGCGTGATTTTGGCCATACCGTTTCCTCCTGTAGCATGGCTCTCCGAGCCGTGCCGTTCTTCATAGGATTTCGACCAACACAACACGGCTCAGAAAGCCATGCTACCAATACTCACAGCCTCGGAACGTGCCTGCTGCGATTGGCTCGCGACTGCACGGCCGCCTCAAAACTCTCGTGCATAACCGGCGGTCCAGCCGCCGTCGACGGTCAGGACTGCCCCGTTCACGTAACTGGCCTCGGGCGCCGCCAGAAACAACACGGCGTGCGCCACCTCGTCCGTCGTGCCCGGCCGGCCCGCCGGGATGTGCGCCAGCATCTGGCTGACCGAGTCCCGGAACTGGCCGTCTTCGCCGTAGAACAGTCTCTTCGTTCCCTCGGTCAGGATCGATCCCGGCGCGACAGCGTTGACCGTGATTCCCAGCGAACCCAGCTCGATCGCCATCGCCTTGGTCAAGTTGACCACGCCGGCCTTGGCCGCCGCAAAGGCGCACTGCAGCCGCAGCGGCACCAGGCCGACCACCGAGGCGATGTTGATGATTCGCCCCCACCGCTGCCCGCGCATCTGCCCGGCCACCACGCGGCTAACCACGTACAACCCGGTGAGGTCCACGTGGACGATGCGGTCCCACTCGTCACGTGGGAACTGATCGATCGTCACGCGGTGCTGCAGCGTGTTCACGCCCGCATTGTTCACCAGGATGTCGATTCGCCCCAACCGGCGAACGACCTCCGCGATCACGGCCGCAACTTGGTCCTCGTCGCGCACGTCCATCGCCAAGGCGGTGGCACCGCCCACTCGCGACGCGGACTCTTCGACCCCGGCCGCATCGACGTCCGTGTACACGACCCGCGCGCCGTTGCCGGCCAATCGGCCGGCAATCGCCTGGCCGATCCCGCGCGCCGCGCCAGTCACCAGGGCGACCCGGTCAGTCAGATCTACTTGCATCGAACTTGTTTCCTCCCGCCATCGCACGAGTTCCGGAACGTGCTAATCGCCGGAAAAATCCGGCGCCAGCAACGCTCGCACGACCGTATTGATCTCCTCGCGGCTCCCGCGAAACGCCCACACCTGCGAAACGTCCGCACAGAAGTCCGGCCCCGCTCCGGGCGATATCGCCGGTGCATGGTACTCCAATTCGCTGAATTCGCCGAGCGGGCTATGGATGTTGCACGCTTGAACCGCATACCCAAACGCGTCGGGCGCGTCCCAGGGCACATCGACGTACTGCCCGGATGGATTGATAGACACGTTGCGGATCACCAGCGACCAACTGCCGTCCGGCGTCTGGTACCGATAGCCAATCCGGCCGGTCACCGTCACGGCGCGGAAGGAGATCTTCTGTTCGCCGCGAGCCCGCATGCGGTAGCACGCCAGGTGATCGCCGATCGCGAAGTCCTGCCCGTCCACTGTCCCGAAGACGATCGCCGGAAAAGCCCGCCCGCAGGACGCCACCAGCAGTTCTCCGCCGTGCGGCATCTGGATCAGGTTCCACAGCCCCACCTGAACCTGCGGATCGCCACGGCAAGCCAGGACCGTCAACGTCGTCTCCTGCGAGTAGCCTGCGTAGGCGAGGCCGGACAACTTCAATTGAAATTCGTGGCGCAGCGGGTTGAGCGCCGGGCTGATCGACTTGGTGATCTCCAGTTCGACCGTCGTCTTGGTTCGCGACAGCACGCACTCCAAGCGGTTGACCAGCCGCCGGCCGCGCTGGTCGCTGATCAGCCGGTAATCGCCCGGATCGAGTTGCCGGGGCTGCCAGTACCTGTCCCGATTCGGATAGTCCGGAAAGAAGAAGTCCAGTTCCGGCGCCAGCCACGTTCGTTCGCCGCCCGAATTGTGCCAGTCCGAACTGGCGTAGAACTCCCGCGCAGTGGCGGCCGTTTGCAGCGCCGGATGCGTCCAGTAAAAATTCTCGCCCGACTGAGGCGCGAACAGTCCCAACACACGCCCGCCGTACGGCAGCAGCAGCACCGCGGTGCCGTCCGGACTGCGATACACGTGCGCAGGCTTCCCCACTTGGCCGAGCGTCTCAACGAGCGTTTCGAGCATGGACACTCCTCGTCAACTTTGAGCCAGCTGATTGCCGTAAGCCATGATCGCAGCCGCCACGATCAGGACGGCGATTGCCAAGTACATCTGCGTCCGCGGTCGGCCCAGGACGCCCCGCCACTCGCCGCTGACGAAACCCAGCAGCTGGGTGCCCGTCATCTGCATGGCCTGTTGGATTCCGAAGCCGATCGAAGCTCCCAGCGCTCCAAGCAACAACATCCCCTTGCCCATCAAGGCGACCGCCAAACTGAAATTGACGCCGATCAGGATGGCCAACAGGAACTCTTTGCCGCTGCCCAGCAGCACGCCCCAGGACCGGTTCCTGCTGAGCAAATAGACGGCATAACCCACATTGACCAGCGCACCGCCGATCAGGCCGACCGCAAACACGCCGAAGGTGGCCGGGATGCTCCCGGTCGAAACCAAAACCGGTCCGTCCACCGGTTGCGAGCCGGACTTCAGCCGTCCGGCAATGCGGCGGGCGGCTTCTGCAGCACTGGTGCCGCCCACGCTCACGGGTCCACCTTGCCCCACGGTCACGCTGCCGTCGTCCGCCACGGTATACTCTTTCGACAACTCCGGACGGCCGTCGACCGCTACCTTGATGGCACTGCCGGGTGACACGACACTCAAGTTGGCGACGATCGGGTCCTGGCTGTACACAAAGACGAAGGCCATGAAGGAGGACAGAATCCCGGCAACGACGGTCATGACCAGGCCCCCCAGGAACCCGCCTGACGTGGCCTGCTGCTTCTGCCGTTGACGGTCGCGCCCAAAACCGGCCAGCGACGCCAGCGTGACTCCCACCAGCATCACCAGCACGGCGACCAGCACCGTGATGCCGGCCGGCGAGGTCAGGTCGGGGGCGCTTTGGAACAACCCGGAACCCTTGAAGATCATCGGCGTCAACGCGCCCACCGAGACGCCCAGCCCGGCCAGAATGGCGCCGGTCAGGGCCACGCCGATCCGCACGTAGCACAAGCCGCACAGCACGTTGGCGATGCCCCAACCCACGGAGAACAAGTTGCCCAGCAAGATCGCCGGCCAGGGCACCTGGGCCAGCGATTGCAGGGCGTGCGGGCAGCCGGCCAGCACGATCGTCCACGGCATGACGACCAGTCCGACCAGCATCCCGATCAGCCACCAGTGCTCGAACTGGTACAGACGCATGAGCTTGAAAGGCCATGCCCCGCTGCCCATGATCAGCCCGCCCAACGCCACTACCAGAAGACCCACGACCGCTGACATAGAAGTCCTTCCAAGTGTGTCCGAGGTTCACGATCCCACGTTGCGCAGGTCCGACCGGCGCCTCATACGCCGGGAACGTAACCGGTGCCGAAGCGGGCCGACGACTCGTTGCGGAAATCCGAGATCAACGACATCAGCGCCGTCGTGCCCCCATCGGCGACAATGGTCTGTCCGACGATAAAGCTGGACTCGTCCGAACATAAGAAAGCGGCCAGCTGGGCGATATCCAGGGGAGTTCCCGCGCGAGCGGCCGGAACCGACGTTTTGGCCGATTCCCGCGCGTCGGCTTCGTTGAACCCCGGAATCGCCTTGTAGTAGTTGTCGACGGTCACCCAGCCGGGCGCGATCGCGTTGACGCGGATTCCCTGGTGAGCCAGTTCCACGGCCAGCGCGCGGGTGTAGGCAATGATCGCGCCTTTGGTCCCGGCGTAAACCGAATGTTCCGGCGCGCCCTGCAGGCCGTGGATCGACGTCAGGTTGCACACCGCCCCACCGCCGCGGTGCAACATGTGCGCGGCGATCCGCTGCGTCAGGAAGAACTGCGCTCGGACGTTCACATGATACAGACAATCGAATTGCTCCGGCGTCACGCGGAGGAACGGTCGATTGAACGTGATGCCCGAATTGTTTACCAGGCAATCAACATGCCCCAGGAATTCAATCGCCCGGTCGGCCAGACCGCAGACTTCGTCCACCGAGTCGAAATTAGCCTGTACCACCGCCGCGCGGCGGCCCAACGCGCGGATCTCTTCCGCCGCCGATTCCGCACCGGCCTGGCTGTGCGCAAAGTGCAACACCACATCGGCGCTTTGCCGCGCCAACTCCAGGGCCACCTCGCGCCCGATCCCCGTGCCCGCGCCGGTCACCAGCGCTCCCTTCCCGGCCAGCTTTCCGTCGCCTACCATGCCGCGGTCTCCGTTGACACGTCTTGTCTTGCGAATCCGAACCCTGCCGCGCCGAACGGCCGGCGCACATCCAGGCGTCAATCTACGACTCGTCCCCAACACGGTCAATTGCCCGAGTGCCATATCTCCGGATGTTTGTTGAACTGCCCGCCCCATCGT
Source organism: uncultured Pirellulaceae bacterium (assembly GCA_964409865.1). Taxonomy (GTDB): domain Bacteria; phylum Planctomycetota; class Planctomycetia; order Pirellulales; family Pirellulaceae; genus Anammoximicrobium. The sequence goes on from CAYPGE010000045.1 coordinate 7,287, forward strand.
GAATGATCCGACGAAACGCTGTATAATCGAACGCGAGCCGCCGGGTCACAGTTCCCCCAAGAAGGCTCGACACGATCTTCTGGTGCAACCGTTCTTTACGAGGAGGAAGCGAGCTATGATGAAAAGAGTTCTTTTGACCCTAGGATTGGCGATGGTTTCGGCGATCGCTGGCAGTCTCTTGGCTGCCGACAACATGCCGCCGGAAGGTTTCACTTCGTTGTTCAACGGGCAGGACTTGACAGGCTGGAAGGTGCCGGAAGGCGACAACGGGCATTGGAAAGTGGTCGACGGCGTGATCGACTACGATGCCCTCAGCGAGGCCCAGGGCGACAAGAGCCTGTGGACGGAAGGCGAGTTCGGCGACTTTGTGCTGCACGTGGACTGGCGCATCAAGGAAACGCCGTTCGTCAACCCCAACGTGCGATACATCCTGCCCGACGGCACGCACGCCCGAGACATCACCGGCAAGGAATTGAAGCTGGAACTGCCTGATTCTGATTCTGGAATCATGTTGCGCGGCGCCGGAAAAAACCAAATCAACATCTGGTGCTGGCCGATCGGTTCGGGCGAGTTCTACGGCTACCGCATGGATGCCAAAATGCCGCCGGAGGTGCATGCCGCAGTCACGCCGCGGACTCAGGCGGACAATCCGGTAGGCCAGTGGAACCACTTCGAGATCACCGTGCGCGGCGACCACGTCACCGTCGTGCTAAATGGTAAGACCGTGATCCCGGACGCCCAGTTGCCGGGAATCGCCCCGCGCGGCGCACTGGGGTTGCAGCATCACGGGAGCCAACGCGACGGCCAATGGCGCGGACCGCCCAGCCTGCTGCAGTTCAAGAACATCTGCATCAAGGAACTCGATCGCCAAGTAGCGTCGGAGAAATGACTGTCGCCTGCTCAAAGTAGCCATCACACTCCGTGTGATGATCAGCAAGAAACACTGGGCAGTTATCTTTTTCGAACGATGCTAACCGCGCGGGCGACGTTCCGTCTGATTGACATGCCGTAACGGCGTGGTAAGCTGGTGTGACGCGGTCGACCGGGAAAACTACCTGGTCGGCCGCTAAGTGTTTTGGCTCTGATCGTCGCCTCCGTGAAAGCAGCAGGTGCCTTTCCGCTGGCTCGGTAACGGATTGTGCCCACGCAGATTGGATATCCTCATTACCTTCATTCTCCCGTGAGTTGAGCAAGCGAATGTCTACCGTATTACTTCCTCTTTTGGCAGCCACCGTCTTCGGGGCAACGATTCCCGCGTCAACGGTGGAGAAACACAACGCGTTGTTCCAGAGATTCTGGGGCACCGACTTTGTGTGGAAATACGAAGATCTGCCCGCCTCCGGCGGCGTCCCGGATTATCGGGTGCCCTACTCCGGTCACATTTATCTGGATCGCGCCGGTGGCACTGTGAATAGCTTGCGCAAGTACGACATGGCCTTCAACGGCGGTCAGATGTTGGCGACGGCGTACGAGCAATGGGACACGCGAGCGCAGGCCAAGCCCACGCCCACACGCGGCGGTCTGTTTGGCTTGCGGCGGGTGACGAGGATCGAGACGCCCAGTTGGCACGGCCACTGCAACGGCTGGGCGGCGGCGGCGATCCGGCACGCGGAACCGCAGAACAACGTGCGGCGCAACGGCGTGACCTTCACGCCGGCCGACATCAAGGGGCTGTTGGCCGAGGTCTACATCTACAACGACTTGGATTATCTGGTAGGCGAGCGCGAGGTGGTCAACGCGGGCGCATTCCACGCGGCCATCGCCAACTGGCTGGGCCGCGGCTCACACCCGATCGGCATGGAAGCGGATCCGGGCGAGCAGAAGTGGAACTATCCCGTTTACGCCTACACCACGTCCTCGACCCGGCGGTCCGACCGGTCGGTCGACGTGAGGATGGACCTGACGTACGCCAAGGATTCCAATGGCGAGTACCAGCGCAGCCCCCGCTACTCGCGCACCAAGACGTTCCGTTACCGGTTGGATCTGAACGAGAACGGCGAAATCGTCGGCGGCGTGTTCTACTCGAACAGCGCCATGATCGACATGCTGTGGCTGCCGTTGCGGCCAAAGCAGGGACGCCAGAAAGGCAATGAACCTGGCAATCCGCACCTGGACGTGGACGAAGTGCTGAGCATCTGGCGGGAATCCGTGCCGAAAGAACTGCGCGCGAAATGGCCGGTGATCGATCCGCCGAAAGAAGACCGCATCCTGGATGTCTCTCAGCTGACGGGTCTGGTGCCCGTGCAGGAAATCCCCGAACCCGTGAATGTCCCGCCCGCAGGCGAGACCCCGAAACCGGCTCCAGCGGCCGGCAATGCGGAAGCTTCTGCCAGCAGCCGTGAGGCGGGCGGTTAGCGAGAAAGCGATCACAAGTTCTGGGCAAGAAAAAAGCCCGGCTCTTTCGAAGAGCCGGGCTTCCTGTCTTTCTGTCCGTGACCTGTCTCAGCCTCGCGATTACTTCGCTCGTTTGGCTTCCCAATCCCGTTTCTGCGATTGGCCGTAAAGCGTTCCGCATGCTTGACACCTGGCCCATACGTCCTCGATCATGGTGCTTCTGACCAGTCGAGACCGTTCCATGTCCATGTACCCCGACCAGACATTCGCCGCCGAGTCCAAATCCGTTCCGGCGGCGCCGCACAGAAGTTGTTTGCCCTCCTGTCTGGTTGGCTGTCTGGTCGTCGGCGTGTTGGGGTTGCTGGTCTGCGGCGGCGTGGCCTGGTACTTGGCCAAGAACATGAAGTCCATTGCCAGCAATGTGGCTCGGCAGGCGATCGTCAGCACCATCGAGCAATCCGAGTTAGACCCGGCGGAGAAACGAGCCGTCATCGCCGAGGTGGACCGGGTGGTGGACCAGTATCGAACCGGCCAGATCACGCTGGAGGATCTGGGACGCATTTTCGAGGAACTGGCCAAGTCGCCCGTGATGCAAAACCTAGTGATCTACGCCGTCGAGAAGCAGTACGTCGAACCCTCCGGGCTGACGGACGAGGAGAAACGAGCCGCCCATCTGACGCTGCAACGCGTCTTGCGCGGCATGCACGAACAGAAGATCCAACAAGACGACCTGGAGCCGGCGCTGGATCACCTGTCGGTCAAGAAGCAAGATGGCCGGCGGCAGATGAAAAACGTGGTGACGAACGGCGAACTTCGCAGGTTCCTGGCCGAGTGCCAGCGCGTGGCGGACCAGGCCGGCGTGCCCGTGGAACCTTTCGAGATGAAGATCAGCGAGGAGTTCCGCAAAGCGGTCGACCGAGCCTTGCGGTCCCCGCACAAGCCCGAAACGCCGACGGGCGGGGACGCGTCAGTCAAGCCCGGATCGCCGCCGGCCAACGACGCCTCGCGGGCGGATGTTCCCGCGCCAGGCAGCATTCCACTGGAAAAAGAAGACCCGACCCTCGCCCCGTGAGGAACGCCTCCTTGAGCCGACATTTCGATCTTCGCGTCTGGGCCGTTTCCCTGGCAGTGATCGTCTGGGCAGTTCGTGCCTGCTGCCCGTGTTGGGCTCAGACCACAACCCCGCTGGGCGAAGGCGGCTACTTGACAGCTCTGCCGCCCGGCGCCAACGGTCCGCCGGAAACGATCTACCGGACGGAACGCGTCGTCGGTCCGACGCCCACGAATCGCTGGTGGAGTTCGCTGGCGTGGCTGCCGTTTTCGGAGCGGCAGTTCCCGCATCCGCTGGCCGTCCAAGCGGAAGCCAGCGGCTTGCGAGTGTTCTACCCCGGCAACCGCATTCAGGTGACGGAGAAGACGATCTTTGCCGGCATGCCCGGCGGCCGCGAAGACCTGGTCCTGCAACATTCCGAGCAGGCGGAGTTCCCCGATGCCCGCCTGGACAACGCCAGCGATTGGTTCGTGCGAGTTCGCTTCTCGGCGGCAGGTCGGAGCATGGCGGTCTCGTACGGACACGGTTCGCCGTACGTGTACGCCGTGTACGAAGGCGGTTCGCCCCAAATCACGTTCGCCCGCGAACCCGATGTCTGGGCCGGCGAAACGGAGACGGCTTCCCCTCGTCCCGCCCGAAGCCAGCCTCCTTCTGCGACGCTCGGCGTGACCGTCGACGGCAGACATTACGGCCTGTTCGGCCCGCAGGGCAGCACGTGGTCCGTTCTGGGGCGGACGAAATTCGTCAACCACTCGTCCGGGAAATCGCACTTCTCGCTGGCCCTTTTGCCGGAACGCTCGACCGCGGCCTTGGAACTGTTCGCCCAGCACGCCCACGCGCACGTCACGGACACTCGCGTGGCGTGGAGGTACGATCCGGCGACCAGCACTGTCGAGACGACGTTCTCGTTCACCACCGCGGCGATGGAAGGGCAGCAGACCGAGACGCTGTTCGCGCTGTACCCGCATCAATGGCGTGCGACTGTCTCGCCGCTTCTGCCCCATGACTATTCATCCGTCCGCGGTGTGATGAAACTCGGCAAGGGAAAGCAGTTCGTCACGCGGCACGTCTATCCCGGTGTCCTGCCCGTGCTGCCGAAGACGGCGAACGAAGACGTGCGGCAAATTCGGGCGCTGTTGAGCAAAGAGCCGGATGCCCTGGGCGCGGCACCGAAAGATACGTACTGGGAAGGCAAGGCGTTGGGCAAGCTGGCCACGCTCGCCGCGCTGGCCGAACAGATCGGCCAGGCGGAAATCGGCGACAGGCTCGGCCATCAACTCCGGCAGCGGCTGGAACACTGGTTCACAGCGACCGACGCGCAAGGTGCGGTGAAGCGCACCGGCGTCTTTGCCTACGACCGAAACTGGGGCACGCTGATCGGCTATCCGTCCAGCTACGGCAGCGATACGGAACTGAACGACCACCATTTCCACTACGGTTATTTCGTTCGCGCTGCCGCCGAAGTGGTGCGTCGGGATCCGGCCTGGGGCGACGATGCACGCTGGGGTGGGATGGTCCAGTTGCTGGTCCGCGACATCGCCGCCCCAACGCGCGACGACCGGCAGTTTCCGTTCCTGCGGAGCTTCGACCCCTACGCCGGGCACTCGTGGGCCTGCGGCCACGCTCGATTCGGCGACGGGAACAATCAGGAGTCATCGTCCGAAGCGATGAACGCTTGGTGCGGCCTGATCCTGTGGGGCTCGGCCACCGGCGACCGTCCGCTTCGCGACCTGGGCATCTACCTGTTCGCGACCGAGTTGGCCGCCGTCAACGCTTACTGGTTCGACGTGCTGGGCGAGAACCGCCCGGCCGAGTTCCCGCAGACGACGCTCGGCCTGGTGTGGGGCGGCAAGGCGGACTACGCCACGTGGTTCTCGGCGCGGCCCGAGGCCATCCACGCCATCAACTGGCTGCCCTTCCACGGCGGCTCGCTGTACTTGGGCCTGTACCCGGAATATGTCCAGCGGAACTACGCCTCGCTGGTCGCCAAGCGAGGCGGTTCTCACTGGCACGAGTGGGCCGACCTGGTGTGGATGTATCGAGCGTTGGAAGATGCCCCCGCGGCCCAGGCCGATTTCGCCGCCGGGCAAACGTCGCTCAAGCCGGAAGCGGGCCACGCGCTGGCGCACACGTACCACTGGATCGCCGCGCTGGCCGACCTGGGCCAGGTCGATCGGCGCGTCACGGCCGACACGCCCCTGTACGCCGTCTTTCACCAGGGACAACGGCGAACGTACGTCGTGTACAACATGAGCCCGCAGCCCCTGAGGGTGAAATTCACCGACGGTTTCGCCATCCCCCTCGCGCCGGCCGGTTTTACGGTGGCCTCTGGCGGTGACTGACGAGCGATTCGACGGTCTCCGTTCGCCGAAATCGCCTTGCGTCCAGAAAAGTTGCACCGACAGGTGGCCGGAAGTAGAATCACGGAAAGTGGTTGGATGGGTGGATAGGGGACGCAGATTCCTCTTGCTTTGCGCTCAGATCGGCTTTTCCACTCCGAGCGAACCCCGTGCCCTCGCCCGACGACATCGCCTTGGGAGGCAAGATCATGCCACGCCTGTGCGTATTCCCTCTGGTTTTCTTGTTCGCACTCAGCCACATCGGCCTCGGACAGGACACGCCGCCCGCGCCGCGGCCGCTTCCGACTCAAGCGACAACGCTGGCTGCCGAGAAGCCTGCCGCGCAACCGCCAGCCACACAACCGTCCGCCGGCGGCTCCGCCGGCTCGAAACAGGCTGGCGCAAAAGAACCCGCCGCCCAACTGCCGGTGCGCCAGGAGCACGTCATCTACGTGCCGTTCAAGAACCTGCGCGAGGTGTTCGAGGACGAGGATTCGTCGATCGTGCTGCCCTACAAGCAGTTCCTGGAGATGTGGAATCGCCTGGTCCAGCCCGACCAGGGGCCGACCCAGCCGCCGGTCAACGGCGTCATCACGCGTGCGGACTATGTCGGGGCGGTCAAGGGCGAACTGGTAGAACTGGACGTCACGTTGGATGTCGAGGTGCTCAGTGCGGACTGGGCTCGAATGCCGGTGCAGTTCGGCAACGCCGCGATCGGTTCGGCACGCTCGGAGGACGGCGCCGTGTTGCTCCGCGGCGTCGGCGAGGGGCAATACGAGTTGCTGGTGCGGGGACAGGGCAAACACCGAATCCAGCTGAGCCTGGTCACCGGAGTGAAATCGGCGACCGAGGGGAGGAGCTTCGCGCTGGAGTGCCCGCCCGTGGGCGTCAGCAACCTGCAGCTGGAGATCCCGGAGAAGGACCTGGCGGTGCAAGTCCATCCGCAGCGCACTTCCGAGCTGCGGTCGGATCCCCAGGGAACCACGGGCGTCCGCGCTGTCTTGGGGTCGACGAACCAGTTCACGGTCAGTTGGACACCCAAGTCAGGCAGCACCGATCAGGCGGCCGGTCTGGCCAACGTCATCGATACCATCGCCGTCGACGTGGGCGATGGCGTCGTTCACACCCACGCGGTATTCGACTACCAAATCCTGCGCGGGTCGCTGAGCGACCTGGTTGTCGAAGTGCCGGCGGATCAGCGTCTGCTGGACGTCCAGGTCCCCGGTCTGCGCGATTGGCAGACCGAGACGGCCGAGGACCGCCAACGGGTGCGGGTGCGGTTGCACGCCCCGGCGACCGGGACGGTCCGTCTGGAATTGCACACGGAAGCGCCTATCGCCGAGGACGCGTTCCAGGTGGGGCAGGTGCGGGCCGTCGGCGTGGCGCGGGAGAGCGGCATCCTGGCCGTGCGCAGCGCCGAAGACGTGGGCCTGGAGTATGTCGAACGCGAGTCGATCACGCGCATCGACGCGGCCGACGCTCCGTCAGCGCTCCAGAGACCCGGCAGCACGTTCTACAAGTTCTTTACGCCGGACCACAAGCTCTCGGTGGTCGCCTCCCAGCTGAAACCGCGCCTGGTCGTCGCCAGTCGCCTGTCGGTGCTGCTGGACAAGACGCGACTGACCACGCGCGGCGAGTTCCAGTACCAGGTTTCGCGGTCCGGGGTCTTTTCGCTGGCCTTCCGGCTGCCGGCCGGGTTTCAAGTCGACGACGTCCGCACGGAATCGTTGGAACGGTTCGAGGTCACTGCGGCCGATGCGGCTCAGGTGTTGACGGTGTATTTCACCAATCAGCGACTGGGCGAGTTGACGGTCATCGTGACCGCCGGCCAGACGCGCGACACGCCGGCCGGGGAACTGGCGCTGCCGCTGATCGAGCCCCTGAATGCAACGCGTGAAGAGGGCTTGGTGGCGGTGATGGCACCGGAATCGCTGGAGGTCAAGACCGACGCCGCGCAACTGCAGGCCGCGCGCGCCGCCACGCCCGCCGACCTGGCCGCCAAGGACTTCCAGCCACAGGTCCCCGAGGGCTCGACGCTGGCCGCCGCGTTCTCGTTCGTTACGCGGCCCGTCCACATCGTGCAGACAATCTCCCAGCGCCCGCGGCGCACGCTGGCCACCGTCGCCACGGTCGCCACCATCAAGGAAGATGTGGTCCAAGTCGCCACGTCGCTTCAATACCAGATTCAGTTCGCCGGCACGGACACCCTCCGGATCGCGGTGCCGGCGCCCGCGTCCGATCGCCTGCAGATCGAGGGAGAGGGAATCAAGGAACGGCGCAAGTCCGAACCCGCCGCTGGCGACGGCACGGTGGAATGGACGATTGTGCTGCACTCCGAAGCGATCGGCCAGCGCACGTTCACCGCAAGCTATGACCAAAGGCTCAGCATTCCCGATCAGGGTGCGCAGTGGGAACTGCAGCCGATCCAAGCGCTGGACGTGGACCGCGAAACCGGCGAGATCGCGATCCACAAAGACCGCGTCTTGTCCGTGGCGGCGACAGCGACGGGCCTGGAAGAGATCGATCCCCGCGAATTGTCGCAGCCGATCAGCACGGCCCAGCCGCACCTGACGTACCGTTATTACCAACATCCGGCGCGATTGACGCTCAGGGTAACCAAGCATGAACTTCAGGACGTAGTCAAAACCGTGGTTCAGCGTGCGTACGTCGAGGCCGTGGTTACGGAAGACGGTCCGCTCACGGTGCGCGCCCGCTACGAGGTCAAGTCCAGCGAGCGGCAGCGATTGGCCGTCACCCTGCGCAATCCGCGGATCTTGGGCATCACCGTGGCAGGTCAAACCGTGGCGCCGGAAAAAGCGCCGGATGTGCCGGGCGGCGATCCTGCGGACAAGACGTATTTCATCAACGTGTCGCGTACCGCCGACTCGGACGAGCCATTCCAGATCGCTGCCGTCTTCGAAACACCGCGACTGGACAAGGGAGAATTGGAGGTCAACGGCCTGTTGCGCCTGCCGCTGCCGCGATTCGAGGAAGGCGTCAAATTCCAAACCACGTACGTGCGGCTCTGGGTGCCGAAGGAGTACCGCCTGGTGGGCGACCCCGCGGGATTCACCAGCCACATCCGAGTCGGAATGTGGGATTCACGGGCGATGATCCAGGCCGCCGACAACCCGGAAAGCTGGTTTCCCAAAGACAGTTCGTCGTTCGACTTCCAGGTCGCCGGCACGACCTACCTGTTCAGCAACCTGACCGGTTCCACGGAATTGGCGATCGGCTACTGGCACATCCCCACGATGACGGCCATCGCCAGCCTGATCGCCTTGGCGACCGGCGTCGTGCTGCTGATGTTCTCCCTGGAGACCAAAGTCTTCGTGGTCCTGACGCTGGCCTTCGGGGTCTTGTTCGCCGGTCTATTCGAACCTTCGATCATCAACAGCTGGCTGCTGGCAGCGCGGTTGGGGATCGCCGGCGTGATTGCCGTCTGGCTGGTCGTCTGGTTGTTGTACGTTCGCCGGACCGGTTGGGCGCTGCCATCGCCGGGGAAACAAGCCGCGACGGTGCCGGTCGCGGTCGTGGTGGACAGCGCCGCAGCGGGGGCGTCTGGAGCGAGTCAGGCATCGGTCGATGCACCGGTTGCGGACGATCGCCAGGAAAAGACTGGCAAACCGGAAGGGGGCAGCGATGAGCGGTGAAACGCTGGGCTGCCAGAGCAGCGTGGACGTTCTGCGGGCTGCGCTGTGGCCGGTCTCCCGACCGTGCCACGCGGTTGACCGGAGGTCTCCTGGATTCTTGGAGACCTTCGGTCGGAGGTTTCGGCGGGGTCGGAGACCCGCGCCGAACGCGCGACCCGCGCCGAACGCGCGACCCGCGCCGAACGCGCTCGTCTGCCTGTGGCCGGCACTGTTTCTGTTGTGTGTGATTCCTTCGCTTGCCGCAGCTCAGGTGACTCAAGGTCCGTCGCGAATTCGCAATGTTTACATTCCGTCGGATCAACTGCAGGTGCTGTTTGACGGCGCGTCCCAAGGCGTGCTGATGCCGCGGGACAAGGTTGTGGCTTTGTGGCGGCAAGCCCAGCGTCACGCGCAGCCCGAAACCATGCCGCCAGCGGACGCGGTCCTGACGCAGGCCGCGTACGAGGCGCAGCTGGCGGACCGCGAACTGCGACTGAGCGGCCGCATCCAGATCGCGAAGTTGCGCGGCGATTTGCAGCTGGTCGATTTGCCCTTCGGGGGACTGGCGATCGAGTCCGCGCAACTGGGCGGGCAGCCGGCGCGGCTGGGCCTGAAGGACGACGGCACACTGTTTCTGGTGCTGGAGAAGGAAGGCCGGTTTGAACTGGAATTGGAGATGTCGGCTCCTCTGGCGAGCCGCGGTGGCGACCTTGCTGCTACGCTCAAGCTGCCCCCGGTGCCGGCGTCCGAGGTGTGGATTCGGCTGCCCGAGGGCAAGCAACTGCAAGTTGGCGAGACGATGCTGCAATCCGAAAGCACGGATCGGGGGCAGCAGATCTTCCGCGTGGCCGTCGACCACACGGGCCGGATGCCGCTGGTACTGTCCGACCGTTCTGCGGGCGGGAACCGCACGCCCCTGGTCTTGGTCACCAGCCGCGCCGTCGGCCACATCGAACCGGCCGGACTGCGTTGGGAAGTCGTCCTCGATCTGGACGTGTACGCCCGCGCCCAGGACACCTTTCAGCTTGAATTGCCGGCCTCCGTGGAAGTCGCCGAGGTCGAGTCGCCGGAGCTGGCGCTATGGACGATCCGGAAGCAGGCCAGCGGTCCCGCCGCGGTCGCGCTCACGTACCGGAAACCGTTTCTCGGCCGGCGCGCCGTCCGGTTGCTGGGATTGGCCCCTGTGCCCTTGGATGCGGAATGGCAACTTCCAACGGTCAAAGTACTGGACGCCGCGTCGCATGCCGGGCAGGTGTCGCTGACTGCCTCGTCGTCGCTGCGAGTCGAGGTCGGTGCTTTGGCCGGCATCAGGCCGGGTGGCGTGCCGTGCAACGTCACCGGTGGGGACTCTGTCCCGACCCAGTCGGGCCAGAGTCCCAACCGACCCGCGGCGCTGGAATTCTCATTTTGGGACGAGCACTTCCGCTTGCCGTTGCGCGTGACAGCACGGCGCCGGACCCTGCAGGCGTCGGTGGCGGCGTTGGTCGAGGTGAATCGAGCCGGACTTGTGCTGCGGGGCAGCGTCGCGGTCGAACCGCGTCACGCGCCGCTCTTTGATATTGAAATGCTCCTGCCGCGCGAATGGGAAGTCACTTCCTTGCTGTCGGCGGGCCAAGGCGTGGAGTGGGAATCGGCGCCGGGGGGCGGCGTCGATGCGGTTGCGGATGCGGCTGCGGATGCAGCGCTGCAGATGATCCGATTCGAACTTCCCAAGCCGCTGATTCCCGGCCAGTCGCTTGAGATTGCCCTGACGGCCCAGCGGCACCCGGATGGCTGGTTGCAGCGCGACGAAGGCTTCACCGACATTCCGTTGCCCGAACTGCGATTGGCCGGTGCCGACGAGTTGGAAGGCACGCTGCTGGTCCAGGCCCCGCCGGACATCGAGTTGCTGGTGTCGCAGTTGTCCGACGATCTGCAGCCAGTGGCCGCCGACCGGCCGGACGGTGCTGCTGCTCCCACTTCGGGGACTGCTTTGCAGTACCGTTATCAGGACGGCGCGCGAGTCAGTGGCCGGCTGCACGTGCGCTCGAAACCGGCCAAGGTGGCGGCGGAAACGCTGGCGTTTGTGCGTCTGGACCGTGGCAAGCTGGACGTACACCATCAACTCGACTTGCACGTCCGGCACGGAACGCTGCGGCAGGTCCGCTTTACGTTGCCCGCGGCAGTCGGGGAGAAAATCCAAATCGTCTCGGTGGACTCGCCGGCGCGAATTATCGAGCAACGGCACAGCCCGTTGCCGCGGGGAGCGAACACGGGCGAGGAACTCACCTTGTGGCAAATCGTCCTCGACCGGCCGGTAACAGGCGACCTGACACTGGCCGTGGATTTCGGGCAGACGTTTTCCGTGCCAACCTCGAATGGTAATAGAGCTGCCGGCAAGGATGCACCCGTCACGGCAGAATCGGACGCTGCCCAGGCCGGCCCCCCGATCGCCGTTCCCGTTTTGGTTTTGCAGGACGTTTCACGGCAAAGCGGAATGGTGGCCGTGGAAGCCGCCGGCGACCAGCAGATCGACGACCATTTCGAGAACCTGCGCGCGGTGGATCCGGCGGATGTGTTCAAGCCCAAAGCGTACGTTCCGCGCCAGCGGATCGTGGCAGCCTACCAGTACCAGCACTTGCCCTACCGGCTGACGATCTCGGCCACGCGCCACGCGTCGGAGTCCGTCCTGGCCGGGATCTGCGAAGCGGCCGAGATCGTCAGCGTCGTCGGGCAAGAGGGGCGAACACGCCACCAGGCGCGATTCTCGCTGCGCAGCCTCAACCTGCAACAGGTACCTGTGACCTTGCCGCACAGCGCCGACTTGTGGTCCGTGACGCTCGACAACGAGCCCGTGGAAGTGAGGCGAAACCAAGGCACTTACCTGGTTCCCTTGCCGGCAACTCAGGCGGCCTCCGTCAACGAGGCACGCGAACTGTCGCTGTTGTACGAGACAGACAGCCCACGGGCAAACTCGGGTGGTTTCTGGGGGCAGTTGCGGACCGAGATCATCCGCCACCGGGCTCCCGAAATTTCGATGCCGACGCTGAGTACCACGTGGTACGTTCACCCGCCTGACGGGGCAGATTGGGTTTCGGCCGACGGCGATTTCCGTCCGGAAACGCCGCCCACTCGCCCCACGTTGGTGACGGGCTTGGCGGAGTCGATTGCACGGCGCAGCACGGGCGCGCTGCCCTGGAAATTCGGCGGTCTGATTGCGGCCGTCATCGTCGCGGTCGTGTGCGCGCTGGTCAGGACCGGCAAAGGGTGCGGGTTCAGCCTGCTGGAACTGTTGGTGGTCATCGCCGTCATCGGCATTCTGATCGCCCTGCTGCTGCCGGCCACGCAATCGGCGCGCGAGGCCGCACGGCGTTCGCAGTGCAACAACAACCTCAAGAACATCGGCCTGGGGCTGCACAACTACCACGAAGTGTACGGGCAGTTTCCGCCCGCAGCGATCGGTCCTCCGGACGTGCCGCGCGAGCGGCAGTTCAGCTGGATGGTGGCCATCTTGCCTTTCATGGAACAACGAAACCTGTACGAGAAGCTGCGTCTGGATCTGCCTTGCGATGACCCACATAACGCTCCCCTGCTGCAGAACGCCTTTCCCGATTGGCTGTGCTGCCCCTCCGATCCGGCGCCCATGGCCACACCCGGCGGATTCCGCAAGACTTCTTACGTGGCGATCACGGGCATTCGTCCCACGCCCGGGTTCCGCACCACGCGCGGGGTCATCGGACTGGACCGCGGACTTCGCTTGGAGGAGATCACCGACGGCACCAGCAACACCATCATGGTAGCGGAAGTCACGGACGGAGGCCCCTGGTTTGCCGGTGGCGCCGGCACCGCACGCCGCATCGACGAGTGGATTGAAAGAAAGACCTGGAGCCACCACCCCGGCGGCGGACTGGTCCTGATGGCCGACGCATCGGTGCAGTTCATCCATTCGACCACCGACCCGCAGATGCTGCGCCGACTGGCCGTCGCCCAGGACGGACAAACGATCAAGCTGGACGGCGGGGAAGACACGGCGACTCGGTCAGGAGCGGCGACTGGCCCTCCGCCTCCGGCGTCCCGTGTACCTGCGCCGCCGGCCAAGGAGCAAGAGGCAGCGGAGCCTCTGACACCAGCACCAGAGGCTCCCAAAGAAGAATTGCCGGTCCAGGTTCCGCCGCAGTCGCGTGTCGAGGGTGGTGAACGAGCCCGCCTCTCGCTGCGTGTCGCGATCGAAAGGCCCGAAAGCCCAGCGATTCGTTTTCAGCGAGAGGGCGGCGCAGGAGAACTCGTGCTCGGCCTGCAAGACAGGACGTTCGCCGCGACCCTGCAATGGCTGGTCTTCGCCGCCGTAGTGCTGGCCGCCTGGGCAGGGCGGCGAGGGTCCGGAGCCCGGCGCGGGATCGCTCTCGTCGCCGGACTGGCCCTGCCGATCGGGCTGTCGGGGCTCGTTCCGCTGGCCTGGACACCGGTGCTGGATGGACTGCTGCTGGGGGCTTTGGCAGGGGCTGGATTATGGTGCCTGCTGAAGATCGTGACGGCGATCAAAGAGCCCGCGCCGGGTCCAACGGCGGCAGCGATGGCGATTGGCATCAGCGTGATGTGGACTGCCGGCACGAGCCTCGCGGAAGAAAAAGTCCCGGCGTCCAAGAGCCAAGTTTCCACCGAGCAAGTTCGTCAACGCGACCTGACGCTGTACATCCCCTACGACCCGGCGAAGGACGAGCCGCTGCAGAACACGCAAGTCTACCTGCCGCACGACGAGTTCCTGCGTCTCTGGAAGCTCGCGCATCCTGAGAAGCCGGACACCGCACCTCCGGACGTCCCGGCGATGGTCAGCCACGCCGAATACGTGGGGCGGATTCAGGGCGACGTCGCCCGCTTCGATGGCCGCCTGGTGATCCATCAGCTGGTCGATCGATGGGTGCCGGTCACGCTGCCCCTTGGAAAAGTCGCCCTGGAAAAAATCGAGATCAACGGACAGCCCGCCACCCTGGCTGGGGACGGCCCGGCCAACGAGCGTTCGGCGCGGGTCTCCGCCGAGCGTTCGGCGCGGGTCTCCGACCCCGCCGAAACCGCCGACCGCAGGTCTCCCGCGCCAAAGGAGACCTCCGGTCAGCCCAGTGGCTCGGTCAGGAGACCGGCCACAGCGCCAAGCCAGCCCAGTGGCTCGGTCGGGAGACCGGCCACAGCGCCAAGTCAGCCCAGTGGCTCGGTCGGGAGACCGGCCACAGCGCCAGGTCAGCCCGCTGGCTCGGTCGGGAAACCGGCCACAGCGCCGGAGCCGACCCCGATGACTACGCGTCTGGTCTCACCCCCGGCGGGCGACCAACCCGCAATCTACCTCCGCGAGCGCGGTCTGCACGTCGTCGATGTCCGATTCAGTGTGCCCGTCAGCCGCTTGGGGGCCACTGGCCAGATGACCGTACCCTTGCGTCGCGTGTCGACGGGCTGCCTGCGGTTCCTGTTGCCGGCGGATGATCTGGAGGTCCAAGTCGGCGGGTGTCCCGGCGGCTGGCGTCGGGACGTGCTGCGAGCTGACAAGAAAAGCACAGTCAAGTCGAGCGCCGCAGATCGCTCCGACGCGACAACGGAAGTCGATACACGGCTCTGGAGAGCCATGCTACCAGAGGCGGCCGGCGGCGAGTTCCTCAATATCCCGCTGGGCGCCGGCGACGATCTGTCGATCCGTTGGCAGCCCCGCCGTGTCGAGATGCGGCAGGGGCAGTTGATCAGCGTGGACCACGCCCTGATGATCGACGTGCTGGACTCGGGCGTCCATCTGCACAGCCAGCTGCACTATCAAGTTCAGCAGGGAGCGGTCCGCGAACTGCAACTGCGCATCCCGGCCGACGTAGCTGTCCAGCGCGTCGACGGCGCGGAAGTGGCGGATTGGTCGATCGAAACCGACCCTGCCGCCGGCACCGATCCCGGACAGCAGCGGCTTGTCGTCTCACTCAAGACCGAAGTGACAGCGGGCGCGAATCTGGACATCCAGGCCATCCGCCGCGATCGTCAGGTGACGGGGGATATCGACATCCACGCCATCGAGCCGTTGGGAGTGGCACGGGAAACCGGACGCATCGCGATCGGCTGTTCGAGCCACTACCGCGTGCGCGTCGGTCAGGCAGAACGATTGGACCAGATCGACCGCGCGGACCTGGACTTCCGCGCCGCCGATGACCGCGGCCAAAGTAGGTTGGGACTCCGTCCCGACCCCGTCGCCCCGGCTGGCACCGAGTCCCAACCGACGAATGATGGCTGTGCCTTCTTGTCGGCCTACCGGTACACTTCCCGGCCTTGGCGGCTGCAGTTGCTGGTGGAGCACCAACAGCCGCAGGTGGCAGTATTCGACCGTACGGCCCTGGCCGTGACGGCACGTCAGGCAACTCTGCGGAGCCTGCTGACGGTACGCGTCACGGGCGCTCCCGTGCCGTCTTTCGTGATCCGGCTGCCGAGTCTGCTCCGCGTCTCCCAAGTTCGCGTTCCGCCAGGCGCGGAATGGTTTCTCGATCGCGACGACAAGGGCCAACGCCTGAAAGTGGAACTGCAGGAACCGGCCGTCGGCCGGCTGGACCTGGCGGTGAGTGGCACGCTGACACGCGACTCGACGCAGGCCGAGTTTGCAGTGCCCGGCGTCAGGCTGGGGGACGTCCAGGCTCAGCGCGGCCAACTGGCGGTCTATCTGGACGACGATCTGGAGGCCGTGGTGACCAAGCACAGCGGCGTGCGGCCCATCGATCCGGCCGCACTCGACAGCGTGCTGCGGCCGGAAGGCGACCGGCCGGTACGCTACGCCTTTGAGTTTGCCTCACCGCCGGACGACCTGCGACTGCGGCTGTCTCCGGCTGCGTCGCGCTGCAACGGCGACGTCACGACGATCGTCAGCGTCCGGGAGGGCGCCGTGGCGTACATCAGCGAAGTGAGTTTCGAGGTCCGGCAAGCCGGCCGTTCACGGTTTCAGATCGCAACGCCAGACTGGCTGGGCGACGATCTTGATCTGCAGGGCGATCAAATCCGGCAGGTCCGTTCACGCGCCGCGGATGCCTGGCGCACCTGGGACATCGAACTGCAGCAGCCGGTGCAAGGAACCTATCGTCTGCACTTGATTCAGACACTGCCGCTGCCGGACGATGGAACCGTGCCCGGGGCCGTCATCCGGCTGGCGGATGTGGAACGGTCGCGAAGTCACGTTGTGGTGGAGAACCTGACTGGGGACGAGATCGCCACGTCCGCGATCCGCAGTGCGGCCCCGATCTCGATCGCCGACGTGCCGGGGACGCTGGCGGATCCTGTCCGCCGGCAAGCCGTCGCCGCGTATCGGATTACCGGCGACGACGCGGTCCTGACGTGGAAACGCCAGGTGCGCCAGCAGGAGACCGGTCTGGCGGCCACGATTACTCTGGCCGACTTGACGACGGTCGTTTGTGCGGACGGCCGCTATCGCGCCCGCGCCGCCTACAACATCCGCAACTGGACGCTGCAGTTCCTGGAACTGGAACTGCCGAGGGACAGTCAGGTATGGTCCCTTCACGTTTCCGGTCAGCCCGTACGTCCCGCGACAGTGCGCCGCCAGGGCCGGCCGATCACGTTATTGCCGCTGCAGAAGACCTCGGCCGGTGATTTTTCGTCCAAAGTGGTCCTGATCTATGCAGGCCAGCTCGGCTCGCCTCTGGGCCGCTGGACGCAGGTCCGGCCGCCGGCTCCGCAGATTCTCAGCGGCGTTCCCGTCTCGCGCACGTTGTGGACGGTCCTCCTGCCGCCTGAGTACAGCGTCCGCATGGTGAGACGCGGGAGCAATTTGGAGGAGGTCGCCGCTGCGTACCAGCAGGAGGAACGGAAGCTCTCGTTCCTGGATGAACTGCGGGAAGTCGTACAGGTGGCCAGCAGCAAAGGCAAGTCGGCCGCGCGGACCAAAGCCTGGTCCAGCCTCCAGCAAATCGGTTCTGAGCTGCAGGACTACGCTCAAGAGACCGGTCAAGTCGGCGCGCCCATCGCCGCGGACGTGCAACAGCAGGCTCAGCAGATCGAAGCGGAGATCAAGCGTTTGGAGGAACTGAAGCCCGACACCAGGCGGGCGGATGACGAGGCGGCCTGGTATTTCGGACGCGAGCGGACGGGGCCGGAAGGCACCCAGCCCATCGGCGATCTCGATCGCGGTTTGGAGATGATCTTCGATCGCGATCTGGACAGGACGGAAGCCGGCCAAGCCGCACCGAAAGAGGACGTGAAGAAGCTGCCGGGCCAGGATCTCGACCGTCCGGAAGAACGGCGAGGCGACTTGCGCAAGCAGGCGGCCGAGCAGTTGGCCAAGCTGAAGACGACGCAGCAGGAAGGAGCGGGACCGGCCGGCAAGGCTGCCCCGAAACAACCTCCGGAACAGCAAGAAGCCGAGCCGAAGAAAGCGGCTGCCGGCTTGCCGCCTGCCGTTGATGAACCAGCGGCAGAGCCGCCGCCAGCGGAGGGACCAGCTCCGCCGTCCGCCCCGGCAGACTTTGCCGCAACGGGCCGATTGTCGATGGACCTGGACTTGGCCCTGGCGGGGACCGCGTACCATTTCCGCAAACTGCACGGCGACCCGCGACTGGTCCTGCACGCCCGCCACGAAGACCTGACCCGCGCGCTGTCCGCCGTCGTCTGGGCCGCCCTGTGCCTGACGCTGGCCATCGTTGTGATTCAAGTTCTCAGACGCCCCAATGCTGCCGCACTCGCCCAGCGCTACTGGCCTTGGCTGACCGCGGTGATCGGAACGGCCTGGCTATTCCTCCTGCCGGCCGGCGTGTGCGGATTAGTCCTGGTCATGACGGCATCGTATGTGCTGATTGCCCGATTGCGCACACCGAGCCACGCGCACACTCCGTGAAGCGTCACAACGTCTGGCGGAATGCGTTCCCGCCCACCCGATCTGTTCCGCATCTCACGTTCGCGGACCGTCCGGCATCGAGCTGGCGCGAGGCGTCGGCGCTGTCTCGCCGCGGAGGGGCACCGGACGCTGGTCTTGCGGCGGTCCGGAAACCGATACAAAGGTGACCTCGGCGTCGGTCAAGTGGACGGCGGCCCCGTCGCGTTCGGTGTCCACGCTGACGTGCATGGTCAGCGAAGTGCGGCCGACCCGCACGACGCGGGTGGTGAAACTGACGATGTCGCCGACCCACACCGGGCGATGGAACTCGATGCTTTTCATGCCGACCGTGACCAGCGCCTGGTCCGGCCAATTCCGGCTGCGGATTTCGTGATGCGCGCCGACGGCGCCTGCGAGGTCGATGTGGCTGAGGACCACCCCGCCGAAAATCGTCCCGTGCGGATTGGTGTCGCGCGGCAGCATCACGGTCTTGAGGGCGAGGTAGCGTTCGCCGTCGTCGGTTGTCACAGGCACCTGCGTCATGTCGTATCTCCGGTGTTGGCTTCAGACCCCGCCATTCTTGCGGGAGGAGGCAGAAAAGACAATCGCCAGATCGTAACCCTCGAGTCGGCCCGGAAGGCGGGCTGTTCGAAAAAGCCGGGCTTCTGGCGTCCTACACACTTACCGTGGTCATGCGTTGGCCCTGTCCCACAACCCGCACCCCGTATCCCGCGACCCGCCTCCCGCCTCCCGCCAGGGGTCTTCCCCCTTTCCGCCCCGCAGTTTACAACAGTTACACACTCGAATCGTGTCTTTCCTACCGAAAGGAGCAGCCTCATGCCTCAGCAGAGATCGACGACGAACCGGCGGCGTTTTCTGGCGACCGCCGCCAAGGCGAGCAGCCTGTTCGCCCTACCGATGATCGTTCCCGGCCGTGTGTTAGGTCTGGACGGGGGAGTCGCCGCCAGCGAACGAATTGCCCTGGCCGGATTGGGAATCGGCGGCCGTGGCGGCTACGTGCTCGGCGTCATGATGGAAGAACCCGTGATTCAATTCGTCGCGATTGCCGACCCTCAGAAAGCTCGCCGCGAGGGCGTCAAGCAGCGGACGGAGCAGAAATACGGCCCCGGCGTGGCGATGTACCGCGACTTCCGCGAGATGCTGCCGCGCGAGGATATCGACGCCGTGCTGATCGCCACCGGAGACCGCTGGCACACGATGGCTTCGGTCTACACGGCCAAAGCGGGCAAGGACATCTACTGCGAAAAGCCGTGTTCGATGACCATCGCCGAGAGCCAAGCCCTGGCCGATACGATGCGGCGTTACAACCGCATCTACACCGCCGGCACGCAACGCCGCAGCATTCTGAATTTCCAGTTCGCCGCCGAATTGTGCCACAGCGGCAAACTGGGCAAACTGACCACCGTGCATGCCAACACGCTGAACCCGGCGGTCCGCCATGACTGGCTGCCGGCCGAGCCGGAACCGGGAATCGACGAGTGCGATTGGAATTTGTGGCTCGGTCCGACGCCTTGGCGGCCGTACAACAGTGCGTACACGCGAGGCGGCTGGCGCGGATTCTTTGACTTTCACGGCGGCGGCATCCTGGAATGGGGCGCCCACACGGTCGATCTCTGCAACTGGGCCGGCACCAACGACACGCTGATGCCCGTGCTGTACGAACCGACGCCCAGTGGCTGCATCGCCACGTACTCCAACGGCCTGAAACTGGTCATGCGCGACGAAGGCTGGATGGGCTTGGGCACGTGCAGCGCCCGCTACGAAGGCGAAGACGGCTGGGTGGAAACCGGCGACAGCGGCCGGCTCGAATTCTCCTCTGGTGCCCTCCGCGCCGAGCAGCGGCAGTTCACCGAAGCCGGCACGTCGGCCGTCAGCCACGTCAAGGACTGGATCGACGCCATCAAGACCCGCCGCCCGGCGAACGGGAACGCCAACGTGGTGGCGATGAGCCACATCATTTGCCACTGCGCGTACATCGCCTGGCAACTGGGCCGGCCGCTGGAGTTCGATCCGGTCAAGGTGGAATTCCCGAACGACCCGGAGGCGAACCGTATGCGCTCGCGGGCCCTGCGCGACCCGTGGCACGTGTAGAGCAGAGAACGGAGAGCAGAAAACGGAGGGCAAAGGAATTGGGGGCAAAGGAATGAGGGGCAGAGGAATACAAGAAATCGAAAATTCCCTTGCCCAGAATTCCCTTGCCCGATATTCCCTTGCCCATTTCAGGCACCTGCCGCGGATGCGCCTTGAATTCTCGGCCCAATCCCGGCCGTTGTTTTGTCACTTGTCCCACGAGAAGATAACTGAGCACTTGCATACCAGAGGAGAAATCCTGATGTTGGTGAAACGATTTGTTACGACGCTAGTGGTGGCCGCCCTATCGGCCACATTCTGGGCCGGTTCGGTCCTGGCCCAAAGCAACTCGAAGGAAATCATGGCCAAGCCGGCCTCCGAACTCGTCGAACTGGTCAAAGATCCGAATGCGTCCACGTTCGAGAAAGCCAAGGCCTGTCAGCGGCTGGCGGTCATCGGCACCCAGGACGCCGTCCCGGCCTTGGCCGCGCTGTTGCCCGATGAAAAGCTGAATCTGTACGCCCGTTTCGCGCTGGAGGCCATTCCGGATCCGGCGGTCGATGAAGCGCTCCGCGCGGCCGCCTCCAAACTGACAGGCCGGCAACTGGTCGGCGTGATCAACTCGATCGGCAAACGCAAGGATGCCAAAGCCCTGCAGCTGCTCACGGACCTGACGGGCAGTGCGGACAAGCCGGTGGCCTCCGCCGCGGCTCACGCCGTCGGGCGCATCGGGACGGTCGAGGCGGCGGCATTTCTGACCGGGGCGATCGGCAAGGACTCGCCTGTCAAGCGTTGCCTGGGCGACGGGGCCTTGGCCTGCGCCGAAGAACTGGCCGCCGCCGGCAAGAAAGCCGAGGCGGTCGCCGTGTACGAGGCGGTCGCCAAGGCGGACGTGCCAAAGTACATGCAGATCGGCGCGTTGGACGGGGTGTTCCGTTTGCAGCAGACGGAAGCCAAGGACCTGTTGTTGGCCCAGATCCGCTCTGCGGACAAAGCCAACTTCAAGCTGGGGCTGTCCGTCGCCCGCTGGATGCCGGGGGCGGATGTCACGGCGACCCTGGCGGAGGAACTGGAGAAACTGCCCGCGGAAAGACAGGCGTTGCTGCTGCGGGCGTTGGGCGATCGCAAAGAAGCGGCCCCGCTGCCCATGGTTTTGGCGGCGACCAAGCACGAGTCGCCCGCGGTTCGCGAAGCGGCCATCGTGGTGCTGGCGAAACTGGGCGATGCGTCCGCCGTCGCGATTCTGCTGGATGCCGCCCTGGGTGACGGCGCGGCGGCGGCAGCGGCCAAAGAGGGTTTGAAGACACTCAAGGCGCAGGAAGCGGACGCCGCGATCCTGGCCAAGCTGGCGGATGCCGACGCCAAGACGAAGGCCGTCTTGTTCGAGTTGGCCGGAGCGCGGCGAATTGGCGCAGCGGCCGGCCAGATCCGCGAGTCGTTGAGCAGCAGCGACGAAGCCGTCAAGCTGGCGGCTCTGAGCGCGCTGGGGCAGTTGATCGAACTCAAAGACTTGGATTTGCTCACCAGCCGGGCCCTGGCGGCAAGCAAGACGCCGGAAACCGAAGCGGCACAAACCGCCTTGAGGATGGCTGCCCTGCGCATGGCCGACCGCGACGGCGCGGCGGCCAAACTGGCCGAGTGCCTCCGCGGCGCCTCGGCAAACAACCAGGCCTACCTGCTGGAACTGCTGGGCAGAATGAGCGGCAAGAAAGCGCTCCAGACGGTCGCCGATGCAGCCAGGTCCGGCGACGCAACGCTGAAGGAATCCGCCACGAAGGTCCTGGGCGAATGGCCCAACCCCGAGGCGGCCGACGCGCTGCTCGAGTTGGCCAAGACCGACCCGGAGAACAAGTACCGGGTCCGCGCCCTGCGCGGCTACATCCGCATCGCCCGCCAGTTGAAATTGGCTGACGATGTCAAGCTGGCCATGTTCCACACGGCCATGGAGACGGCCAAACGCGACGAGGACAAACGCATCGCGCTGGACATTCTGAGCCGGATCCCGTCGGAGAAGACGCTGCAACTGGCAGCTTCCTACGTGTCCGAGGCAAGCTTGAAAGATGACGCGGCCAAGGCGGCGGTCGCGATCGCCGCCAAGTTGGTTGGCCAGCAGCCCAAGGCCGTCGCCGAGGCGATGCAGAAGATCGTCGACGCCCAAGTCGGCGGCGACCCCGGCAGCCGGGCTCAGCAATTGCTGGACCAGGCCAAGGCCGCGTCGAACTAGCTGACACGGCCCTGCGGAAAATCCCGCGGCGACAGGCACTCTTGCTTGTCGCCGCGTCCGCGAATGCGATAGGTTGAACGGCGCGGACCAGACGGATATCGTGAAGGTGGCGGAAACGGTTGTACTGGAGCCCAGCGATGCCGACCATTTCAATGTTCTACGGGATTATCATCCGAATGTACTGCGCACCATCGGAACACAACCCGCCCCACTTCCACGCTTACTATCAGGATCACACTGCGGTCGTGGTGATCGAAACCGGAGAGGTCATCGAGGGCGGGCTGCCGTCGAAGCAGGCCAAGCTGGTGGCCGCGTGGGCGGAGCTGCACCAGGAAGATCTGCTAGCTGACTGGCAATTAGCGTCTTAGGGTGAGCTTCCGTTTAAGATTGAGCCCTTGCGGTGACCAGGGGAGGAACTTCGACGATGGTTAAGGCTGTAACCGGGGTGGTTCCGTTGGTGGACTACAAGCTTCTGCTTACGTTCGCGGGCGGAGAATTCCGGGTGTTTGACGTCGCGCCGTATTTGTCCAAGGGCGTATTTCGGGCGCTTCGGGAGAAGCCGCTGTTCGATGCCGTGCGGATCAGTTTCGACACCATTGCCTGGCCCAACGGTGCGGATTTCTGTCCCGAAGTGCTGTACTTAAAGAGCCAACCCGTCGCGCCCGACGAAGTCCGAAGGTTGCGCATGGGTGCGACGTGCGACACGGCGGAAGCACGATCCTGATCGGCAACCGGTCGGCCTACGCCAGTGGCCGCGTCGACGCCATTCGCCTTTCCCGCGCGGACGCAGTTGGTTTCAATTCAGGACCCGCGGTGCTGCGAGATGGGGCGGAATCGAACCCTACGGAGCCGTCCGCTCGCGGATCTCCGCCGAGACCTTGGTGAGTGCCCGCAATTGGTCCAGTTTGAGCGTGATGCTCTCTTCATACACCAATTGCGTCCGATACGAGGACAGCCGCCTGCCTCCGAAGATGCTATTTGAGAAAATGACCGGGGCAAGCAGATAGTCCGCTTGGAAGGTCAAGTTCGACCGGTAGTCCTGGCCCAGGATGTCGATCAACTGAGTGTGGTTGTAGTTGCCGGTGAGATCTTCCAGCGGGTGCTCGTGCTGCACCAGCGTGTTTCCGGATGCGTCTGCCAGGCAGACTCGAAGGTCGTACTTCCGCACTGCCAACCGGTCCAACTCTTCCTTGATCGGAGCCGGAACGCCGAACGCCTGCCAGTAGGTCCCGGTGCCCGTGCGGTTGGCTTCTTTGAACAGGCAGGCGACGCCGCCTTCGCCCTGCAACGTCTGAATCAATCGTTCGTCGGTCTCCTTGTCCAGCACCATGTTGTAGTATGCGTCGGGGTTGGGCGGTTGCGCGACCGTGGCGAAGCTCGCGCTGACGCTGGCGATCTTCTTCAGGATCGGCTCCAGATTGCCGTGCAGCAGTTGCCACTTCTCAAAATCGGGTGTCAACCTTACCCGGACCCGCAGTTTGGCGGTGACCGGGTTCCTCTCGATCACGTCCGGCTCGCCTACGATTTCCACCTTGACCTGCTTGTCGATGCCGAAATCGCGCATCGCCCGGGCGAAGATCTCCGCCGCCTGCGCCTCGTTCTCGATTTCGACGACCGCCTGCCCCCACAATAGTTCCCCAGGAACTTGCCGGACGGTGATGTTCTGGGCGGTCAGCCGTTCGCTCAACGGCTTGACCGACACCAAAGCCCAGATGCGGACGTGCCACAGTCCCTCCTCCTGCCAGCGCCCCGTCACGGCATGCTGCTGCAGGAAACCGCGGGTGAACGTCAGCACTTGATCGCGGATGATTTGATCGTTGTCAATAATCGTCTCCGCGTCGACCAGCACCCCGACCGCCTGTTCCAGAGCGTTCGAGAAGGCGTTCTTCAACGCCGTCTGCCCGTCGCTCCCCACGCCGGTGGCGACGACTTTGACCAGCGGCCCCGACGCGTCCGGCGACGTCTTGGAGACATCCGGGCCGCACAGCAAGAGCCGATCCGCGTCGCTCAGGTTGTCCACGGGCAGGGACACGGTTCCGCCGTCCTCCTTCTTCAACTTCACTTGCCCGTCCTTGAACTCGACCAGTTGGGCCCGCATCTGATATGCACCACTGCGGTCGGTCCATGTCCGGTATTCCGCTTCCTGGGCAACGGACTGCGAAACCAGCCAGAACATCAGCTCAAGCACGAAAACGATGGCGAGAATGCCTTTGTTTATGGGAGACCCTCTTCGCTTTGCACGATGAAACGGTTCCTGACACCTTTCTCACCTGACAAGGCTGCCACGTGTCTGCCCCCCTCCTTGACCTAAACCCTTGCCAGACAGGCGGCAGTGCCATTCGTTCCTGACACCGTTTTCATCCCGGGCGGCGAGAACGAACGCCATTTGCTGGACTTGCCTGGCGAACAGTTCATTTGACTTCTTCCAGAAATGCAGCAAACTTGACAAGCTTGCGCAAATCCTCCTTAGGAATATGCACGTCGATGGACGTCGCGACTGAGGCATGAAATCCACTGTTGTTGTCGGCGAAGAATGGCCGCATGAATACACTGCCTCCCACATCCCAGATGTGCCCTGGGAGGACGAAACAGAAGTAACCTCCCCCGGGCAGCAATG